>VBEO01000156.1 GCA_005881825.1 Chloroflexota bacterium | reverse complement strand
GGGCTCTGCGCCGCCGCGCAGCGCACATAGCTGGAGATCGGCTGCAGCCCGTCCACGCCGGCCAGCGCGGCCGTCTCGTACAGCAGCAGCACGAACATCAGCAGCAGAAATCCCGCCAGCGACCACATCACCGCCGGCGTGACCTGCTCGTTGATGCGCTGGGGGATCATGGCCGGGCCGGTATGGGCGGAGCGCCGCAGGTAGCCCAGGAGGCGGCCCGCCCCCAAGCTGAGCACGGCCAGCACCGCCAGCAGGGTGCCCTCGTTCGAGCTGACCGCGCCCCGGCTGCTGCAGCGGCCCGGGTCGAAGGTCAGCGCGTAGTAGACGCCGGTCATGAGCAGGCCGGCCAGCACCAGCACGTAGAGCGCCAGCACGCCGCCGGCGACCCGGGCGCCGCTCACGGCCAGAGGTTCTTGCCCAGCACCAGCCCGGCCACCAAGCCGGCGAGCACCAGCCAGTCCGGGCGCAGCCGTGGCGGTCGGTCGCTCAGCACGCGCACGAAGGGCAGGCCGTGGCCCGCCCAGGCCAGCGCGTCCAGGATCGCGATCGCCGCCAGCAGGGCGACGTAGAAGGCGGCGGCCATGGCGGCCGCCACGGCGAGCGTGGCTTCGAAGCCGGCGCCACCTCGGACCGTGAGCCAGGCCCAGCCAGCGATCACCGCGCTGCCCGCCACCGCCAACGCCACCACCAGCGGGCCCAGGCCGATCACCGGCGGCCGCTTCGTCACGGGCGTATCTTCGCGCCTGCATGGAGACCGAGCACCTGCTGGCGGCGTACGGCACCCTGCGCCCGGGCGAGGTCAACCACCGCCTGCTGGCGGACGTGCCGGGCGAGTGGCTGGACGGCTGGGTGCGGGGGCAGCGGGGCGAGGAGGACGGCTATCCGGCCTTCTGGTACGACCCCGAGGGCCCGCGCCAGGAGGTCAAGGTCTTCCACTCGGCCGAGCTGCCCAAGCTGTGGTCGCACCTGGACTGGTTCGAAGGACCGAGCTGGCCGCGCGAGGCGCTCTTCGCGCTCGGCCTGGGCGACCAGGTGGTCGCGGTCACCCACGAATGCGACTTCCCGCCCGAGGCCGCGCAGCGCCCGATCGTCACCCGCTCCAGCCTGGCGCTGGCCGGCCGCGACAGCGCGGCCATCGAGTCGGCGGTGGCGCTGGCGGCGGCCGAGGGCCGCTCTTTATACGAGGTCGACACCGACGCCATCCGCGCTCTCGACCCCGACCTGGTGGTGACCCAGGACGTCTGCCGGGTCTGCGCGGTGCCCGCCTCCCAGGTCGAAGAGGAGCTGGAGGGTGTGCGCATCATCCGCCAGCATCCGCACAGCCTTGAGGACGTGCTGGCCGACATCGAGGAGCTGGCCGAGGCCGCCGGTGCCGACCCGGCGCCGCTGCTGGAGGCGCTGCGCGAACGGCTGGCGCGGGCCGCCGCCGAGGCGCGCCGGCGGCCGCGGGTGCGGGGCGTCTTCCTGGAGTGGCTCGACCCGCCCTACCGCGCCGGCCACTGGACGCCCGACCTGCTCGACCTGGCCGGCATCGACGACCCGCTGGCCCGTCCCGGCGTGCCCTCGGTGGCGGGCAGCTGGGACGAGGTCGCGGCCGCGCGGCCCGAACTGCTGGTGCTGGCGCCCTGCGGCTTCGACCGCGCGCGCGCTCAGCAGGAGGCCGACCGCGTACAGGCGCAGATCGAGCGCGTCGGCGCCGAGCGCGTGGTGGTGCTGGACGGCTCCGCCTACTTCAACCGCCCCGGCCCGCGGCTGGTCGACTCGCTCGAAGTGCTCGTCGCCAGCCGGTGATCCGCCGGGCGCGCACGGGCTTCCTGGAAGCCTTCCTGATCACGGCCGTGCTGACGGTGCTCGGCCTGCGCGTGTACCTGGCCGCCGCGCACTACCCGCAGCTGGGCGGCAACGGCCTGCACATCGCCCACGTGCTCTGGGGCGGCCTGGCGATGGCGATCGCCATCGGCATCCTGCTGGCGCTCCTGACCTGGCGCGCCCATTGGGTGGCCGCAGCGGTGGGCGGCGCCGGCCTGGGCCTGTTCATCGACGAGCTGGGCAAGTTCCTGACCTCTGACAACAACTACTTCTTCAAGCCCGCCCCGGCGCTGATCTACGTGGTCTTCGTGCTCTTCTTCCTGGCCGCCCGCGGGCTGCGCCAGTTCCAGCCCTTGAGTCCGCGCGAGAACCTGGTCAACGCACTCGAACTGGCCGAGGAACTGGCGCTGGGTCGCCTGACGCGCGGCACCCGCGCCCGCGCCCTGGCGCTGCTGGCAGCGTCGGACGCAAGCCAGCCGCTGGTGCCTGTTCTGCGCCGGGAGTTCGAGGCGGCCCCGGTCCTGGCCCAGCCGTCGCGCCTGGATACGTCGGTGCTCCGGCTGCGCATGACCTACGCGCGGCTGGCCGTCCATGCCTGGTTCCGGCGGCTGGTGGCGGCGGGCTTCGTCCTCCAGCTGGTCGGCGTGCTGGCAGCGGTCGTCTACTCGCTGAGCCTGGCCGCCGCCGGTAAGGGCTGGACGGTCTGGGTGATCCTGGCCGCAGCGGCCGGCGCCGCCCAGGCAACCATCTTCGGGGTGGTGCAGCTGTGGCGGTCGCGACGGCGCGCCTACCGCGCCTTCGAGGTCGCGGTGCTGCTCGACCTTTTCCTGGTCCAGCCGTTCACGCTGCTCGACTCCGGCTTTGCCGGCCTCACCCACGTCTTCATCGACCTGATCCTGCTGGCCTCCCTCAGATATGCGGCGCACGAGGAGCGGTAAGCTCGCTGGCATGGGGGAACTCAAGCCGATCAAAGTCGTGCCTCACTTCATGCGCCTGCACGAGTGGGTGGCGCTCGAAGAAGGGCATTTCCAGGCCGAAGGCCTGGAGCCGGTGATCCTCGACGAGGTCATGCACCAGGTCTCCAGCCACGGTGCCGACAGCTACTTCGAGCGGCCGCAGGACGCGCCTTTCCTGAAGGCCGAGGAAGTCGCCAACTCGGCCTGCGAGTGGGGGTCGATCTGCAACGCGGGCGCGGGGATGGGCAAGTTCGTGCCCGACTTCTACGGCGTCGCCCGCAACGCGTTCTTCGCGGGCCCGAACTCCAAGTTGGCGCGCCTGTCCGACCTGCGCGACGTTCCCGTCGGCGTGGGGCTGATGGCGGGCAGCCACTTCACCGCCCTGCGCACGCTCGAGGCCGTGCTACCCAAGGCCGCCATCAAGGTCGAGAACGTGGGCGGTCCCGGCAAGCGCCTGCAGGCCCTGCTGGACGGCGAGGTCGAGGTCGCCAACCTGCTCGACCCCGAGATCCCGATGGCCGAGGCGCACGGCCTCCGCAAGCTGGCCCAGGGGGAGGTCCGGACGCTCTTCTGGGTTTCGCCGAGCATCCCGCAGGACCTGCTGGCGAGCTATTTCCGCGCTCTCCGCCGGGCCGACGACGCGCTGCGCGCCGACCCGGAGCGATACATGCCGCTGTGGGAGAAGAACGTGCCGCCCGCCGCCGCTGGGGCCTCGACGGACACATGCGGGAGTCGGCTTACTCGACCCTGGCGGTGCCCATCACGGTCTGAACTGGGGCCTCGGGCAGAGGCAGGCCGAAGAGCTTGAGGGCGTTGCCGCCCAGAATCGCGCGCCGCCCGGCGTCGGAGAGGAACGGCAGGTCGTAGACCTGGGTGGGCAGGTCGAAGTCCTGGTGGGGGTAGTCGGAGGAGTACAGCAGCTGCGACTCCCCGTTCATGACCTCGAACATGGCGCGCGTGTGCTCGGACTCCTCGAACATCTCCAGCGGCTGGGTCGTGAAGTACATCTCCCGGATGTACTCGCTGGGCAGGCGCTTGAGCAGCGGCGCCTCCGATGAGCGCTGCCGGTACTCGTTGTCGAGGCGCGCGATCAGCAGCGGAACCCAGCTCTGGCCGGCCTCCATGAAGATGAACTTCAGCTTCGGGAAGCGCTCGGGGATGCCGTTCAGTACCAGGTTGGTGAGCTGGATCATGGCGTAGAAGGGGAAGCCCAGCGCGTGCACGCCCAGGAAGCGGTTCATCTGCTCGAAGGGGCGGTCGCTCCAGTTGGGACCGGAGTGGAAGGCCACCGGCAGGGCGCGCTCGTTGAGCGCCGCGAAGACCTTGACGAATCGGTTCTCGTGGATCGGTTGGTAGCGCACCGCGGTGACCATGAAGCCGAGCACGCCAGGGGCCTCACCGAACTCCTCGATGAACTCGACGCTGGCGTCCGGGTCGCTGAGCGGCAGATAGGCCATGGTCTTGATGCGCGGGCTGGCGGGCAGCACGCGCTCCACCAGCCAGCGGTTGTAGGCGCGCGCCAGCTCGACCTCGACCTCGCGCTGGGGATGCGTGCCCAGCGTCAGCATGGGGGTCGGGAAGAGGATCGAGTAGTCGATCGCCATCTGGTTCATGGAGTTGAGCAGGCCGGCGGCGATCGTGTGCATGCCTTCGAATTCGCCGGCCGGCAGCACCTGGTCGAGGTCGGTCTTGATGCGCCCGGCGACCATGCGGTCGCCCAGGTTGCCGGGCAGGAAGGCGTGCATCAGCATCGACTGCGTGTAGCGCTCGAATGGCCGCCGGACGGCCGGGTTCTGGACGTAGGCCGCGATCTCGGGCATCGCCGTCGTCTCGTAGACGTGGCAGTCGCAGTCGACGACGGGGATCGCGTCCAGGCCGCGGCGCGCCACCTCCTTGCGCGCGTTGGCCAGGAAGGAGAACTGGCGCCGGCCGTCGCTGCCGTCAGACATTGAAGAGCGCCGCCATCTCGAAGCTGGTCACCTCCACCGCCCGCATCATGGCCGCCACCGTGACCGCCACCTCGGTCGCCGTCACCTCGGATTCCTCGAAGGGCGGGCCGGCCTCGGAGCCGCGCTGCGCGTAGTCGCGGACCAGCGCGCCGAAGAGCCGGCGCCGCTCTCGCTCGGGCAGATCAGACACCTCGTCAGGCGACGACATAGGCCTCGCCGTCGCGGATCCGGATCTCGAACCGGCGCAGCTTGAAGCGACGGTCGGCTGTGTTCTCACCTGTCTCCAGGTCGTACTCCCAGCCGTGCCAGGGGCAGGCGATGCGGGTTTCGTCGTCGACGAAGCGCTCGCCCGCCACCGTCCCATCGGCGCGCAGCACCTGCTCGTAGCGGCCCACGATCTCGCCGGTACAG
>VBEO01000120.1 GCA_005881825.1 Chloroflexota bacterium | reverse complement strand
ATGCGCTCCATGGCGCCGAAGGCCCCGCGGTGGATCATCACCGGGCGGCGCCGGGAACCGTCTTCGGCCACATACTCGAGGCCGAACCGCTCCGGCTGCTCGAAGTCGACCTGGATCGTGTTGTTGGTGAACTCGCGGCCGGCGGCGTCGCGTACCTGATAGTCGATCTTGGGACCGTAGAAGGCCGCCTCGCCCTTGCCCACGAAGTACTCCATGCCGCGCTCCTCGAGGGCGCCGCGCAGGGCTTCGATGGCGTTGTGCCAGTTCTCGTCGCTGCCCAGCCAGTGGTCGCGGTCATCCTCGTCCCAGATCGACAGCCGGTGCGTGATCTCGGTCACGCCCAGGGTCTCCATGAAGTAGCGCGCGAGGTCCATCACGGCCAGGATCTCGGCGCGCAGCTGCTCGGGCGTGCAGAAGATGTGGGCGTCGTTGAGGGTGAAGGAGCGGACCCGGATCAGTCCCGCCAGCTCGCCCGACTTCTCGAAGCGCCAGTTCTGGCCCAGCTCGGCGATCCGGATCGGCAGGTCGCGGTAGCTGTGCAGCTCCTGGTCATAGACCAGGATGTGGTGCGGGCAGTTCATCGGCCGCAGCTCCAGCTGCTCGCCATCGTCGAATGTCATCGGCGGGTACATCGAGTCGCGATACCGCTGCCAGTGGCCCGACTTGATGAAGAGGTCGAGCTTGGCCACCTCCGGCGTGACCACGTGCTGGTAGCCGCGCTGGACCTCCTCGTCGACGATCCAGCGCTCCAGCTCGCGGCGGACGGTGGCGCCGTTGGGCAGCCAGATCGGCAGCCCGAGGCCCGTTCGGGAGTCGAGCGCGAAGAGCTTCAGCTCCTTGCCCAGGCGCTTGTGGTCGCGCCGCTCGGCCTCCTCGAGCATCTTCAGGTAGGCCTCTAGGTCGGCCTGGGTCGGCCAGGCAGTGCCGTAGATGCGCGTCAGCTGCCGGTTCTTCTCATCTCCCAGCCAATAGGCGCCGGCGACCCGCATCAGCTTGAAGACCTTGAGCTCGCCTGTATCGGGCACGTGCGGACCCCGACAGAGGTCCAGGAAGTCACCCGTCCGGTACACGCTGACCTGCTCGTCCGCGCTCGCCTTGTCCCCGATCCAGTGCAGCTTGTAGGGCTGCTGGAGCTCCGTGAAGAGGCTCACAGCCCGCTCGTGCGGGACCAATTCCTGCTCGAAGGGAACTCGGGCTTTGACCAGCTCGCGCATGCGCCCTTCGATGCGCGGGAGGTCGTCCTCGCCCAGTGGTTCCGGCAGCTCGAAGTCGTAGTAGAAGCCGTTCTCGACCGGCGGCCCGCCCGCGTACTTGGTACCGGGCAGCAGCGAGGTGACCGCGGCCGCCAACAGGTGCGCAGTCGAGTGCCTGAGAACGTAGAGCGGCTCAGAAGATGCTTCGGCGTCGTACTGCGCCATCAGTCGGCGAGTTTATGGGCTGCTAGCGCAGGACCTCCGAAAACGCGCCGGGCCAAGCCTGCGACGCTGATCCCCGTCAGCACCAGCAGCACCCCGAGCAGGCCGATCACCCGGTCGATGCCGAGTGTGTCCGCCAGGGCCGCGGCCACCAGCACGGGCAATGCGCTGACGCCGTTGATGACCATGAACAGCAGTGCGAAGACGCGGCCTCGCACATGGTCGGGGGTGTTCTCCATCAGGTAGGTCAGAGACGGGATCATCAGCGCCCCGAACTCGATGCCCAGCAGGAAAGAGAGCGCGGCTCCGAAGCCGCGGACACTGGCCCGCAGCTCGGGCAGATGGCGAACTGCCTGCGGCGCCACCGCCAGCACGGCCAGCGTCAGCCCCGTCGCCACCAGGCCGCCCACCAGCAGCCACGCCTTGTCGATGCGACGCCCGAATTGGCCGAGCAGGACCGCGCTGACCAGCGCTCCCAGGGTCGCCGGCAGCAGGATCACGTAGGTGTCCTGCTCGGTGATCCCGATCACCCGGCTCACATAGGCCGGCGCCAGGGTGAACATCATGAACATCACCAGCAGCGCCAGCGCCAGCTCGTAGAAGGTCAACAGCAGAACCGGCGAGGCGCGCAGCGCGGCCATGCCGTCGCGGAGCTCCACCGCCACCTGGTGAAAGACGCGGCGGCCGGTGTGAGCGAAGGCCTCGCCGCGCGGGATCCTGGCAAAGAAGATCAGCGTGCCCGCCACCGCGAAGAGCAGCGTGGCCAGCCAGTACGGCGCGTAGATGTCATAGCGGGAGACCAGCGGCGCCAGCACCCCGCCGAGCACCAGCGTGATCACCATCGTGGCCAGCACCAGGGAGTTGGCCGTCAGCAGCCCGCGCCGCGGCACCACCGTCGGGATGGCCGCCGCCTCGGCCGGGCTGAAGAGCTGGCCGACCGCCGAGAAGAGGAAGGTGATCACCAGCAGGTGCAGGAATTCGCCACGCAGGCTCGGCACCAACGAAGCGAGCGGGATGAGGGCGATCAGCACGGCCCGGCCGGCGTTGGTCCCGACCATCAGCAGCTTGCGGTCGTGGCGATCGGCGAAGACCCCGGCCAGCGGGGCGATCACCACCGCGGGCACCGTGTAGGCCAGCAGCGTGATGGCGACCGGCGTGCTGCCCCCGGCCACGTGGTAGGCCAGGATGATCAGCGAGAACATCAGGAACTTGTCCGCCAACTGCGCCGCCAGCTGAGCGAACCAGATCAGCCGGAAGGCGGGCTGACTGAGAACGAAGCGAAAACCCGGCTCCGGCTCGCGCGGGTCCTCCAGGTCCGCCTCCCGCCTCCCCACCGCCACGGATCGAGCCTACTACCCGATGCGCTGGTAGACCGAGCCCCATTCCTCGAGGGTGAGGGTCTGGGGACGGCGGTGGGGATCGATGTCCAGCGCTTGCAGCCTCGCCGTGATCTCCTCCGCCGGCAGTCCGGTGACCCGAGGCAAGCTGCCCGCCAACTGCTTGCGCCGGAACTGGAACACCCGCTCCACGAAGGCCAGGAAAGCTCGCGCGTCTTCGAGATCCAGCGCCGGAACCGGATGCACCTCCATCACGACCAGCGCCGAGTCCACCTTCGGCTGAGGATCGAAGGCCGCCGCCGGCACGTGCAGCACGAGCCGGGCCTCGGTGTAGAGCTGCACCGCCACCGTCGCCGTGCTGGCGCCGGTGGGTGCCGTCCAGCGCTCTGCCACTTCGCGCTGGACCAACAGGCTTATCCGGCGCGGGCGCGGCGGCGCATCGAGAAGCTTGGGCAGCAGTGCTCCGGTCAGGTAGTAGGGGATGTTGCCGACCACGATCTCCCCACCGTGCGGAAAGAACGACCGCAGGTCGGTGCGCAGGATGTCGCCCTTGACGATTTCGACGTTGGGCCGGGTCGCGAAGCGGCGACGCAGCTGGGCGGCCAGCCGGGAGTCCAGCTCGACGGCCACCAGCCGGGCCCCGGTTTCAGCCAGGCCTTCGGTCAGTGTGCCCGGACCGGGACCGATCTCCAGCACTTCGTCGGTCTCCTGCACGTTCGCGGCCGCCAGCACCCGGTCGCGGAAGCCGGGATCGATCAGCCAGTTCTGGCCGAGGCTCTTCCTTTGCTTAGCGGGCCGGGGCAAGGGCGGCGCCGAGAGATGCGGTGTCCAGGTGGCTCAGATGCTAGGAGGCGCCGAGCACCGGAGGGAGCGCGGCCGCAGCTGCGTGATCGAGGAGCGCAGAAGCCGACAACGCAGATGGGCCGCATGGGCGCTGCAGATTCGCCGATCGTCCTTGATCCGGCCCGCTAATGGTCCAAAACGTAGACCGTGACGGACCGGCGACCCCAAATCCGACGGCGGACGTCAGCGCGAAAGGCGCGGAAAGAGGCTACTTACGTTTGCCTTCTCGATTTCGGCAAGCTGGTCCAGGGTTAAGCCCCGGATCTCGGCCACCGCCTGCGCGGTGTCGATCATCCAGGCCGGGCGCATGGGTCCGGACCGGCCGCGCGGCGTGCCCCAGGGCGCGTCGGTCTCCAGCAGCAGGCGGTCGGCCGGCACCAGCCGCGCCACCTCGCGCACCTGCTCTTTCGAGCTGCGGGTGACCGTGCCCGCGAAGGAGATGTGAAAGCCGAGGTCGAGGAACCGGCGGGCGAAGTCCGCGCTCAGCGACCAGTAGTGGATGACGCCGGTCAGGCCCGGCTGCTCCGACAACACGCGCAGCACGTCGGCGGCGCTGTCACGGATGTGCACGCACACGGGCATTCTCGTGTCCAGCGCCAGCGCGATCAGGGTCCGAAACCACGCCTCCTGAGCCTCGTGGGGCCCGACGTGCTCGTCGGTCGAATGGTCGAGCCCGACTTCGCCGATGGCGACCACGCGCGGGTGCCTTGTGAGCTCGCGAAGCGCCGGCAGGTCCGGCGGCGCCTGGTTCATCGGATGGTGCCCGACCGCCGCCCACACAGCCGGATGCTGCTCTGCCATCGCGATGGCGCCGCGGCTGGTGCTCAGGTCGGTGCCCATCGCGATCAGTCCGGTAACGCCCGCCTGCACCGCCTCGTCCACGGCGGCGGGCCAGTCCGGCACCTCCTCTAAGTGGATGTGGGTGTCGACGAAGCTGGGCGGCATCAAGGCGGCCCTCCCCGTGTCGGGGAGGGTAGGGGTGGGGTGTCGACGAAGCTAGTCCCCGCCGGCGCCCTCCATCCGCCGCAGCTCCTCTTCGATGACCGACTCGTCGAGCTTCTTGTAGAGCGCGACCGGCGTTCGCAGCGAATGGCCGGCGGTCAGGTCCTGCGGGTGCCAGCGTGGCTCGGACGGATAGCTGCCGCCGAGGACGAGGTGGCTGCCCCAGTCAGGCTCCTCGACCTCAGTCACCTCGGGCATCGGCGCCAGCACGTCGTCGAACCCGAGCAGCTCGTGCAGGCGCTGCATCGAAAAAGGCAGGAAGGGCGTGAACATCACCTTCAGGTTGTTCACGCACTGCAGCGCCACGTTGAGCACCGTGCCCGCCCGCTCAGGGTCGTTCTTCACGAGGTGCCAGGGCTGCTCCTCGCCGAGGTATTGGTTGACGAGTGCGGCAAGGCGCATGGCCTCGCCGATGGCGGCCTTGAAACGCGCGCGACCGAGCGGATCGCCGACGGTCTCGAAGCCCGCTGCGACCGCTGACAGCACCTGCTGATCGCGGTCGCTGAGAGCACCCGCCGGCGGCACCGCACCGAAGTTGCGGTGCGCGTTGACCAGCGTGCGGTGCACGAGGTTGCCCCAGGTGCCGACCAGCTCGTCGTTGTTTCGGCGCACGAACTCGGCCCACGTGAAATCCGTGTCCTGCGTTTCCGGGCCGGCGATGGTGAGGAAGTAGCGCAACGCGTCCGGGTCGTAGCGCGACAGGAAGTCGCGCACGTAGATGACCACGGCGCGCGAGGTCGAGAACTTCTTGCCCTCCATGGTCAGGAACTCGCTGGCGACCACCTCGTAGGGCAGGTTGAGATCGCCCACGCCGAGCAGGATCGACGGCCACATCACGGTGTGGAAGGTGATGTTGTCCTTGCCCATGAAGTAGTAGCCGGGAACGCTCGGTTCCTGCCACCACTCCTTCCAGGCGTCGGGTGTCCCCCGGTTGGCCGCCCATTCGATCGAGGCCGAGAGATAACCGATCACGGCGTCGAACCACACGTAGATGCGCTTGTCGTCGCGGTCGCGCCAGCCGTCGAGTGGAATCGGCACGCCCCAATCCAGATCGCGAGTGATGGCGCGCGGTTTCAACTCATTGACGAAGTTGCGCGAGAAGGCGCGCACGTTGGGACGCCAGTGCTCCTGCCTGGCGATCCATTCCTGCAGGCGGTTGCCGAAGGCCGGCAGGTCGAAGAAGAAGTGCTCGGTCTCGCGAAACTCCGGCACCTCGCCGTTGACGCGCGAGTGCGGGTCGATCAGGTCGGTGGGGTCGAGCTGGTTGCCGCAGTTGTCGCACTGGTCGCCACGTGCTTCCCGATACCCGCAGATCGGACAGGTGCCCTCGATGAAGCGGTCGGGCAGCGTGCGCCCGGTGCTGGGGCTGATGGCGCCCAGCTGCTTCTTGATGAACAGGTAGCCCTTGTCGTGCAGCTGCGTGAAGAGGTCCTGCGTAACGCGGTAGTGGTTCTGCGTGTAGGTGCGCGTGAAGCAGTCGTAGGCGAGACCGAGCTTGAGCTGGTCCTCGACGATAACGCGGTTGTAGCGATCCGCGAACTGGCGCGGCGAGATGCCTTCCTTGTCCGCGCCGTAAGTGATGGGCGTGCCGTGGTCGTCGGTGCCGCTGACCATGAGCACGTCCGCGCCGCGCAGGCGCTGGTAGCGCGCGAACACGTCGGACGGCACGCCGTAACCGGCCACGTGGCCGATGTGGCGAGGGCCGCTGGCGTACGGCCAGGCGACGGCGATCAGGATCTTCTCGCGCTCAGGCACCGGAAACGACCATTGTGAACTCGCCCCGCGGACGCCCGCCCAGCGCGGCCAGGACCTCTTCCGCGGTCCCCCGCAGCACCTCCTCGTGCAGCTTGGTCAGCTCGCGGCAGACCGTCAGGTGGCGCTCGGGCAGCACCGCCGCCAACTCGCCGAGGGACTTGAGGATGCGGTGCGGCGACTCGAACGCCACCGTCGGCCGCCGCTCCTCACGCAGGGCCTCGAAGAATCGCCGGCGCTCGCCGGGCTTGCGTGGCAGGTACCCGGCAAACCCGAAGCCGCCGCCCGGGTAGCCGGCCACGGCCAGCGCCGCCGTCACGCTGCTCGGTCCGGGCAGCGGCGAAACCCGGTGCCCGGCCTCCCAGGCGGCCGCGACCAAACGCTGGCCGGGGTCCGAGAGGGTGGGAGTCCCGGCATCCGAGACCAACGCCACGTCGCCCTCGTCCAGAGCAGCCAGGACGCGAGCCAGCGTGCGCTGCTCGACCGGTGCCCGGTAGCTGATCAGCGTCTTCCGGATGCCGTGCCTCGCCAGCAGCCGGGACGTGACTCTGGTGTCCTCCGCGGCAATCGCCCCCACCTCGCCCAGCACCCGCAGCGCCCGCAGGGTGACGTCTTCCAAATTCCCGATCGGCGTAGCGACCACCCACAGTGTGGTCACGACCTACCAGGGGGGTGCGCCGGGGGAAGGGCTACGCCCGGCCGGCGCAGAGGGGGGAGTCCCCCCTCAAACAAGCTCGGCCGCCTCCAGCCACTCTTCGATCCTCTCCCCCACCCGCTCCACGCGCCCGCGGTATTGGGCCGCCGGCGGCAGCACCTCAAGGAAAGCCCGGCCGTACTCGCGGCTGGAGATCCGCCCGTCCAGCACCACCACCGCGCCCCGGTCGCTGGCCCGCCGGATCAGGCGGCCGAAGCCCTGCTTCAAGCGCAGCGCGGCGAGCGGCAGCGCGTACTGGGTGAAGGGGTCGCGGACCAGCTCCGCACGGGCGGCGAAGACGGGCTCGGTGGGCACCGGGAAGGGCAGCTTGACCACGATCACGCAGGACAGCCGGTCGCCGGGCACGTCGATGCCCTCCCAGAAGCTGGAGGTGCCCAGCAGCAGCGCGTGCTCGGTCTCCGTGAAGACCTTCAGCAGCGGCCGCCGCTGGCCGTCGATGCCTTGGCCCAGGATCAGCACCTCATCCAGGTCGGCGCGGTGCTTAAGCGACGTGTAGACGTCGCGGAGCTGCTGATGTGAGGTGAACAGCGCCAGCGTGCGGCCGCCGATGCGGCGGGCCACGTCGGCCACCACGTCGACCAGCAGCGGCTCGAACTCGGGCGACTGGGGATCCGGAAGGTCGGTGGGCAGGCAGACCAGCGCCTGCGAGAGGTAGTCGAACGGCGAGGCCAGGGACAGCGTCTCCAGGTCTTCGCCCAGCCCGACGCGCGAGCAGAAGTAGTCGAAGCTGCCCGCCACTGATAGCGAGGCCGACGTGAAGATCACAGAGGACCGCTCGGCGTAGACGTGCTCGCGCAGGAGCCCGCCGACAGCAAGGGGGGCCGCGCGCAGCACCACGGCGTTGGTGCGTGCGAGCAGCGTGAACCAGTAGACGGTGTTGGCGTCCGGTTCCAACAGCGCGCCGCGCAGCAGACCCGCGGCCTCGGCGATCCGCGCCCGGATCATCTCCAGCTCGCGCACCTCGGGATCGGGCTCCGCACCCTCCAGCCAGTCACGCGCGGCGCTCACGGCCCGCCGCAGGTCGGCGTCCAGCGCGGCCATGGCGGTCACCGCGTCCTGGGCGAGGTCGATCAGCGGCAGGAAACCCGAGTCATCGCGCAGCGCCGGCACCAGGCGCACGCTCTCGTCGCGGCGGGCCGGGTCCTGGAGCGACTCGCGCACCCACTCCCCGCAGGATTCGAAAAACGTCGCGGTGCGGTCCAGCAGCGCCAGCAGCCCTTGGCCGTCGACCTCCTGCCGCAGGCCGGACGTGGCGGCGTCCTCGAGGTGGTGAGCCTCGTCGACGATCAGGTGGTCGTAGTGCGGCAGCACGCCTCCACCAGACGCCGCGTCGGCCAGCAGCAGCGCGTGGTTGACCACCACCAGGTCGGCCTTCTCAGCCTCGGCCCGGGCCCGGTGCACGAAGCAGTCCTCGGCGGTGCAGTGGATGCCGACGCAGTCCAGCGGGTCGGAGGCGATCCGCGTCCAGAAGACTTCCTCACGTCCCTGCAGGCGCAGCTCGGAGCGGTCGCCGGTCGCGGTCTGCTGCAGCCAGACCATCACCTTGAGCTTGAAGCGCAGCTCCTCCGCGTCCGCGCAGGGCTCGCCGAGGTAGCGCCGCCAGCGGCGCAGGGAGACGTAGTTGGGACGGCCCTTGAGCAGGCAGGCCTCAAAGTCCCAGGGCAGCCACTGGCGCAGGCCGGGCAGGTCGATGTTCATCAGCTGCTCCTGCAGCGTCACCGTGTAGGTCGACACGATCACGCGCTCGCCGCGGCGCAGGGCGCGTGTGATCGCCGGCACCAGGTAAGCCAGGCTCTTGCCGGTGCCTGTGCCGGCCTCCACGACCAGGCGGCCGCCGCGGCGCATGGTCTGGGCCACCGCCAGCAGCATCTGGAGCTGACCCTCGCGGTGCTCGTAATCGGGTAGCGCCCGAGCCAGCGGACCACCCGGCGCCAGCAGCGCACCCAGGTGCGAGGGATCGTCGTCCGCGTCCCGGCGACCGGCGACCCGCTGGACAGTGCCGGCCGCGCGCTCCGGCCGCTGCAGGCCCAGCGGCGCGGGCAGCGCCAGCGCCTCCGCGAAGAAGGAAGCGATCGCCCAGCCATAGGGCGCAACCAGCGCCAGCATCTTCTCCTTGAGCTCCTCGTCCAGGCCCGCGGCCTCCTCACGCAGCCGCATCAAGAGCTGCCGGGTGGCGTCGGCGTCGTCGAGGGCGCGGTGCGGACGGGGCTGCTCCAGCCCCAGCTCCGCCGCCAGCAAGGGCAAGCTGTGGCTGGCCGCCTGCGGCAGCAGGATGCGGGCGATGTGCAGAGTGTCGACCAGCTCCCGGCCCGGCTCCCAGCAGCCGGCGGCGGTCAGGAAGTCGATGTCCAGGGAAGCCCCATGGCCAACCGCCTGGCGGCCTTCCAGGAACTGGCGCAAAGTCTGCAGCGCATCGCGCGAGGGGAGCGCCTCGCGCAACTCTTCATTCCTGATCCCGGTGAGCCGGGCCACGGCGTCGGGCAGCTTTCGTCCCGGGTTGGCGAGAAGTTCCAGGCGGTCGACGACCACCTGGTGGTTGAACGCGACCGCGCCGACTTCGATGACGCCGTCCCGGTCGGGGTCCAGTCCGGTGGTCTCCAGGTCGAGGGCGGCGTACTCCACCGAGCGCGAATTGTAGGATCGGCGCCGAGTACCCCCCGGTATAGTTGCGCGCTGATGAAAGCGGGCGGGGCTCTGGCGGCACCGAGGACGGTCGACGATACAGGTCTGCGCAAGGACCTGGTCGCGAGCCTGGTCCTGCGCACCATCGCCTATGCCGACCAATTGAGCGGCGCGGCCATCGAGGCGCGCATCGGCCTGCCTTTCGAGTCGCTGCAGCCGATCATCGAGGAGTTCCAGCGCAATCAGCTGATGGACACGACCGGTTTCTCCAACGAGCCCGGCCTGGAGAGCCGTCCCATCCCGGTGCGCATGAGCTACACGGTCAGCTCCGCCGGTCGCCAGCGCGCGGCTGAAATGTCCGCGGTGCAGACGCGCTACCTGGGGCCCTGCCCGATCCGCTACGAGGACTACCTGGAGCTGGTGCGCGGCCAGGTCGGCAAGGCCAACATCACCGACGCCATGCTCAAGAAGGCCCTGGGCGAGCTGCAGCTGGAGCAGCACGTCATCGACCAGATCGGCGGCGCCATGGTCTCGCGCTCGTCGCTGTTCATCTTCGGGGCGCCCGGCAACGGCAAATCGACGATCACGGAGCGGATGGCGCTGCTCATGGGCGCGCCCATCGAGATCCCGCACGCGGTCGCCATCGGCGACGAGATCGTGCGCGTGATCGACCCCGTCTTCCACCGGATCGCCGAGGGCGAGCAGCCCGCGGACCGCCGGTTGGTCAAGATCGAGCGGCCGGTGGTGGTGGTGGGCGGCGAGCTCAAGCTGTCACAGCTCGATCTCGCCTACGACCCTCAGAACCGTTACTACGAGGCGCCCGTGCACTGGAAGGCCAATGCCGGCGTGTTCGTGATCGACGACTTCGGGCGCCAGGAGGTGCCGCCGATGCGGCTCCTCAACCGCTTCATCGTGCCCATGGAGAAGAAGGTCGACTACCTCGACCTTTCGGCCTCGGGACGCAAGATCGAGCTGCCGTTCCTGTGCCAGGTCGTGTTCTCGACCAACCTCTCGCCGTCGTCACCCAAGAACAAGCTGCCCTGGGTAGCGCAGGCGGTCCCCTTCCTGCTCAACCTGTACACGCGCGACAAGCGGCCGCTGCGCGGCTCGCACCCACGCATGATCATCGCGCGCCTGGTCGACTTCGCCGCTTACCGGCAGCAGCCGCCGCAGCTCAACCCGACCACGCTGCAGGAGGCTTACGACGCCTGCTTCAACGCGGCCCTGGGCGGGATCGACAGCGAGGACTGGGCCCAGCCGCCAGCCAGCTGATCCAGGCCG
This sequence comes from Chloroflexota bacterium, assembly GCA_005881825.1. Taxonomy (GTDB): domain Bacteria; phylum Chloroflexota; class Dormibacteria; order Dormibacterales; family Dormibacteraceae; genus CF-28. Next base: position 6,322 of record VBEO01000120.1, on the reverse strand, counting down.
CTTCCACGAGCACGGCCGCGACTCCCGACAGCAGCGCCAGGTTGACCGCGAGCCAACCCGCCGTGGCGAACCTTCGTAGGGCCACCGACGGCTGGGCAGCCCATGCGAGCCACCCGACCGGCAGCAGCAGTGAGAGATCTTGCAGATGCAGGTATGGGGTCGCCAGCAGCGAGCCGACCACGGCCGCACCAAGGATCAACGCTAGATTCTCGCTGTGCCGCCAGGCCGCGACCAGTGCCGCCCCGGCGGCGGCCGCCTCGAGGCCCAGCACCCAGGGGGAGGTGCCGAGCCACCCGCGCAGCGAGTAGGCCTCCTGGCCGACGCGTGAGGCCGCCTGTATCGCCGCCACCCAGCCACCTGCGCCACCCGCGCCGATGATCAGGAGCGAAGCGGCCGCCAGCAGTCCGCCCGCGATGGCGAGGCCGGCCAGCATGCGGTAGTGGCCGGCGACCAGGAGGGCGACCGGCACCAGGAATGCCAGCTGAGGCTTGAGCCCGAACAAGGAAAGCGCGGCCCCCGCCCAAACGGGATGTCCCCCACGCTCCGCCCGCCAGGCGACGACCAGGCCGAGGCCGACCACGATCACCAGCTGGCCTTCACGGATGCCGAACGCGAGCGGGAAGAGCCCCACCGCGAGCGCCAGCTGCAGAAGCCTGGCCGTGCCCACTCCGGGAGCCGCCAGCCACCAGGTGACGGCCAGGACGATCAGCAGCAGCACAACCCACGCGACATAGCCGGCGATGAGCGGCAGGTATGTGAAGGGGAGCGCCAGCATGGCCACCGGAGGCGGGTAATAGAAGGGCAGGAAATAGCCCTGCGGGTCGAGGCGGACCTCGGTTGCCGCCTGCAGCTGCAGGTCGTACAGGCGGCTCCAGCCGTCCTGCCTGGCCACCGTGGCGGCGGCGTAGAAAAGCATGAAGTCCGACAGCCGGGGCACCTGCAGGAAGTGTCGTGCGCCGATAACCAGGTTCGCCAGCGCGCAGGCGCCGGCGACGGCGGCCACGAGCGCGCGGTTTGGGCTTAAGAGGCCTCCTGGGACTTGATGCGACCCCTTGCGGCGTCCTTGCGGGCGATGCGAAAGGGCTTGCCGATCCGCATCCGCACCGGCACCCGCCGCGGCCAGTGGGCGCCTTTGGGAAAGCATTCGCGGGTACCGGTGAGCGCCACCGGCAGGACCAGTACGTCCGCCCGCTGCGCCAGGAACCCGGCCCCCGGCTCGGCATCCTTCAGCCCGCCGGACTCCACGCGCGTCCCCTCCGGGTATACGACCAGGACCTGGCCCGCGGCCAGGATGCTCAGGGCTTGCCTGATCGCCCGACGGTCGGCCGTATGACGCACGACCGGGAAGGCCTGGAAGTGCGTGAACAGCCATGACTGCCAGCCTCCTTTCTCGAAGTACTCCGACTTGGCCATGCTCCAGCTGTCGCGGCGCGGCAGGAAGGCCGGCACCAGCGGCGGGTCGATCGTCGAGCGGTGGTTGGGGCAGACCAGCAGCGGGCCGGTCCGCGGCACGTTCTCCAGGCCTTCGATGCGCCATAGACCGACGAGGTAGACGCGGACCATGGTGCGCATGACCCAGCGCAGAAAGACGTACATCAGCCCCTGACGCGCCGCAGCACTTCGGCGACCACACCTTCGAGGTCGAACGCGTCTGTATCGACGACCAGCGCATCCTCCGCCGCGCGCAGTGGCGCCACCGTGCGCTGGCTGTCCATGCGGTCGCGGGCGGTCACCTCGGTCGCCATGGCGTCGGTGTCGGCGACCTCCCCGCGCGCCGCCAGCTGGGCCGCGCGCCGGCGCACGCGCTCGTCGACGCTGGCGGTCAGGAAGAACTTGTGGTCGGCGTCCGGAAACACCACCGTACCGATGTCGCGGCCGGCCATCACCACGCCGCCCCGCGCCACCGCCCGCTGCTGCGCGACCATGGCCAGGCGCACCCCCGCGATCTTGGCCACCCGCGACACCACCTCGCTGATCCTCGGCTCGTACACGCGGTCGGTGACCTCCTCGCCATCGAGCCAGACCCGGCGGCCCTCGGTGGTGACCTTGAGGCCGTGCGCCAGCGCCGTGAGCGCGGCGCCGTCGGCGACGTCGATCCTGCGCTCGAGAGCCGCCAGCGCCACCGCTCGATACATCAGCCCGGTGTCCACGAAGGGCAGACCCAGGGCCTCGGCCACCCGCCGCCCGACCGCCGACTTGCCGGTCGCCACGCCGCCGTCGATCGCCACGATCACCCCGACGCCGCCCGCCGCAGGGCTTCCACCTCGGCCGGGCGCAGCCGGCGGTGGCCCCCGGTCTTAAGCCGGCCCAGCCGGACCGGCCCAAAGGCCACCCGGCTCAGGTGCCGGACCTCATGGTCGACCGCGTCGAACATCCGCCGGACCTGTCGGTTGCGCCCCTCCGTGATCACGATGCGGAGCTCACTCACGCCGGCCGCGGAACCCACCAGCTCGACCTCGGCGGGCCCCGTCGGCCCGTCCTCCAGCTCCACGCCTTCGCGGAGGCGGCGGAGGTCGGCCTCGGCCGGGGTGCCGCGCACCACCGCCAGGTATTCCTTGGGCACCTTGTGCCGGGGATGCGCCAGCCGGTTGGCGAGCCGGCCGTCGTCGGTGACCAGGATGAGACCGCTGGAGTCGTAGTCGAGGCGCCCGACCGCGAAGAGGCGCCGGTCGGAGTGCTCGCCGAGCAGGTCAAAGAGCGTCGGCCGGCCCTGGGGGTCGGAAGCGGTCACGATCACACCCTCCGGCTTGTGCACCGCGAACCACGCGGTGCCCGGGTGCGCCTGCACGGGCCTGCCGTCGACCGTCACGCGGTCGCGGTCCGGATCGACCAGCATCCCGGCCGGCGGTGGGCGGCGGCCGTTCACGAGCACAGCGCCCGAGGCGATGAGGGCGTCCGCCGCCCGCCGCGAGGCCACGCCGGAGCGGGCCAGGTAGCGGTTCAAGCGCTCAGTGCTGTGCAACGGGCGACGGCAGCTGGTCGAGCGACTCCAGTCCCAGGACCTGCAGGAAGCGCATGGTGGTGCCGTACAGCTTGGGCTGGCCCGGTCCGGAGCCCCGGCCGACCTCGACGACCAGGTTCCGCAGCTCCAGGTTGGCGAGCACGGAGTCGCAGTTGACGCCCCGAATCTCCTCGATCCGGGAGCGAGGCACGGGCTGGTTGAAGGCGACGATGGCCAGCGTCTCGTAGGCCGCGGCGGACAGCCGGCCGGTGACTTCCGGACGCAGCGCCCGGCGCACCGGCGCCGCGAACTCGGGACGCGTCGTCATCACAACCTGGTCGTCCTGGCGCTGCAGCATCAGGCCGTGGTCCGCCAGGGCCTCGCGCAGCTCGTCCAGTGCCAGCTCCACGGCGGTGCGGTCGCTGTCGGTCGCCTGCGCGAGCTCGCGGATCTTGAGTGGACGGTTGGAGGAGAAGAGGATCGCCTCCAGGGAACCGGCGAGTCCGGTCAAACTCTGAGTGCAACCGGCTCGACGCGGATGGCGCCGAAGCTGGCCGGCTGGCGCACCCGCACCCGGCCGCGCCGGAGCAGCTCGAGCAGCGCCACGAAAGTGATCACCGCCTCCAGCCGGTCCTCACACTCCAGCAGCAGCTCCACCAGGTCGAGCGGGCCCGACTCGAGCCGTGACTCGATCAGGCCGATCTTCTCCTCCGGCGTCCAGCTGCGGCCGTGGAAGACCAGCGGCCGGGGCGGCACCCGCTCCAGCACCGATTGGAACGCGGTCAGCAGGGCCGAGACCTCCAGCGGCTCCTCCTGGCCCTCGATCGCGATCGTGCGGGCGGGCGCCGGGAAGGCGTAGGTCTCGTCCTGCGCCCGCCGCATCAGGTCCTCCGCCATCGCCTTGTAGGTCCGGTACTCGTCGAGCCGGCGGCGGACGTCTTCCTCCCAGCCCAAGAGGTCGGTCTCTTCGCCGTCGCCGGCGATCCCGGGCAGCAGCCGGACCGACTTCAGCAGGAGCAGCCGCGAGCCCAGCCAGAGGAACTCGGCCAGCTCACGCGGTTCGGGCCGGCTGAGCTCGGCCACCTCGCGCACGTAAGCGCCGGTCAGCTCGGAAAGGCTGACCTCGAGGATGTCGACCTCCTCGCGCTCGGCCAGGGCCAGGAGCAGCTCGAGCGGGCCCTCGAAGACGGGAGTGCAGATTTCCAGACGCGGACGTACGCCTGGCTGGTCCATCGAGCGGACATCATAGCGAGCGATGCCCGGCTTCCCGGCGCGCCTGGCCGTGCTGGCGGCCCTGCTGGTGGCGTGCCAGTCGCAGCCCCACGCCGCGCCGACGCCGCGGCCGTCGGCCGCCCCCACTCCGACGCCGTTGCTGGTGGTGAGGGCGCCGGCGGATGCGGTCCTCGCCGGCGCGGACGTCGGATTGCCGCTGACGGCGTCGCGCGACCACCTGACCGCGGCCGAGGCCGCTCGCGACACGCCGAACCAGGTGCTGGCGCTGGAGACGTACAGCGGATGGGGCTGGATCGAAGCCTCCACGCGCACCTGGTCCGGAGGCGGCCGGCAGGCTTCCGAGACGGTGCTGCTGTCGGTCCGCGCCGAGGGCGCGAGCCGGGCCTTCGAGATCTGGGCAGGCGACGCCGGCCGCGCGCCCTACGCAGCCTCCAATTGTCCGGCGGCGATTGTCGGGCTCGACGAATGCCGGATCGGCCTGGCCGGAGACCGCGCTCTGGTGGTCGGCCGCTTGGGCCCGGAGGTGTTCCGGCTGGGGACCGCCGGACTCGACGCCCCGGCGCTGGCGGCGCGGCAGGCGGCGAGGCTCGCTGTCTAGCGCAGGTCGACCTGGGCGAAGCGCTCCTCGCCGGCGATGTGGCGCCAGCGCGCGCGCAGCGCCGCGGGGCTGCCGGTCTGGCTGCCGTGCTCGAGCCGGGCGGCGATCTTCTCGGCGAGCACGCTGGAGACGTCGACCTTGAGCGTGGGTTTCGGGCCCGCGAAGAGCCAGGCTTCGGCGGTTTTGTGCGGCGGACCCATGTCCGGATGGGTCAGCCGGTCGCGCGCGCAGGGCCAGGCGGCGTCCAGCGCCATCCTCCCCACCACGCGGTGGTCGGGGTGCTGGCGGTAGCCGGGCGTGGGGTCGAAGGTGAGCAGGAGGTCGGGACGGCTGCGCCGGATCGCCCGCACAAACTCGCCGCGCAGCTCCAGCGACTCCGTCAGCTCGGCGTCGGCATGGCGGAGGAACTCCACGTCCTGCGCCCCCAGCATGGCGGCCGCCTGCCGCTGCTCCGCCTCGCGCCGGGCGGCCAGGGCCGGACCCTCGATATCGGGGTCCTCGGTGCCCTTGTCCCCTGAGGTCGCGACCACGAAGTCGACGTGGACGCCTCGGCGCGTCATCAGCAGCACCGACCCGGCGCAAAAGAACTCGATGTCGTCCGGGTGCGCCACGATGCAGAGCGCCCGCTTGAGCCGGCGGTCGCCGGGCCCGGAGAAGGGCCGCGCCCGGGCTATGCCCGGTACCTGGCGCGGATCAGCGCCACCAGCTCCTCGGTCCGGGGCGTGGGGACGCCACCCTCCCGGCCGCCGCGCAGAATCGGCCCTGAGATGTGCTCCAGCTCCAGCGGCCTGCCCGCGGCGGCATCTTTCTGCATGGAGGTCCGCATGTCGCGGGCGGCCACGTTCAGCATCCCGGTCGGCTCCTCGAGCTCGATGCCGCGGGTGGCGGCCACCGCCTTCACCTCGCGCATCGCTCCCACCATGCGGTCGCGCCACTCCGGCTGCTCGGCGATCTCGCCCAGAGTCAGCTGGGCGGCGGTGGAGGTGAGGGCGAAGGGCGCCAGCATGATCAGCTTGGCCCAGAGCGCCTGCTCGCCGTCCTCGACCGCGCGGGCCTGGATGCCGGTGGCGGCAACCTCCTCGGCGATATCGGGCCGGCCGGCCAGGTCGAGCGCGATGAACGGACCCTTCTGGCGGTAGCGGCCGGGCTCCAGCTTCTCCGCCTCGACCCGGATGGTTCCCACCACCACCCGCTCCGCACCGTAGGTTCGGCGCAGCGGCGCCAGATGGTCGACGCCGTTGAGCAGCGGGACCACCGCGCCCACGAGCTCCGCCGGGGCCTGGTCCAGCGCGGTTTCCAGCTGGCCGGCCTTGACCGCGACCCAGAGCACGTCGACCGGCTCGGCTAACCGCTCGACGACCTCGACTTCGGCTTCGACCTCGCCCAGAAGGTCGCTCTGCAGCTGGATGCGGCGCGGGAAGCCGGCCGCGGTCCCCGGGCGCACGATCAGCGTCACCGGGTGACCGGCGCGCGCCAGCGCCGCGGCCAGCAGGCCGCCGATGCCGCCTGGGCCGAGGATCGCGTGGTTCAAGACCGCGCCTCTTCGAGCA
>VBEO01000157.1 GCA_005881825.1 Chloroflexota bacterium | reverse complement strand
AACGACGGTGCTCACCAGGCCAAATTGCCCCGGCTTACGCTCGCCGTCCTACGCGTGCTCCTGCCGCGCGCGGAACGCGACGAAATACTCGCCGATCTGTCCAGCGAGTATGCGCAAGTGGTGGCAAGCGCCGGCCGCACCGCCGCACGACGATGGCTCTGGAGGCAGACGCTCGGCTCGGCGCCGGCACTCCTAAGATGGAATTGGTGGCGAGGGTGGACAGGATTCGAGCCCCGCGCGAACGCGTATCGCCCCGGAGGGCACATGCTACGGACCTGGTTCACTGACGCACACTACGCCGCGCGCCGACTGCGGGCGCGCCCGGTGTACTCCCTGCTCGCCGTGTTGACGCTCGCCCTTGGCATCGGCGGTACCGCCGCCGTGTTCGGCATTGCGCGGCTGCTCAGCGCCCCGGCGATGTGACGATGCGCGCTGGCGACCAGCCGGCTCGCCTTCTTCCAGGCCTAACGACTTCCGGTGAGCTCTTCGACGTTCTCGGCGCTCGCCCATTTCTCGGACGAACGCTTCGTGTCGGCGACGACATTCAAGGTGCCGCGCCCGTCGCGGTGCTGAGTTATGGGCTCTGGCAGGAATTGGGCGGCGAGGCGTCGATCGTCGGCACGCGCCTAACGCTCGACGACGTGCCGCGTACAGTCGTCGGCGTGATGCCGCGCGGCTTTTGGTATCCCAATCCGTCCGTCCGCATCTGGCTGCCGCGGGCGCTCGATCCGCACGGTCAGAACGGGAGCTATCTGCTTCTCGGCCGCGTTGCTCCCGGCGTCGACATCCATCACCTGGAGCCGTACGTCAAGCGCCTAACAGCGGTCATCGGCCAGCGCTTCCAGTACGCTGTCAAAGCCGACAAGACGCGCGACGCCAAGATCGTCCCGATGCGCGACGAGCTGCTGGGCTCAATCCGTCCGGCCATCGTCGCCACGTTCGTCGCCATGGGACTCATCCTGCTCATCGCCTGCACCAACGTCGCCGCGCTCATGTTGGGCCAAGTTGAGGGGCGCGCCTCGGAGCTGGCCGTTCGTGCCGCGCTCGGCGCCACCCGCGGTCGCATCGCGCAGCAGTTGACGATCGAGGCACTGCTCATCGGTGTCGGCGCCGCCGTCATCGGTGGCGTGTTCGCCGCCATCGGGTTTGGCGTACTCGCGCGGGCCATGCCGATCGGGGCCTGGGGAGAGAGCGCGAGCTTCGATTGGACGATGTTCGTGGCGGCGCTCGCGCTCGCCCTGGGTGCGGTGCTATTGATTGCTCTCGTGCCGGCCCTGTCGCTTCGGCGCGGCGATCTGCGGGGCGCGCTGATCGGCGCCCGCACGAGTGGCATTCAGATGCGCGGCGGACGGCTGGAGCGTGGACTCGTCGTCGCCGAAGTTGCCCAGGCGATGCTCATCGCGTCCGGCGCGGCGCTCCTCGTGCGCAGCGTGACCAAGTTGTACGCGCTCGAGCCCGGCATCGAAACAAAAGGCATCGCCGTCTTCGACGTGTTGGGCAGTCCGAACATCCGTAACACCGCGCGCGGTCGCACGATCGATGAACTGATGGCGGCGCTCGCCGCGCTTCCCGGCGTGCGATCGGTCGGCGCGGCAATGAAAATCCCACTCCGCGGCGGCGGTGACAGCTTCGACGTCACGATCGACGGGCGTCCCGATGCCGAGCACACCTTCACATACTTCAGAATCGTCTCGCGTGACTATTTCGCCACGTTAGGCATCAAGCTCCACGCCGGCCGTACCTTTGACAATTCGGATCGCCTATTTACAGCGGCTGACACGAACCCGACGCTGTCGATCGTCGTCAATGACGCGTTCGTCAAGAAATACTTTCCCGGTGAGAATCCGATTGGACGGATCACGGGGGGCGGATTCAACGCGCCGCAGCGGATCATCGGTGTCGTCGGCAACGTCGCCGAGGCGAAGCTGACCGACGGCGCGGAGCCGGTGCGCTACTATCTCGGCGGGCAGGCGCCATGGTGGGGGAATCACGTCACGTTCGTCGTGCGGGCGCAGCGTCCGGGGGACGCGACGGCATTGCTCGAGTCCACGCGCCGCGGCGTGCAGCGTGTCGCGCCGGGATACGCGGTGGAGGGCACGACAACGATGGAGCGCGTCTTCGATTCGGCCGTCGGCCCGGCGCGGCAGATCATGGCACTCCTCACGCTCCTCTCGGCGCTGGCCCTCGTGCTCGGCGCCGTGGGGATCTACGGCGTCATCGCTCACTTCGCCGCACGACGCCGGCGTGATTGGGCAATTCGTGTCGCGCTGGGCCTGCGCACGCCGGTCGTCGTTATGCATATCGTCGGCCAAGGTGCCGCACTCGTTGGCGTTGGCGTCGCCATCGGCGCCGCCGGCACGGTGCTGCTGGCGCGGTTGCTCGTGTCGTTTTTGTTCGGCGTCAGCACCGTCGATCCCATCGCGTTTCTCGCTGCCAGCCTCGCTCTGCTCCTCATCGGCGTCGCGGCCGCCTTCATTCCGGCCTGGCACACCGCGACCGTCGATCCGGCGATCGTGTTGCGCGATTCATGAGGTGCCATGCGTGAATCTCAGTTCGTTCCGCTCGGCGTGCTCGAGGAGCAGATCCTCGTCGCCGTGCTACGCACGCGCGACGAGGCGTTCGGGATGCAGGTTCGCCGCGAGATCGAACGCGTCACCGAGCGCGACCTCGCCATTGGGGCAGTGTACGCGACGCTCGATCGGCTCGAAGCGAAGGGCCTCCTCGCCTCGCGCCGCACGATACACGACGGCGCGTCGCGCCGAGTGTTCGCGGTAAGCGCCAAGGGCGCACGGGCGCTGGGGGAGACGCGCACGATGAGGGAACGGCTGTGGCGGGGTATTGACGTGCAGCGCCTTCAAGTTCTTGCAAGGGCATGAA
>VBEO01000075.1 GCA_005881825.1 Chloroflexota bacterium | reverse complement strand
CGGCCGGTGGTGCTGCCGGCGGGCTGGCGCTCGATAGAGGTCGAGCGCCTATGGCTGCGCGGCCGGCCGGCGCGACTCCGCGCCGAGCATGGCGCGGAGCGCTCCGAGATCCGGTTCGAGGGCGGGGCAAGCCCCGGCCCTACATGACCGGGAAGGCTTCGTAGACCTCGATCGAGGCGCCGCCCTGCAGGACCGGGCAGCCCTTGGCCAGCTTCACGGCCTCGTCCAGTGAGTCGGCCTTGATGATCGAGTAGCCGGTGTGGCGGCTGCCGTTGGTGTTGCCGACCTGACCGCCGCTCTCGATGGTCCGGCTCTCGGGCGTGAAGGGGTTGCCGCCGTCCACGACCTTGTCGCCGAGGCTGCCGAACCAGCCCGTCCAGGCCTGCATCACCTGCTTCTGCTCGGCCTCGCCCTCGGGCATCTTGCCGCCGTTGTAGAGGAGTACGAAGTTCGCCATGTCAAAACCCTCCAGCGTTTGTGATCCGTCATCCCCTACGACGATCGGCCGCCGTTTGGATCGACAGCCTCGGATAGAAGAAGAGGACCGGCTGCCAGGCCGGCCCTCCTCGGAGTAGTGGGCGGAAAGCTAGGGGATGTTCGGCACCTGGCCGGCGTCCTCCTGCGCCTCCCGGGCGGCGCTTTCGCTCGCCTCGTGGGCCGGGTCCTCGTTCGGCTTGAACGTGCCTGGCGGGGCGCCTGTGCCCGTGCCCGGGCTGGCGGTGGCCGCCGGGCTGGCGGTGGCCGCCGGGCTGGCAGTGGCCGCATTGGCGGTCACGGTCGCAAGGCTCGTAAGGGCCGCGCCGGCGACGCCGCCGATCAGCATGGAGCCGGTGATGGCCCCCGCCGCCACGATCGCACGCACTCTGGTCATCCGATTCACCTCCTTGTGGTTGGTGGCCGCCGGGTGGCGACCCTGGCAGCCATGCTGGAGGCGGCGCTTTTGAACCTCCTGCGCGCCGGCTGAGACATCGCGCAGAAAGTGGGATGCATCCTGAAGACGGATGGCGCCCTGGGAGATTCCCAGAAAACTCCCAGAAACGCCGACCATGATGGCCCCATGCCAGACAGCGACGCACGCGTGTTGGTCGTCGACGACGAGCCCAACATCACCGACCTGGTGGCGCTGGCCCTGCGCTACGAAGGCTTCAGCGTCGAGAAGGCGGGCAGCGGCCGGGCGGCGCTGAGCGCGGTCCAGAAGTTCAAGCCCGACCTGGTGATCCTCGACGTCATGCTCCCCGACCTCTCCGGGCTCGACGTCATGAAGCGGCTGACCTCGGAGGGCCGCAAGGTCCCGGTGATCTTCCTGACCGCCCGGGATTCGACCGAGGACAAGGTCCACGGGCTCACGATCGGAGGCGACGACTATGTGACCAAGCCGTTCAGCATCGAGGAGCTGGTGGCCAGGGTCCGGGTGGTCCTGCGCCGCAACGGCGGCTCGACCTCGAGCCGGCTGGTGCTCGCCGACCTAGAGCTGGACGAGGACGCCCACGAGGTGCGGCGTCAGGGCGAGCCCATCGACCTCACGCCCACCGAGTACCGCCTGCTGCGCTACCTGTTGGTGAACGCCGGCCGGGTGCTCAGCCGGACCCAGATCCTCGACCACGTCTGGGACTACGACTTCGGCGGCGACGCCAGCGTGCTCAAGACCTACATCAGCTACCTGCGGCGCAAGGTCGACAAGTACAGCCCGCCGCTGATCCAGACCGTGCGCGGCGTGGGCTACGTGATGCGTCTCCCCAGGTGATGCTCTCGCTGCGGGCCCGGCTCCTGCTGGGGCTAGTGGCCCTGGTGGTGGTCGGGATCCTGGTCGCCGACTTCGCGACCTACGCCTCGCTCAAGACCTTTCTCTACCAGCGCGTCGACAAGCAGCTGACCGCCAGCGACGAGGACGTCGTCCACCAGCTCAACTCCAGCTACGAGCCGCACGGCCCCGGCGGGCCCGGCCCCGAAGGCGGGCCCCAGCAGCAGAACCTGCCCGCCGGGACCTACGCTGCGGTTCTGGCGCCCGATGGCTCGGTGGTCGCCGATCTCGTCACCACTGCATTCCCCGGCCAGACGCCCAGCAGCGCCCGGCCGGTGCTGCCCAAGCCGCGCGGCAGCTCGCAGCAGATCAGCACCGTGGCCGGGCGCAGCGGCGTCGCCCACTACGAGCTGCTGGTCGAGCCCTTGAGCCAGCCCAGCGGTGACTACCTGGCGGTGGCCATACCGCTCACGGACGTGGATTCCACGCTGGCCCAGCTGGTGCAGTTGGAGCTGCTGATCGGGGTGTTGGTGGTGCTGGCTGCCGCACTGCTGGGCTTGCTGCTGGTGCGGTTCGGCTTGCAGCCCCTGGCCCGCATGGGCTCCACGGCCTCCGCGATCGCCGGTGGCGATCTCTCCCGCCGCGTTGAACCCGCCACGCCGCGCACCGAGATCGGCCGCCTGGGCCTGGCGCTCAACGCGATGCTCAACCAGATCGAGGCCGCGTTCGCCGAGCGCACGGCCTCCAACCAGCGCCTGCGCCGCTTCCTGGCCGACGCCTCCCACGAGCTGCGCACCCCCCTGACCTCGATCCGTGGGTACGCGGAGATCCTGCGCCGGGGCGCCGAGGAGAAGCCGGAGGACGCCGCCTTGGCCCGGCGCCGGATCGAGGAGGAGGCGGTGCGCATGACCGCGTTGGTCGACGACCTCCTGCTCCTGGCCCGGCTCGACGAGGGCCGTCCGCTGGCCCGCGAGACCGTCGACCTCCAGCTGCTGGTCCAGGATGCGCAGACCGACGCCCTGGCCGTGGCGCCCAACCGGCCCCTGCAGGTGCTGGCTTCCGAGCGGGTGGTCATCACCGGCGACGTCATGCGCCTGCGCCAGGTGCTCGCCAACCTGGTCCGCAACGCGCTCGTGCACACGCCCCCCGGAACGCCTGTCGAGATCTCGCTGCGCCAGCTCGACGGCAAGGCGGTGCTGAAGGTCGTCGACCATGGCGCCGGGCTGCCCCCGGGCGTCGGCGAGCGGGTCTTCGAGCCCTTCTTCAGGGCCGACACCGCGCGCAGCCGGGACCGCGGCGGCGCCGGCCTCGGCCTCTCAATCGTGGCCGCCGTGGTGGCCGCGCACGGTGGCACGGTCGGAGTCGAGAACACACCCGGTGGTGGGGCCACCTTCACCGTCCAGCTGCCGGTCTACCCCCCACCCCTGCCCGCGGAGGCGCCGTCTACGGCGACGCGCGCACCGTCGACGTCCAGGCAGCCGGCATGACGCGCCGCAATCTCCTGCTTGGCGTTGGCGCCCTGGTCGTGCTTGGGCTGCTGGGGGCCGGGGCCGCCGGCTACACGTACTTCTTCTCCGGCGCGCGCACCGCGCCGCAGCCGCTGGCTCTCGCCACGCCGACGCCGGGTGCGACGCCATCGGCCACGCCCGCCCCGGCCGCCGGTCTGGCCGGCAGCTGGAGCGTGGCCGCCGGCTCGCAGGCGGAGTGGCGGGTGAGCGAGGTCTTCGCCGGCTTTCCATCGCCCCATTCGGCGGTCGGCCGCACGTCGAGCGTCACCGGGACCCTGACGGTGCAGGACACCGGCTCCGGGCTGAGCGCCCAGAACCTCAGCTTTAGCGCCGACCTGAGCGGGCTGGCCAGTGTCGACCAGGTCGAGGGCCATGACGTGCGCCAGCGCGACCAGTTGGTGCGCCAGGCCCTCAGCGTGAACCGCTTCCCGACGGCCACCTTCCAATCAACGCAAGCGGTGGCTCTACCGGCGGGTTTTGCCGACGGCCAGCAGGTGCAGCTGACCGTGCCCGGCCAGCTGACCATCCACGGCGTGACCAAGGACGTCACGGTCAGCGTGACCCAGCTGCAGATCTCCGGGTCTCAGGTGCAAGCGGCCGGCACCATCCAGACCACCATGGCCGACTTCAACATCCAGCCGCCGAGCGCCCCCTTTGTGACCGTCGACCGGAACGTGACCATCGGGTTCCTTCTCAACCTCGCCAAAGCCTGATCCGCTAACTTGCCACTCCTAGGTGATGGGGCGATTCCGGAGGATGGCTGCGGCCCCGGCCCGGCGACTCCTTCGCAGCCTTGCTGCCGCGCGCGTGGGCCGGCGCTTGCTGAGCCGCGCTGAATCCGAGATCTCGCTAGCCCTTGCCACACCCTCAACAGAAGACGTCTCAACGGGCCGCGAGAAGTGGCATACGCCGGAGCCCGCAGAACCATATTTGGGGAGCGGCCGGCAGCCCTTAGACCGGCTCACCTCTTATTGCTGGATCGAGGATTGGAGCAACGCAGCTCTGGTCGCAGCGATGCGCCGACAACTTCCATATCTCGTCGAGAAGGACCCACGCTTTCCGGAAAACCTCGAGCACAGAAAGCACTGGGAGTACGCGCAGGTGGTTGTGGGCCTGGAGCAGCTCGGGGCGCTACATCAGGACGCGCTGGTGCTCGGAGTCGGCGCCGGGCATGAGGAAGCCATCTATGACCTCAGCACCCGCGTTCGCTGGCTGTTCGCGACCGACATCTACGGCTCCGGATATTTCAGGGCGGGCGAGGCCGATGCTCGAATGCTGTTGGACCCTGATCACTTCGCGCGCTGTCCATACAACCGCAATCGGTTGGTCGTCGAGAACATGGACGCCCTGGACCTGCGCTTTGAAGACCGCACTTTCGACGCGGTCTACTCGCTCAGCTCGATCGAGCACTTCGGCGGGCTCGCGGGTGCCACGCGCGCGCTTGACGAGATGGCTCGCGTAGCCTCGTCTCGTCAGTGCCGGCTCTGAACCCGGTTGGCAAGCTGGATTTCTCGCTGAGCGCGAAAACGCGCGCTTTAAAGCCGATCCGCCTGGGCGACGCCGTGGCGGACGCCAAGAGAGGTCACACCGAATATCCGCATGTTTTGATCGAGCTGGACGGGTGTGTCTACACATCGTTCTCCGTGTTCCTGCAAAAAACGGCGGCGGCGACGCGCTAACTTGGAACCAACATGAAGTTCGAGCTCAAAAATCTGCGCGGCGTGCTCCCGGCCCTGATCTCGCCCCTCACCCGCGAGGGCGCCGTCGACGAGGGCGGCACCCGCCGCCTGGTCGAGCACGTGCTGGCAGCCGGCGTCCACGGCCTGCTGCCCCTGGGCTCGACCGGCGAAACCGCCTCGCTCGACGAAGGCGCGCGGCGTCAGGTCCTGGCCGCGGTCATGGACGCCGCCGGCGGGCGGGTGCCGGTGATCTGCGGCGTCGCCCAAACCCATTTGAAGGCCGCTCGGGCCGAGCTGGCGGCCGCGGCCTCAATGGGCGCCACCGCCGCTCTGGTCGCCCCGCCCTTCTACTACCCGATCGACCAGGCGACCGTGCTCGACTTCTACCGCCGCCTGGCCGACGGCAGCCCGCTGCCGCTCCTGGTCTACAACATCCCTCAGAACACGAAGGTCGTGATCGAGCCGCCGACGCTGAGCACCCTCGCCCACGAGGGGGCGGTGGTCGGGATCAAAGACTCCAGCCGCGACTTCGAGTACTTCGAGCGCGTGCTGCTGGCGACCCGCGAACTGCCCGACTTCCGCGTCTTCACCGGCAGCGACACCATGCTCATGGCCGCGGTCGCCATCGGCGGCGCCGGGACCATCTGCGGGGCTGCCAACGTGGCCCCGGGATTGGTGGTCAGCGTCTTCGAGGCCGCCGACTCGGGCCAGTGGGAGCTGGCGCGCACGCGCCAGGACCGGCTGATCGAGCTGGTGATGGCCGTGCGCGAGGGCGTCTTTCCGGCCGCCATCAAAGCCGGCGTGGCCATGCAGGGCGTCTGCGAGCCGTGGCCGATGCCGCCGGTGGCGGCCCTGGACGAAGCCGCCACCGCCCGCCTGCGCAAGCGCCTGGAAGGACTGCTGGCCCCGGTTTAGACCGGCCGAGCGCCGGCGGCGGAACGCTTTTTGGCGCCTAAATGCGTGCGGGCGCCGGCGCTCGAGCTTTTAGGGCCTCCAGCATGGCCTCTGGCGTGAAGGGGGCGGCGGTCAGGCGCACGCCGGTGGCGTCGGCGATCGCATTGGCGACCGCGGCCAGGCCGGGCACGATCGGCGGCTCGCCGATGCCGCGCGAGCCGAGAGCGCCCTGCTCCGAGGGCACCTCGATCAGCTCGATGTCGATGGGCGGCACCTGGTCGCCGGTGGGCAGCCCGTAGTCGGCGAAGCTGGCCGTGCGCAGCTGGCCGGTGTCGTCGTAGACCAGCTCCTCGCCCAGGGCCCGGCCCAGGCCCTGCACGACGCCGCCGTAGATCTGGTCCTTGACCAGCTCACGGTCGAGCGCGCGCCCGATGTCGTGAATGGCCGCGTAGCGGGTGACCTCGACCTGGCCCGTCTCCTCGTCGACGCGCGCCCGCGCGATGTGCACGCAGAACATGGGCCCCGGATCCAGCAGCGACACCCGGCCCATCGCGCTGATGGGGCCCGGACCGCCGGCTTTCTGCGAAAACTCGACGACCTCCTTCAGCGACACCGCCCGCGCCGGCACGCCCTTCACCTGAACCTGGCCGTCGGCCAGCTCGAGGTCGGAGGCCGCCGCTTCCAGCAGTGAGCCGGCCGCGTCCAGAAGCTGGCGCCGCGCTTCCAGCACCGCCCGCTCCACCGCCGGCGCCACGCTGTAGGTGGTCGCGCTGCCGCCCGCGCCGGGCGCCTCCGGCGAGGTTGTGGAGTCGGTGTGCTGGATGCGGACGCGGTCGGGCGAGATGCCGAAGACCTCGGCGGCAAGGGCCGCGAAGCCGGTGTCGCTGCCGCTGATGTCGATCGAACCCAGGTGTAGCAGCAGGGTGCCGTCGCCGTCCATGCGGCAGGCCGCGGCGGCCGGGCCGTAGGCGCCGATCCAGGAGCCCACTGCCACCCCCACGCCTTCACCGGCGGCGCGCGGCGCCGTGTAGGCCGGATGGCGCCGGGCCGCTTCCAGGCACTCGACCAGCCCGATGCGCGGCCAGGGCGAGCCGTCACCGCGGGGGTCGCCGGCCCGCGCGGCCGAGCGCAGCCGGAGCTCGATGGGATCCAGACCCAGCTCCCGGGCCAGCTCATCCAGGGCCGACTCCAGCGCGAAGTAGGCCTGGGGCGCGCCCGGCGCGCGATAGGCGGTCACGGGCGCCAGATTGGTCGCCACCTCCCGGCCGCCGACCTCGAAGTTGGGCACCCGATAGGTCGAGACCAGCATCTCGGCCGTGATACCGCCGTGCCAGCCGGACGTGGCGCCGTTGTCGTAGTCAACATCTGCCTGAAGCAGCGTGAGGTCGCCCTCCCGGGTGCCTCCCAGCTCCAGCGTGACCTGTGAGGACGGCGCCGGCCGCCCCAGCAGGAACTCCTCGTTGCGCGTCAGCTGCAGGCGCACCGGCCGGCCCACGTGTCGCGCCAGCACCGCCACCACGGGTTCGAGCTGCATCCACTTGCCGCCGAAGCCGCCGCCCACGGGCATCGGGATCACCCGCACCTGCGCGGGCTCCACGCCTACGGCTTTGGCCACCGCCGGGATCACCTCGCTGGGTCCCTGGGTCGGCGACCAGATGGTGACCATGCCGTCGCGCTCCACCCGCGCCGCCACCACGTGCGGCTCCAGGTAGGCGTGGTGCACGCGTGGCATGAAGTAGCTGCGGCGCACGGTCGCGGCAGCGGCCGCCCGCCCGGCCGCCAGGTCGCCGCGCCGGGCCGCGATCCAGCCCGTGATGTTGCCGACCGGCTCCGGGGTCTGCGTCTCCTCGCTGCTGGCGGCGCCGTGGATCGAAGCCTCGTCGGCGTCGCCGGTCTGCTCGGGCAGCACGCGCGGGGCGCCCTCGGCGACAGCAGCTTCGACGCCCAGGGCGGCCGGCAGCGGCGAGTACTCGACCTCGACCATGCCGGCAGCGTCGGCGGCGACGGCCGCGGAGGTGGCCAGCACCGCGGCCACGGGCTGACCGGAGTAGAAGACGCGGCGCGCGGCCATGGGCTGGTCAGGGTGGTCCTCGGTGAGGCCGAGGTCGGCGCCGGTGACCACCGCCACCACGCCGGGCAGCGCCCGGGCGGCCTCGGCGCGCACGCTCGCGATCTCGGCGCTGGCTGCGTAGCTCAGCACGAGCTTGGCGTGCAGCAGCCCGGACAGCTCCATGTCCTCCGTGAACATCAGCGCACCGCTGACCTTCACGGCTCCTTCGATCCTGCGCATCGAACCTCCTTAGGCACGTAGGGGCGGGTCTTGACCCGCCCGGGAGGAGCAAACGTCTCCCCTACGGGCAACGCGCGGTTGACCGCGCCGATTCCCAGAAGTATATTGACCGGGTTCAGAAACCGATTTCTACAAATCGATTTCTATCAGGCGAAAACGGGGAGGCGATCCCAATGAACGAGCTTGACCAGGGCTCCAGCTTGCTCGACCGCGGCCTCAGCCGCCGCCAGCTGCTCAAGGGTGCCGCCGCCGGCGCCGGCAGCCTGGCCCTGGCGGGCAGCCTCGCCGAATTCCTCGCCGCCTGCGGCGGCAACACGACGACGACCACAACCAGCAAGCTCGACGCCAACACCGCCGGCAACCTGGAGGTCTGGCACTACTCGTCCCAGCAGGACGTGAAGACCATCCAGGACTACAGCGCGCTCTTCAGCCAGAAGTACCCCAAGGTGAACGTCAAGCTCACCTACGTCGAGTTCAGCGAGATGCCCAAGCGGGCGATCGCCGCCGCCGGCGCCAAGCAGGGACCGGACGTCTTCATCTACGGCGGCAACGAGGTCAACGCCATGTACAAGGCCGGCGTCTTCAAGAGCGCCGACAGCTACTGGCAGAGCTTCGCCGACAAGGGCCAGTTCCCCGACGGCGTGATCACCCGCTTCAACAACAAGGTCTACGGCATCAAGGGATATGTGAACCTGACCGGCCTCTGGTACAACCAGGACATCCTGGACGCGGTCGGGGTGGCGGTGCCCAAGACCATCGACGACCTCAACAACGCGTTCGCCAAGATCAAGGCCGCGGGCAAAGTGCCGATCGCGCTCACCGGCCAGCCCACCGACCAGGGCGACTGGACCGCCTTCCCCTGGCTGAGCGGCTACGGCTTCAGCTACAAGAATCCCGAGTCCTCGGCCATCGAGCAGGCCTTTGCGCTGGTCAGCGACTGGTCCAAGAAGGGCTACCTGCCCAAGGAATCGGTGCAGTGGGGTCAGGCCGAGACTTTCAACCGCTGGGCGGTCGGCGACGTGGCCTTCATGGAAAACGGCAACTGGAACATCGGACCGGCCAGCCGCAATGTGGGCAGCAAGTTCAAGTACGGCACCACGCCGCTGCCCGCCGCCTCGGGTAAGCAGGGCATCTTCCTGGGCGGTGAAGCCCTCTGGATCGGCGGCTTCAGCAAGGTCCCCGACATTGCCTGGGCCTACATGCAGGAGACCCTGCTCAGCAAGGAAGGCCTGCTGATCACGCTCAAGGAGTCGGGTGGCATCCCGGCCCGCCACGACATGTCCGGACTGCCCGATGTGACCAACAATCCTCTGCTGGCCGCGTACACCTCAGAGGTCAAGGACCACGGCGCCGAGTATCCGCCCGAGGGCGGCGCGGCCATCGCGGCACAGGCCGTGATCGCGCAGAACTGGAGTGCCGTCATCGCGGGGCAGAAGAGTCCGTCCCAGGCTGCGAAGGACGCGTCTGACGGGGTGAAGGCCAACTACAAGGCGTGAGAACCACCGTCGGCGCGCGCGTCGGATGGGCGCCGGCGGTGTCCCGTAGAAGCCTCCGTCTGCGGCCGCGGGGAGTGGGACTGTACCTGCTCCCCGCTGCCCTCTTTCTGGCCGTCCTGGCGCTCTATCCGTTCATCGAGCTGATCCACATGAGCGTCAGCCAGGTCAGCTCGGACAACATCTTCGGCGACTGGCCGTTCATCGGCACCGCCGGAGTGCAGGCGGTGGCGGTCACCGCCGACTTCCGCGAGGCCGCCGTCAACTCGCTGATCTACGTCGGACTGGTGGTGGGCGTGGGCCTCGGCGGCGGCTTGGCGGCCGCACTGGTGCTCTGGCGCGGCGGCCCGCTGTCCGGCTTCACGCTGGCGCTGATGGTCTTCAGCTGGGCGCTCCCGGGCCTCATCAACGGCGTGGACTGGCGCTTCCTGCTCGATCCTCGGGGCATGGTCGACACCATCCTGAGCGTGGCCCGGGTGGCGCCGGTCTACTGGCTGGTCGAGGGCCGGCTGCCGCTGGTCTCGGTAGCGCTGGTCAACGCCTGGACCGTCGTGCCCTTCGCGACCCTGGTCTTCCGGGCCGCACTGCTGGATATGCCCGGCGAAGTCCTGGCGGCGGCCGACGTCGACGGCGCCCGGCCCCGGCAGACCCTGCGCTACATCGTGCTGCCGCTGCTGCGGCCGACCATCTTGGTGCTGACCATCCTGTCGCTGCTCTACGCGTTCAAGAGCTTCGACTTCATCTACATCATGACCTTCGGCGGTCCCGGCACCGCCAGCACCACGCTGCCGTTCCTGAGCTACCGGCTCGCCTTCGAGATCTACAAGTTCAGCGACGGCGCCGCGGTCGCGGTCATCACGCTCGGCCTGACCATCCTGATGGCCCTCGTGTACCTGCGCTCGGTGCACCGCGAGGAACGTGCATGACGCGATCGCTGGTGGCGCGCACAGGAACCGGCCTCCTGATCCTGCTCTATGGCCTGCCCTTCGTGTGGTTGGTCGCCACCTCGCTGAAGAGCGACACCGAGATCTTCAGCGCGACCGGCCTGATCTTCGAGCCCACGATCGCCGCCTACCAGACGGTCGTCAACTCCGACCTCCTGCACGCCTGCGTCAATTCCGCGATCATCGCGGCCGGCACCACGCTGCTCACGCTGGTGCTGGCGACGCCTGCGGCATATGCGCTTGCGCGCGTCAAAGGCCTGCTCGTCAACGTCGGCCTGGGCTCGTTGATCCTGCTCCAGATCACGCCCCAGCCCGCGACGCTGATCCCGCTGTACCGCGTGCTGGGTGGTTGGAACCTTTTGGGGACCCAGCTGGGCGTGGTCCTGGCCGATACCGCGCTCCTGCTGCCCTTCTGCGTGCTGATCGTCCGGCCCTTCTTCCTGTCCGTGCCGCAAGAGGTGGAGGAGGCCGGGGTGGTCGACGGAGCGTCGCGCTGGCGGGTTTTCTGGCAGATCGTGCTGCCGATCACGCTGAACGGCATCGCGACCGGCGCCACCATCATCTTCTTCATCGCCTGGGGCGAGTTCCTCTACGCGATCACCTTCCTGAGCGATCCCGCCCAGTACCCGATCTCGGTGCTGATCGCGGGCCAGATCGGCATGTACGGGATTCGCTGGTCGAACATGATGGCGATCGCGGTGGTCGCGTCACTGCCGATCCTGGCCATCTACGCGTTCACGCATCGCCTGCTGCGCGACGGCCTCGCATTGGGCTCCGTGCGATGAGGATCGTCATCGCCGGGGCGGCCGCCAACATCCTGAGCGCGCACCGGCGGGGATTTGACGCAGTCGACGCGCAGGTGGTTGCCGTGCAGGACATCAACACCCAGCGGGCGCAGGCCGTTGCAGCGGAATTCGGAGCCCGCTTCCACCATGACGTCGACGCACTGTGGGCCGAGGACGCCGACGTCGCGCTGATCCTGGCCCCGCACCCCTTCCACGCCCAGATGGCGATCGCGGCTTTGCGCGCCGGCAAGCACGTGCTGGTCGAAAAGCCGTTGGCGGTCTCGGTCGCCGAGGGCGACGCCATGGTCGCCGAGGCAGAGCGCGCCGGGCGGATGCTGGCCGTATGCCTCCAGCAGCGCATGCGCGACGAGGTGGTGGAGGCCCGGCGGCTGATCGCGGCCGGCTTCCTCGGCCGCCTGCTGCGCGCCGACCTGCTCGCCACCTGGCCCCGGCGCCGCGCCTATTTCGACCTCGCCGCCTGGCGCGGGACCTGGCGGGGTGAGGGGGGCGGGGTGCTGATCAACCAGGGCCAGCACGACATGGACCTCCTCCTGCACCTGGCGGGTTCGCCGGCGCGCGTCTTCGCCAAGACGCCGACCCGCATGCACGAGATCGAGACCGAGGACAGCGTGCAGGCGCTGCTGGAGTGGGAGAACGGCGCCCTTGGCTCGGTGCACATCTCGACCGTCGAAGTCGACGAAGCCCAGCGCATCGAGCTGACGGGCACCCGCGGCCGCCTCCGCCTCACGCCGGGCCGCCTGGTATCGATCGGCAACGATGAGGACTTCGAGGACTTCCGCGCGGCACAGGGCGGCGCCTTCGACGTCCCCGGCACGGGGGAGCCCCGCGCCTTCGAGGGCGCCGGGGGAGACCACGCGGACCTCTATCGCGACTGGGCCGAGGCGCTGGCCGGTCGGCGGCCGCCGATCGCATCCGGCGCCGACGCCCTGCGCACGCTCGAGTTGGCCAACGCCATCCAGCTCAGCGGCCGCACCGGGCGCGAGGTCGAGCTGCCGCTGGATCGGAAGGCGTACTCGGCGCTGCTGGAATCGCTGAGATCTGCCGCCGGAGCCGCCCGGTGAACGTCGAGCTCGAGCAACGGCCGGACCGGCTGCTGGCGCTCTGGGGCGAGGTGGTGCTCTACGAGTACGTGTTTGCGCCCGAACTGCCTCGGTTCCTGTGCCCGCGGCCCTACTTCCACCCCGTGCGCACGCTGGCCGGACAAGTCGTCACCGATCACCAGCCGGAGGATCATCCCTGGCACCTGGGGCTCTCCTACGCCTGGCCAGTGGTCAACGAGTGGACCTTCTGGGGCGGCCCCAGCTATGTCCACGGTCAGGACTACGTCGACCTCGACAACCAGGGCGTGATCCGGCACCTGGCCTGGCAGGACGGCGCCGAGGAGCTGGAATGGCTGGACCGCAACGACCGCCGGATCGTCCACGAGCGGCGGCAGATCGGGCGCCCGGTGGTCGACGAGGCCGCTGGATCCTGGCACCTGGACCTCTCCTGTGAGATCGAGAACGTGAGCGGTGAGCCGCTGCACTTCGGCTCGCCCACCACCAACGGCCGGCCACTGGCCGGCTAT
This sequence comes from Chloroflexota bacterium, assembly GCA_005881825.1. Lineage (GTDB taxonomy): Bacteria > Chloroflexota > Dormibacteria > Dormibacterales > Dormibacteraceae > CF-28. Next base: position 74,704 of record VBEO01000075.1, on the reverse strand, counting down.
GCCGGGCTCGCCTGGCGTGGCCCCATGAACCTCCGCTTCGCCGAGGTCCCCGAGATGGGCCACCGCGCGCCGGCACTCGTCTACCGGCACCCGGAGGTGACCGTCAGATTTGACGAGGACCCGGCCAACCCCGGCGTGCCCAACCGCTGGTTCGTGCGCACCGACGTCTACCCGCTGGTGGCCAGCAGCCCGGTCTTCGACCAGGTGCTGGTGCTGGTTTCAGGCGACCGCCTTCGCCTTGGCCACCGAGTCACGTTCGACGAGCTCCACGGGCAGCACCTCGAGGCGCGCCGCCCGCCCGCCGAGGCCGAGCGCGATCTGCATGGAGCGCCGGCCCATCTCGCGCATGGGGACGCGGACGGTCGTCAGCGCGGGCACCACGTCACGCACGGTCGGGATGTCGTCGAAGCCGACCAGCGAGACGTCCTCGGGAACGCGCAGGCCGGCTTCGCGGAGCGCGGCCAGGGCGCCCACGGCCATCAGGTCGTTGGCCGCGAAGATGGCGGTGATGCCGGCGCCGGCGGCCAGCACCTGGCGGGTGGCCTCGTAGCCGCCATCCCGCGTGAAGGCACCCGACACGGCCAGGCGCGGGTTGCGCGAGATGCGCGCCGCTGCCAGCGCCTCGCGATGCCCCGCGGAGCGTTCGTCGGTGGTCGAGAAGTTGGGCGGACCCATGATCTCGGCGATCCGGCGGTGGCCTCGGGCGACCAGGTGCTCCGTCAGGCGGACCGCGCCGGCGCGGTTGTCGGGCACCACCGCGTTGGTGCTGACCGAGGAGTAACGCCCGCACATGACCATGCGGGCCCCCTGCTGGCGCAGCCCTTGCGCCTGGCGCCGGAGCTGCCGCAGGTAGAGCTGGTCCTCCAGCGCCCCGCCGGCCAGGATCACCGCGTCGACGCGCTGCCCGCGCAGCATCTGCACGTAGCGGAGCTCGTTCTCGGGGTCGCGCATGGAGTTGCAGAGGACGACCAGGCGGCGCTGCGCGGCGGCGACCTCCTGAATCCCCGCCACGATCTCCGAGAAGTAGGGGTCGGCGACGTCGTGCAGGATGACGCCGACGACGCCGGTCGAGCTGCCGCGCAGGGCCTGAGCGTGGGCGTTGCGGATGTAGCCGAGGTCCTGGACCACCCGCTCGACCTGCTGGCGAGTCGCGGCGGCCACCGGATAGCCGCGGTTGAGAACCCTGGATACCGTGGCCGGCGAGACGCCCGCGTGGCCCGCGACATCGCTGATGGTGACGTTGCCGCGAGAGCTCTTACGGCGGTCCGCCATGGCGCCGATCAGGATAGGACCGATTAGGTGAAATCGATTACTACTGCCAGGCGCACGGCGCAGGAGACCATTCGCCTGGGCGTGATCATGAACGGCGTCACCGGCCGGATGGGCGCCAACCAGCACCTGGCCCGCTCCATCGTCGCCATCCGGGAGGCGGGCGGCATCCCTGCCCCTGGCGGGCGCGTGATCTGGCCCGATCCCATCCTGGTCGGGCGCAACGAGCGCAAGCTCCGCGCGCTGGCCGACGAGCACGGCTTCGAACGTTGGAGCACCGACCTGGGCGCCTGCCTGGATGATCCCGCCGACGCCATCTACTTCGACGCCCTCACCACGCGCTTGCGGCCGGCCGCGGTGCGGGCGGCGATCGCGGCGGGCAAGCATGTGTACTGCGAAAAGCCGATCGCGCCCGACCTGGCCACCGCCGTCGACCTGGCGCGCGCCGCCCGGACTGCCGGAGTCAAGAACGGGGTCGTCCAGGACAAGCTCTGGCTGCCCGGACTGCTCAAGCTGCGCCGGCTGCTGGACTCCGGCTTCTGCGGCCGGCTGCTCTCGGTACGCCTGGAGTTCGGCTATTGGGTCTTCCCCGGCACCGACAGCCCGCCGTCGCAGCGGCCGTCCTGGAACTACCGGCGCGAGGACGGCGGCGGAATCTTCCTCGACATGTACTGCCACTGGCAGTACGTGCTGGAAGGACTGTTCGGCCCGATCCGCTCGGTGGTGGCGGTGGGCGCCACCCACCTGCCCGAGCGCGTCGACGAGGAGGGCCGGCCGTATCGGGCGACGGCCGAGGACGCCGCCTACGGGATCCTGCAGTTGGGGCGCGGCGTGATCGCCCAGGTCAACTCGTCCTGGGTCACGCGTGTGCGCCGCGACGACCTGCTGACGATCCATGTCGACGGCACGGAGGGGAGCGCCGTGGCCGGCTTGCGGGCGTGCCGCGCCCAGTCTCGCGCCGAGACGCCGGTGGCGATCTGGAACCCCGACCTGCCCCAGACCCTCGATTTCCGCGAGGGGTGGCGAGAGGTGGACGCCGACAAGGATTTCGACAACGCGTTCAAGGCGCAGTGGGAGCTGTTCCTGCGTCACGTGGCGCTGGGCGAGCCCTTTCCCTGGGACTTCCTGCAAGGGGCCCGCGGCGTGCAGCTGGCCCAGCTGGCCCAGCGCTCCTGGCGAGAAGGCTGTGTCGTGGAGGTCCCGGAGCTGACGCTGTGAGCGGTACTGCGACCCGCATCCGGCTACCACTTCCCGACGGGTCGCTGGCGCTTCACGAGCTGGGCCCACCGGCTGCGTTCCAGCGCCCGCGGCAGCCCCTGCGCAGCCGGGTGGCCTTTGCCGCCGCCCACGTGGTCGCAGACCCGCTGGCCGAGAACGTTCCCGGGGGGCCGGCCCACCTGGATTGGGAGGCCACGCTGGAGTACCGCCGCCACCTCTGGTCCTGGGGCCTGGGTGTGGCCGAGGCCATGGACACCGCGCAGCGTGGCATGGGGCTGGACTGGCGGACGGCCGCTGAGCTGATCCGGCGCACCCTGCGCGAGGCGGAAGGCCGCGTCGCCTGCGGCGCCGGCACCGACCAGCTGGCACCCGGGTCGGCACGCTCTCTGGACGACGTGGCCGGCGCTTACGAGGAGCAGTGCGATCTGATCGAAGCGGCCGGCGGCCAGGTGGTCCTGATGGCCAGCCGGGAGCTGGCCCGCCTGGGCGCCGGGCCCGACGACTACGCGCGCGTCTACGCCCGCGTGCTGGGCGGCCTCCGCCGGCCGGCGATCTTGCACTGGCTGGGCCCAGCCTTCGACCCTCAGCTTGGGGGCTACTGGGGCCACCGGGACCTCGCCGCCGCCACGGACTCCTGCCTGGCCGTGATCGCGGACAACGCCGTCCACATCGACGGCATCAAGGTCTCACTGCTGAGCGCCGAGCATGAAGTCGCGATGCGCGCGCGCCTGCCCGCGGACGTGCGTATGTACACCGGCGACGACCTCAACTTCCCGTCGCTGATCCAAGGCGGCAGTGACGCGCTGCTGGGCATCTTTGACCCGATCGCGCCCGCTGCGTCAACAGCGCTGCAGCGCCTCGACGCGGACGATCTGGAGGGCTTCCAGCACGTGCTGGAGCCTTGCCTGCCGCTCTCGCGGCACATCTTCCAGGCGCCCACCTTCTACTACAAGACGGGTGTGGTTTTTCTCGCCTATCTGAACGGCCACCAGCCGCACTTCAGGATGCTGGAGGGTCAGGAGAGCCTGCGTTCGGTCGTTCACCTGGCGCAGGTCTTCGTGCTGGCCGACCGAGCGGGCCTGCTGGAGGATCCCGAGCGGGCCTGCGACCGCATGCGCGGCTTCCTCTTCCTCGCCGGCCTGGAGACGTGAGGACAGTCCACCTCCCCTCTGGGGAGGTCGGTCCGGCGCAGCCGGACCGGGTGGGGTTTGGTCCCGCTCCCCCACCCCGACCCTCCCCGTTGGGGAGGGGGTCACTACTCGATTGAACCTGGAGCGGCTCAGCCTCAACCAGATCACGATCAACCGCTGGTCGCTGGGCGAGGCCGTCGAGGGCTGCGCCCGCCACGGGCTGCGCTGGATCGGGCTCTGGCGCGACAAGGTGGCCGAGCACGGGCTGGAGGCCAGCGCCCGCCGCGTCCGCGATGCTGGACTCCAGGTCTCCAGCCTCTGCCGCGCCGGCTTCTTCAGCGACCCGGGGTCCGCCGACGACAACCTGCGGGCGGTCGAGGAGGCGGCGGCGCTCGGGGCGCCGGTCCTGGTGCTGGTCTGCGGCCCGGCCTCGGATCGCGACCTCGATGCCGCCCGCGCCCGCGTCTGCGAAGGCATCAATGAGCTGCTGCCCTACGCGCAGAGGGCGGGCGTGCGGCTGGGGGTCGAGCCGCTGCATCCGATGTTCGCCGCCGACCGCTCGGTGGTAGTCACGCTGGCCGAAGCTTTGGCGCTGCCGGCCGACGTGGTCGTCGACGTCTACCACGTCTGGTGGGATCCCGATGTTCGGGCCCAGATCCGCCGGGCGGGCCAGCGCATCTGCGGCCTCCATGTCTCCGACTGGCTGGTGCCACCGCCCGACCACCTGCTCGGCCGCGGCCTGATGGGCGACGGCGTGATCCCGATCCGCGAGCTGAGTCAGGAGGTCGAGGCGGCCGGTTACGGGGGCCCGGTCGAGGTCGAGATTTTCAACCGGGCCCTGTGGGACCTACCCGGGGATCAAGCCCTGGAGCTGATCAAGACCCGCTTCGTGGACCGGGTTTGACGTCGCTGGGCTTGCCGCCGCCGGGCTTGCCAGAGGATTTGCCGCGGGGCACGTCGCTGGGCTTGCCGTGCGGCTTGTCGGTGCGCGCCGCCGACGCCTGAGAGTGCTCGGCGCGCATAGCCGGGCCATGTGTCTTCGCCACAGCGCTGACACAGTGGCCAATCCCGTGCTGGCCGTCCTTGAGGCCGTCCTTACACGAGGCGACCGTCTTGGTGACGGTCGCACCCCAGACCGAGGGATCGCTGCTGCCGGTGGCGGCGGCCGCGGCCACCACGCCTCCGGCGAGCGCCAAACCGGCCGCCACCAGGCTCGCCACCGCCTTGTACTTCCAAGTCATCTTGCGTCCTCCGCTCGCGAACGCGTCATAGGTGGACTGGCTGACGGCGGGACTGGGGCCGCGCATGCCGCCCACCTGGCGCTGGAGCTCATGCTCCAACACACCGTCGAGGTCCGCGTTCGCGTTCATTCGATAGGAGAGACGCTCAGCGAGGGCGAACTGTCCACTAACGCGCCGCCCTGGCGATCCAGGCGGGCTCGGAGGGCCCGCTTGGCGAACATCAGTCGCGAGGCGACGGTGCTCTCAGGCACCGCAAGGGCTGCCGCGATCTCGCGGTTGGTGTACCCGTGGAGGTGCCGGAGCACCAGCGCCGCGGACTGCTTGACGGGTAGCCGTCGCAGCTCGCGCAGCAGGTCGCTCGAGAGCGCCTGGTCCTCCGGATCGGGTTCGACCGGCTTGCCCAGGCGCCGGATGAGCTCCCCGACCTCGCGCAGCTTCTGCTTGCGTTGGTAGGAGATCGCGGTGTTGATGGCGATCCGGTGCACCCAGGCCTCGGCCGGCGCGTCCTGCTTCCAGCGACCCCAGGCCTTGAACGCCTGCAGGAAGGCGTCCTGGGTGCAGTCCTCGGCCGCAGCCCGGTCTCCGGTGACCGAGATCAGGGTGCGGAAGATCCGGTCGTAGGTCTGGCGATACAGGCGGTCGAAGTCCTCCCGTTTGCCCGGGCGGTACTCGCTGGAAGCCACACCGGTTGCAACGCGGGTACGCTGCCTGGCATGCGGGCTCGCATCGACCACGTGGGAATCGTCGTGCGCGACATGGAGCCCGCCCAGCGCTTCGCCCGCGAGGTGCTGGGCCTGGAGCTCAAGCTGGAGCCACCGCCCACGCCCAACCGCACCGCTTTCCTGGCCTGGGACGGCGACGCGGCGCGGGTCGAGCTGGTGCAGCTGGTGGACGCGGCCGAACGCGGCCGCCGGCTGGGAGACGCCGAGGGGCGCCTCGACCACGTGGCGGTGGAGGTGGAGGACCTGCAGGCGGCTATCGCGGAGCTGAAGCAGCACGGCGTCGAATTCACGACCGAGGCGCCGGTAGCGGTCCGCAACATCCTCACGGTCTGGACGCGGCCCGAGACCTCCGGCGGCGTCATGTGGCAGGTCTTCAGCCCCTCCGCCTGATCCGGGCCGTGGGACGCCGTACGGGTACTTGCATGACCCCGGTTTGATCGCGAATTGCCGCAAGGCTGCCGGGCCGCCTCTCCACCCTGTCATACATGGGAGAGCAGCGCATCCTCCTCGTGGAGGACGACGCGCCGATCAGGAAGATGATCGGCAAGTACCTGCAGGCCCAGGGCTACCACGTGGGCATCGCTTCCGACGGGGTGGAAGCGCTGGTGCTGGTCGGCGAACACCTGCCGGACCTGGTGCTGACCGACGTCAACATGCCGCGCATGAACGGCCTGGAGCTGACCCGGCGCCTGCGCGGGCACCACCGGACGGCCCAGGTGCCGATCATCATGCTCTCCGCCCTGCGCGAGTCGGCGGACGTCCTCAAGGGTTACGCCGAAGGAGCGGACGAATACGTGCCCAAGCCGATCGAGCTCTCGGTGCTGGCGGTCAAGATCGAGAGCCTGCTCCGGCGCCGGGCCCCGGCGGACACCCCCGCCAAGCCACCCGGCCGGGTCACCCTCTTCATGCACGGGAGGGGCGGGGTGGGCGCCACCACGCTGGCGGTCAACACCGGCGTCGCCATCGCCGGCCTGCCCATGACCACCGCCGGGCTGCTCGACCTCGATCTCGACTACGGCGACGCCGCAGTCCTACTGAACCTGAAGCCGGCGCGCTCGCTGGCCGACCTGCGCGAGGTGGGCGACCGGCCGTTCGACGCGGAGCTGCTGGAGATGTTTTCGAGCCGGCACGCCTCAGGGCTGGTGGTGGTCCAGGGTTGCGACCGCCCCCAGCGCGCAGAGCTGGTGACCGTCCCCGCGGTGCAGCGGGCGCTGGAGCAGATGCGGGCCAACTTCGACCACGTGCTCGTCGACCTGGCCGCCAACTTCAGCGAGCAGACGCTGGCCGCCATCGACGCCGCCGACCGCGCCTGCCTGGTGACACCACCCACCATCCCGGGCCTGCGCGCCACCGCCCACTGCCTGGAGGTGCTGGAGCAAATCAAGTACCCCGCTTCCAGGATCGCGCTCGTGCTGAACCGGGCGCGGCCGGGCGGGCTGGGGCTGGACCAGGTCAGCCAGTTCCTCCGGCGCGATCCGGACATCGCCGTCATGTATTCGGACGCGCTCGAGGACTGCGCGGCGCTGGGAGTGCCCGTGGTCCAGGTCCAGCCGGCGGGCGCGGCCGCGCGCGAGCTCCAGGCCATGGCCGAATTCCTGGCAGGGGCCAGGGTCGCCGCATGAAGAGTCCGGAGCGCGTCGCCCTCGGTCTCGCCCTCGGCCGCCGCGCTGGCGAGGTCCGCGAGCGGGCACGAGTTCAGCTGCAGGCGATCAGCGGCGACGGCCCGGAGCCCAGCGCCGAGTACGAGGATCACCGCCACGCCCGCACCATCTGGGGCACGCTGCTGATCGCCCGCTGGCTGGTCACCGGCGAGGGTGCCGACGAGGAGGAGGCGGCCTGGATCAGCCAGGGCGGCGAGATCGCCGCCGCCGAAGGCGTGCCCATGAGCATCAGCACGCGCGGCTATTTCATCTGGCGCGACGCCGTGGTCGACGTCCTGCGCGAGGAGGCCGCCGAGCTGAAGTCGCCGCCCGGGCTCCTGGAGCTGGCGCTGGAGATCACGCGGGCCAGCTGCGACGCCAGCCTGGTGCGCATCACCCGCGCCTACGACCGCCGCCTGCGGGCCATCAACCGCGAGCTGCGCGAGGCCAATGAGTTCAAATCCGAGTTCCTGGCGCGCATGAGCCACGAGCTGCGCACGCCGCTGTCGGCGATCATCGGCTTCGGTGAGATCCTGCTGGAGGGGATCGACGGCGAGCTCAACGCCGCCCAGCGCGACGACGTCCAGCAGATGCACGAGAGCGGCCGCTCCCTGCTGGCTCTGATCAACGACATCCTCGACCTCTCCAAGATCGAAGCCGGCAAGATGGTGGTGGCGTCCGAGTCCGTCGATCTCGCGGACGTCGCGCGGGGCGTGCTCTTGAGCTTGCGTCCCCTGGCCCAGAGCAAGAGCTTGCAGCTGGTCTCGGAGCTGGGCTCGGGTCCCTACCAGGTGCTGGGCGACGAGCTGCGCGTCAAGCAGGTGATCACCAACCTGGTGGCCAACGCCATCAAGTTCACCCGCGAGGGCAGCGTGCGGATCAGCGCTGAGATCACCGACTCCCACCTCCGCGTCACCGTCAGCGACACCGGCATCGGCATCGCGCCCGAGGCCCGAGCCATCATCTTCGACGAGTTCCGGCAGGCCGAGCGCGGCACCACGCGCGAGTTCGGTGGCTCGGGGCTGGGTCTGGCGATCGCGCGCCGCCTGGTCGAGCTCCAGGGCGGATCCATGGGCGTCGAGTCAGAGGTCGGCCGCGGCAGCAGCTTCTGGTTCACCCTCCCCCTGGCCGCCGATCCAGGCGTAGGGGCGAGGCTTGCCTCGCCCGCCGAGGGAGGGGCAAGCCCCTCCCCTACGGCGGCTGTTCGACTCCCCAGCCAGACTCGCGACCTGGTCCTGGTCATCGACGACGACGACTCCATCCGGCGCTTGATGGTCCGCCGCCTCCAGGAGGCCGGTTTCGACACTGCCGAAGCAGCCAGCGCCGGCGAAGGGCTGGCCGCGGTGCGCGAGCTGCACCCCGCCGCGGTGACCCTGGACATCGTGCTCCCGGACGTTAGCGGCTGGGCGGTGCTCACCGAGCTGAAGGCCGACCCCCTGACCCGCGACATCCCGGTGGTCGTGGTCAGCATCATCGACGGCCGCGAGACGGCCCTGGACCTGGGCGCGGTCGGCTACGTCGAAAAGCCGATCAGCCCCAACGAGCTGGTCTCGGCGGTCCGCGACGTGCTGCCCAGGCTGCGCGAGGCGGCGATCCTCTGCGTCGACGACGAGCCCGACTCCATCAGCCCGGTGCGGCGGACGCTGGAAGCCGCGGGCGCTCGAGTGGAGGTGGTGACCTCGGGGGAGGCCGCCCTCGCCCGGATCGAGCAGGGGACCCCAGACGTGATCTTCGTCGACCTGACGATGCCCGCCATGAGCGGCTTCGAGCTGGTGGTGCGGCTGCGCACCCGCCCGCACCTGGAGTCGGTGCCGGTGATCGTGCTCAGCGGCCGCCACCTGGACTCGGAAGACCACCTGACCTTGACCGCGCACGCCGACCGCGTGATCGCCAAAGGCGAGCTGCGGCTGGTCGACCTCACCGCCACCGTGCGCCAGGCGCTGGCGCACCGGCGGCCTCTGGCTTTGCGCGCCGCCTCGGAGGCGAGTTCGTGATGGCACGTGTGCTGGTCGTCGAGGACAACCCCCGGCTGAATACTCTGGCTCTCAAAGTCCTCTGCGGCCACGGCCACCAGGTGGAGCAGGCCGCCGACGGCGCCACCGGCGTGGAGCTCGCCCTGGCCAAACATCCCGACGTGGTGCTGATGGACATCTCGCTGCCGGGCATGGACGGCCTGGAGGCGACCCGCCGCATCAAGCTCGCCTGCCCGGATCTGCCGGTCGCCGCCCTCACCGCCCACGCCATGCCGTCCGACCGCGAGCGGGCCCTGGAGGCCGGCTGCGATTGCGTGATCACCAAGCCCTACGCGATCGCCGACCTGCTGGCCTGCGTGGAGCGGCTGGCCGCGCGCTCAGTGCCGGCGGCGGCCGTGCCTGCCCAGGACGGAACCGCCTAGGAGGGGCCGGCCGTCCGCCCGCAGAGCGCTCCGCGCGGCTTCTACCAGCCTGGCGTCTGCCTCCTCCGCCGGCCATACCCGCAGGTACCTGATCCACGGCAGGTTTTGGACTGCGAAGCAGAGGACGGGTGTGAAGCCGATCTCGGGCAGTGTGCGGACACCGAGGTCGCCAATGGTCCCGATCCAGAGTCGCGTGATCCCCTCCTTGCGCGCGCTGGAAGCGATGGCGAGGACGATCTCCCGGAAGCGACCCTGGCGGCGGTGCGGGTCCAGCGTCAGACAGTTCCAGACGTAGGCCTCACCGGCCTCGGGCCGGATCTCCAGGCCCAGCTCGCCGATCCACTCCGGTCCCGCCGAGAGCCAGCCGTAGGCCAGCACCTCGCTGCCGCGGCAGCAAGCGAATGCCCGGCAGCCGCGAGCCCGGCGGCCGGGGATGAGGTCCCCGTCGGCGCCCATGGCTGCGCGCAGGGCGGCGTCGGCGTCGGGCGCCAGCTCGGCGGCCGCCCCCGCGGTGGGCGGCGGACACCGGGCCGGGTCCGCCGCCCAGAGGGTGGCCCTAAAAGCGGAAGAAGAGGCGGCGGACCGCCTGGATCACCTCGGGGTCGCCGGTGGCCGCACCGCCGTCGAAGCGCCCGAAGACGGTGAGGACGAAGTCGGACGGCGTGTACTTGAAGACGGCGTCGCAGCCCTTGAAATCCTCCGCAGGCTGCGCCGACCACTGGCCGTCTTTCACGGTGGCGCGCCAGCGGCCGCCCCAGTCGCCGGAGACCTCGAACCCATACACGCAGTCGACGCCCTTGGCGGATTCCTGGTCGACCGTGTACTGCATGATGATGTGGCAGTAGGGGATCAGCACTCCCGCGGTGGCCTCGTCCAGCTCGGCCAGCTTGTCGCCCAGCCCGTACTCGATGTCGTAGGGGTGGATGCCGTAATCCATGATGTGGAAGGCCGGGTAGAAGCCCGCCGGCACCGGGCCCATGTAGGGGTGGGTGACCATGAAGCCGGTCCACTCCTCGGGCGTCAGCGCGTCGAAGATCGACATCATCTTGTCGCGGTCGGCCTTCAAGCGGCCCAAGGCCTCCTCGCGTGAGAGCTTGCGGAAGTCGAGGGCGTGGTCGTTGAGCGTCTCGCCCATCACGGTCAGCCCCAGCGCGTCAGCGCTGTCGCCGCGCTTGGCGACCTCCCAGCGGCCGAGGTAGCCCTCCGTGACATCGATCATGTGCCCGACCAGGTCGCGCACCTCCCACTCGGTGCAGCGCGTCTGGACGTTCCAGTTCTTCGAATCCTCGACCAGCCGGAAGAATTTCTCCTGGTCGCGGCGCAGCACGGTCATGACCGTGTCCTTGCCCTCCGCGGCCATGGGATTGACCGGCCGGATCGGCGTCATCGTGCTCATACAGCCCCTCCAGAAGTGAGTTTTTCGACCGTCGGGACGACGATCGGCGGCAGGTTGAACTTCAGGTTCTCGCGGCGGTCCTCGTACTGCGGCGGCAGCTGCAGGGCCGAGCCCAGCGCCTCGGGCGGCTCGTCGACGGTGAAGCCCGGCTGATCGGTGGCGATCTCGAACAGGACACCGCCCGGCTCCCGGAAGTAGATCGAGCGGAAGTACTTGCGCTCGATCACCGGCGTGACGCTGCGCCCGGCCGTGACCAGACTTTCCCGCCAGTCCAGCTCGTGCGCGTCATCACGTGCACGCCAGGCCACATGGTGAACGGTTCCGGTGGTCTCCTCGCCCTGCCGCCCCGCGGGTGACTCGAGCACGTCGACCAGCGCGCCCGGACCCCCGGCCCCTGTGCGGTAGCGGGTGCGGGCGCCGTCGGTGTCGTCCTGGACGAAGCCGAAGGTCTCTGTGAGGAAGCGGGCGCTGGGCTCCGCCTGGCGCAGGTTCAGCGTGATCGAGTGGAAGCCGCGGATCTGCTCGGCTTCGGGGACCGGGCTTTCAGCCCAGGGCACCCAGCGGTCGTCACGGGCGTCACCGACCAGCGCCAGCTCGATCTGGTCGGGGTCGCGCAGCATCAGCGCCTCGGCTCCGAAACGCCGGACCGGTTCGACCTCCAGGCCGGCTCGGCTCAGCCGCTGAGACCAGGCTCCCAGCGAGCCCTCGGGCACGGCGAAGGCGACGGTGAGCACCTGGCCGGTGCCCTGTGGACCCCAGGGCAGGTGCGGCCAGCCGAAGAAGGTCATGGCGGTGCCCGGCGTGCCCAGGTAGTCGGCGAAGTAGAGGTGGTACGTGTCGGGGACGTCGAAGTTGACGGTCTTCTTGATGAAGCGAAGGCCGAGCACGCCGACGTAGAAGTCGACGTTCTTCTGCACGTCGCCGGTGATGCAGGTGACGTGGTGGATACCCGGCGGGCTCTCGGGCATGACCTCGGCCGATCTTATTCCGTAGGGGCCGGGCCTGCCCCGCCCGAAGCTTCGGCGTCGACGCGCTCCCAGATCTCGGTGGCCAGCGGCTCCCGCATCTCTTCCTGGAGATGGCCGACCAGCCCGATGGCGCGCGCGATCACCGCCAGTCCCCGGGTCACCTGCCAGGGGATCTCCAGCTCGCTGGCCAGGGCGCCGATGGCGCCGGTGGCGTTGACGGGCAGCGCCTTGCCCAGCGCCTGCTTGGCCTGTTCCGCGATCTCGTCCATGAGCCGCACGTACCGGCCGGAAAAGCCGTTCGCAGCGGCGACCTCGTAGAGCCGGGGCACGCGAGGGTCGATGGGCTTGTGGATGGGATGGCCGAGGCCGGGGATCTGCTGCTTGCGGGCGCGGTAATCGCTCACGATCTCCGCCGCCGAGCCGCCCACCTGGAGCATGCGGGCCGCATCCTCGACTGTGCCTCCGAAGCGCCCGCCGAGGCCCAGCAGTCCCGCGGCCACCGCCGCCTGGACCGATTCCGGCGCGCCCAGGTAGGTCATGCGGGTGGCGATGGCGCTGGGCGTCATGCCGTGCTCCACGAGCGTGACCAGGATGGCGTCGAAGACAGCCAGCTCGCGGTCGGCGGGCAGCCGGCCCTTGAGCTCCAGGAAAGCCATGGCGCCCAGGCTCACGTTGCCGATCAGGTCCTGGCTGAGATCGAAGCCGCGGACCACGATGCGGTCGGCCGTGCTCGAGCCCATCTCCGAGCGCAGCCGCTTGCTCACCGGCGCAGGGTCAGCCGCGTCTTGTACCCGGCATCGCCGAACTCGGCTTCCGGGACCAGGCTAACGCTGGCTCGAAAAGTGAGCCGGGCGCGGATGGCCTGCTCGAGCTCGGCGCCCAGGCGCTCGTCCCCGCCCGTGGGCACCTCGACCTCGACCGGCACCGGCGGCTCCACGCTCACGCCGTCGCCATTGCGCACCACCCGCGCCCGGCCCGTGACGCGCGGTTTGAAACCGCCGACCACGGCCAGGATCGCCGAGGGGTACACGTTGACTCCGCGCACGATGAACATGTCGTCGCGGCGGCCCAGGCAGCGCATCCGAAACGAGGTGCGCCCGCACTCGCAGGACGTGCCCTCGATGCGCACGATGTCGCCGCCCAGGAAGCGCAGCATCGGCATCGCCTGTCGCGTCAGGTGCGTGTAGACCAGCTCGCCCACGGCGCCGGTCTCGATCTCCATCGGCTGCCGGCTGTCCGGGTCGACGAGCTCCGGCCAGACGTGGCCGGTCCCGCAAAAATGCATGCCCTGCTGGTGGCGGCACTCGCCGAAGAGCGAGGGCGCGATGTCGCCGATGCCCATCACCTCGGTGACCACCGCCCCCAGGGCGGACTGGATGTGGTCGCGGATCTCGGGGATGCCGCCACCGGGCTCGCCGCCCGTGACCACGTGGGCCACCTGGGGCGGATCGCTCTGGTTGGCGAGGTACTGCGCGAACGACGGCGTGACGAGCAGCGTGTCCACCAGCCCCGCACGCAGCGCGAAGAGGACGCGCTCGGTGTCACCGGGTCCCACCGGCACCACCCGCGAGCCGATCCGCAGCAGCACGAAATGCGTGTGGCCGGCCACGAAGGGACCGGCGCCGAAGGTGCTGAGCACGGAGTGCTCCTCGTGGATCCCGGTCGCGTAGTAGCTGCGGGTGCCGACCTCGGTCCAGACGTCGGCGTCGGCGAGGGTCAAGGCCAGCACGCTGGGGGCGCCGGTGGTGCCGCTGGTCTGGTAGACGCGCTTGACCTGGGCTTCGGGCACGCATAGGTTGCTGCCGAACGGCGGGTTGGCTTCGATCGCCCGCTTCAGGTCTTCCTTGGTCGTGAACGGAAGGCCGGCCAGGTCGGCGAGCCGCAGATCCCCGGAGCCGAGGTTGGGCCGGTGAAAAGCGGAGTTCTCGCGCAGGTGCGCCAGCTGGCTCTGCCAGGCGGCCTCCGCCAGCGCGCGCACATCGGCAGGCGGCGCCGTCTCCAGCTCCCGATCCCAGATCATGTGGGCCGTGGCTGAGTCTATCCAGCGGCGACTGCCCACCACCATGGTCGGCAGCTACCCGCAGCCGGAGTGGCTCATCGACCGAGCGCGCCTGGGCAGCCGGCTGCCGCCGCGGGTGCGCGCCCAGGAGCTGTGGCGGATTCCGCCCGACCTGCTGGAGCAGGCCCAGGACGACGCGACCCTGCTCGCGCTGCGCGACCAGGAGCACGCCGGCATCGACATCGTGACCGACGGCGAGATGCGCCGCGAGAGCTACTCCAACCGCTTCGCGACGGCGCTCGAGGGCATGGACCTGGAACATCCGGGCAGCGCTCTCGACCGCACCGGTCACCCCAATCCGGTTCCGCGGGTGGTGGGGCAGATCCGGCGCACGCGGCCCGTGCAGGTGCGAGATGTCGAGTTCCTGCGGGCGAACACCGACCGCGTCATCAAGGCGACGCTGCCGGGACCCTTCACGATGTCGCAGCAGGCGCAGGACGACCACTACCACGACGAAGCGGCGCTGGCGATGGACCTGGCCGCCGCGGTCAACGAAGAGATGCACGACCTGTTCGCGGCCGGCGCCGACATCGTGCAGATCGATGAGCCTTACCTGCAGGCGCGCGCCGAGAAAGCACAGCGCTTCGCGGTGCGCGCCATCAACCGCGCGGTGCAGGGCGCGCCCGGCGTGACCGCGCTGCACACCTGCTTCGGATACGCGCATATCGTGCACGACCGGCCGCACGGCTACCCGTTCCTGGCCGAGCTTGCCGAGACGGACGTCGACCAGATCTCGCTGGAATCCGCGCAGCAGAACGTCGACCTGGCGATCCTGCGCGACCTGCCCGAGAAGACGCTGATCGTCGGCGTCCTGGACCTCGCCGATGAGAGCCCGGTCGAGGACGTGGCGACCGTGGCCGCGCGCATCCGGCGCGCCCTCGACATCGTGCCGCCGGAACGCCTGGTGCTGGCGCCGGACTGCGGCATGAAGTACCTGCCCCGCGCGAAGGCCTTCGCCAAGCTGAGGGTGCTCGCGCAGGCCGCGGCCGAGGTGCGCGGAGAGGTTTAACTAAAGAGAATCCCCCTCCCCAACGGGGAGGGTTGGGGTGGGGGACACCTGACCCCCACCCGCGCTCTCCGAGCGCGACCTCCCCGGAGGGGAGGTGGACGTGTTACACCGGCACCCCGGCGCCCCAGAGCTCGCGCGCCACTTTGCCGACCAGCTCCAGCTTGGCGCGCTGGTCGTCGGGCGTGACCTTGTTGCCTTCCAAGGTGGAGGCGAACCCGCACTGCGGGCTGAGCGCCAAACGTTCCATCGGCACGTACCGCGACGCCTCCTCGATCCTGCGCTTGAGCTCCTCATCGCTTTCCAACCGCGGCTTCTTGGTGGTCACCAGCCCAAGCACCGCGACGCGGTCTTCGGGAAGGTGCTGGAGCGGCTCGAAGCCACCCGAGCGGTCACGCCCGGGTGCCCCTCGATGATCGGGTTGTCCAGCTCGATGCAGAGGTCGATCACCTTCTCGGGATCGCTGCCGCGCTGCCGGTAGCCCTCGCGCATCTTCGCGTCGAGCAGCGCACCGTACTGCGGCCCGTCGATCTGGATGTAGGTGCAGCCCAGGCGCACCAGCTCCTCCACCTCGCGCCGCGAGACGTCCACGATGTCCGCCAGGAACGCGTCCCTGGTCGGGTAAGCGCCGGCCGACTGCTTGGGGTCGTAGTAGGCGGCCGCCTGCTGCGCGCTGATCATGGTGACCTTGCCCGCCTTGGCGGCAACCGCGCGCAGGAAGACCCACTCCTCGCCGCACATGCTCCGCCGCCAGCGCAGCTTCTCGACCACCACCGGGCGCTTGAAGACCAGCTCGTCGCCCTTTTCGTCACGGAAGGGAATCGCCCAGCCGCCCTCCCTGTCGAAGCCGTCGAACGACTCGACCAGGTGCCCGTAGAACGCGTAACGGCGCAGCTCGCCGTCGGTGATCACGTCGATGCCGGCGTCCTCCTGCAGCCGGATCGCGGCGACCACCTCCCGGTCCTCCTCACGCTTGAAATCGGCCGCGCTCATCTGGCCGCTCTCGACGCGGCTCCGCGCCTCCTTCAAAGAGTCCGGTCGTAGCAGGCTGCCCACCACCTCGGCGCGAATGCTCATCTGTTCACCTCAGCCTTCAAGAATGGCCTGAATGTAAGTCCAGCAGCAGCGGAAGGTCGGCCGCCCGCCGAAGATCACGTCCATCGCCTTGCGGATCAGGGCCAGCCGGTCCCCCTCGGCCTCCACAGTGGGAGCCCGCCCCTCCACCCTGGCCGAGCCGCCGACCCAGCCCAGCACCGCCTCGTGGTAGGCGCGCAGAAACTCGAACCAGTCGTCGACGTCGGCCACGATGGTCGTCTCGGTCACCTCGGGCGCCGCGAAACCGACCTTCGCCAGCTCATCGACGTAGAAGTCGAGGGGCCGCGGCGCCACGAAGACGCGGTCGCGGAACTCGAGATGCCTGCCCATGCGCTCGGGGTCGTCCAGCACCTCCCGATAGGCCGCGTACTTGGGATCGGTGCGCACCAGGCCGGTGGCGACCTCGTGCACCACGTACACGGTCTCGTCCAGGATCCACTCGCCGGGCCGTGCCCGCGGGTTGCGGATGTTGCCGGAATTGATGAAGACCTGGCCGCCCGGCCGCAGGACGCGCGCCCAGGAGCGCAGCGTCGGCGCCAGGTCGGCGTAGAGGTGGATGGCGTTGGTCGACACCAGGGCATCCACCCGCCGCTCGCGCAGCGGCACGTCCAGCACCTCGTCCAGAGCCTGCAGGCGCCCTTCCTCTTTGAGGAATCGCAGCCACCTGTAGGCGACCCGCGGATCATCGCGCAGGCGGTCAAGCGCCACCCGCAGGAACTTGGGCGAGCTGTCCACGATGATCATCCCGACCTGGCGGTCGAAGATGCGCAGCCGCAGCCGGTCGAGCAGGATCCCGGTGCCGCCCGAGTAGTCGACCAGCACGTCGCCCTCCTCGAGTGCGCCCGCCAGCTGCTCGACGGTGGGGTCGAGGTTCCGATACCAGCCGTGGTTGTCCACGCTGTCGTACTGGCGGCCGGAGGGGTCGACGTCCTGCCGCACCCACTCCTCGTCGGGGATTCGGGCGAAGCCCGGCGGCCAGCGGAAGGGCCGCCGGCGCCGCCCTCGCGATGGCGCCGCGACCGGACGGCTCAGCTCCCGGTGCAGGTTGACGAGCGTGTCCACCATGGCCGGTGCCCGCCGTCCCCAGCCGCACTCGGTAGCCACCCCGAAGCCGCCCAGGAATTCGCGCGCGGCGGCCACCCGGCGCCGGGCGCCGTCCGGCCCGTCCTCGGGATACAGGAGCCCCAGGTAGAGCTCGGTCTCCGGCCGCAGGTTCAGCTGCTCGAGGGGCGCGTAGAACTTGGTGTCGGTGCGCTCCCGCGAGATGGGCATGTGGATCCAGCTCAGCGGCCGGCCCAGGCTCGCAGACAGCGCGTTGGCGATCTCCACCAGCCGGCCCAGGTCGCGGGGCTCGCGGTGGAAACCTTGCAGGGTGTCGCCGTAGCACAGGTGGAAGCCCAGCTCGACCTCGGCAGGCACCCGGCGGCTGATCCGGAGCAGCCGTTCCAGGATGCCGGCTTTGACGTCCTCGAACCAGGTCGGGAAAGCGCCCTCCAGCATGCCGAACTCGAAGTTGGTGTCCCACTGGATCCCCAGCTGGTCGGCCGGAATGCCGGCCAGGATCTCGTCCAGCTCGGCCATCATGCGCGCCTCATACGGAGGCTCCACCCGGGCCTGGTCGGGCAGCGCCACGAAGGCGCTGATCGGCGCCAGCGGGGTGGGCAGGCAGACCTGGAAGCGGCAGCCCGCCGGCACCACCCCGTCGCGCTTCAGGACGGCGAACTCTCTGTAGGACGCGCGCGCCGCCGCCGCGTA
Organism: Chloroflexota bacterium; assembly: GCA_005881825.1. GTDB lineage: Bacteria > Chloroflexota > Dormibacteria > Dormibacterales > Dormibacteraceae > CF-28. Next base: position 56,810 of record VBEO01000075.1, on the reverse strand, counting down.
GCCGAGGGATCCGAAATGCAGCCCGGCCGGGTCCACGCCCGGGCGCAACTGCAGGCGCGGCAGCGGCCGGTAGAAGCCGGCCACCGGGGGGCCCACCTCGAACTCGGGCCGCGAGCTGAGTACCGGGTACTGCCAGACGATCCAGTCGGAGCGCGGCCCGGTCTCGCCGTCGGGCAACCGGCGCAGGCGGTCGCCGAGGTTGGCCGCCATCACGCGGAACGCGCTCTCCGGGCTGGCCAGCGGCAAACACAATCCTGCCCTACGATCGCAAGTTAGGGTGAGCGGCGTTCCGCGCGCGGAAACCGTCGGTAGCCTGCTGCGACCGTCGGCGCTGCTGGAGGCTCGACGCGCCGCAGAGGCCGGATTGCGGGAGCTCGAAGACGCGGCGGTGCTGGACGCCATCCGGCTGCAGCAGGAGGCGGGGCTGGACGTGATCACCGACGGCGAGCTGCGGCGGCGCGGCTGGGCGGTGACCACCGAGGCGCTGGACGGCTTCGAGCCGCGCCCGGGCGGTCCCGGGCTCAGATGGCGCGACGAAGAGGGAGAGGCCGGCGAGGCGATCTTCGGCCCCGACGGCTATCCGACCGTCGTGCGCCGAGTGCGCCCGGCGCCGCGCGACGTCACTTGCGACTACACCTTCCTGCGCGAGCACGCTCGGGCGCGCACCAAGTTCTCGCTGCCCGCGCCCAGCTACCACCGCCGCTTCTGGTACGGCGAGCACTCGGCCGCCGCGTACGCGACCTGCGAGGAGTTTCTGGAAGACGTGCGCGATTTTCAGCGCGGGCTGGTCGCGAAACTGATCGACCTCGGCTGCGACTATCTGCAGCTGGACGCGCCCAACTACGGCACGCTCTGCGACACCGACAATCGCCGGATGATGGAGGCGCGGGGCCACGACCTCGACGCTGAGCTGGCCTTCGACATCGCGCTCGACAACTCACTCTTCGCCGGCTTTACCGGCATCACCCGCGCGCTCCACGTCTGCCGCGGCAACGCCGCCGGCAAATGGCACTCGACGGGCGGCTACGCGACCATCGCGCCGCAGCTCTTCTCCGGCCTCGACGTGGACGCGCTGCTGCTCGAGTACGACTCCGAACGCGCCGGCGACTTCGAGCCGCTGCGCCATGTGCGCCCAAGCACGGTCGCCGTGCTCGGCCTGCTCACCACCAAGACCGGCCGCCTCGAGGATGCGGCGGAGGTGGAGGCGCGGATCCAGGAAGCCGCGCGGATCAAGCCGCTGGCGGAGCTGGCGCTGAGCCCGCAGTGCGGCTTCGCCTCGGTTGCGGTGGGGAACCCGGTCACGCCGGAGGAGCAGCGAGCCAAACTGGAGCTGGTCGGCCAGGTGGCCCGCCGCGTGTGGCCGTGACGGAACCCGGCCCGGTCCTGCTCACCGCGCGCGGCATCACGGTGGCGTTCGGCCGCTTCCTGGCCGTGGCCGCTGTCGACTTCGAGGTCCGGGAGGGAGAGCTGCACGCGCTGGTCGGTCCCAACGGCGCCGGCAAGAGCACGTTCCTGAACGTGCTCGGGGGGCAGATCCTGCAGACGGCGGGCGAGATCGAGTTCCTGGGCCGGCCGCTGGGCCGCACGACCCCCCACCGCCGGGCCCGCATCGGCATCGGCCGCTCCTTCCAGCTGACCTCGGTGATCGCGGGCTTCAGCTGCCTGGAGAACGTGGTGCTGGCGGTCGAGGCACGCCACGGCATGCTGGGCATGCTGCGGGCGCGGCCCCGCGGTGAGGACGCCCAGCGAGCGCGCGAGCTGCTGGACCTGGTGGGGCTGGGCAGCCGGGCCGAGGTCCCGGCCGACGAGCTGGGCCACGGCCAGCAGAAGCAGCTGGAGGTGGCGATGGCGCTCGGCCGCGGTCCGCGCATCCTGCTCCTGGACGAGCCCACGTCGGGCCTCACCGAGCACGAGCGCCAGTCGCTGGGCGGCCTGCTCCAACGCGTGGCCGGACGCTCGACGATCGTGATGGCCGAGCACGACGTGGAGTTCGTGCGCCGGGTGGCGACCCGGGTCACCGCCTTCAACCTGGGCCGCAAGATCGCCGAGGGATCTCCCGACCAGGTTTTCGAAGACCCGACCGTCAAGGAGGTCTTCCTGAGAGGAGCGGCGGCGGTTGCTTGAGATCGAGGACCTCCACGCCTTCTACGGCCGCAGCCACGTCGTGCAGGGCGTCTCGCTGCGGGTGGAGGCAGGGGAGGGCGTGGGCCTGGTCGGTCACAACGGCGTGGGCAAGACCACCACCCTGAAGGCGATCATGGGCATGGGCCCGCGGACGGCCGGCCGCATCGCCTTCGCCGGCCGCGAGCTGCGCGGCCCGGCCCACCGCAGGGCCCGGCTGGGACTCGGCTTCGTGCCCGACGCCGAGGCCGTCTTCGCCGACATGACGGTCGAGGAGAACATCCGGGCCGCGGCCATGGTCCACCGCAACGGCGACCAGCAGGCCTGCCTGGACGCGGCCTACGCGCTGTTCCCGATGCTGGAGGCTCGCCGCCGGCAGTTCGCGGGAACGCTCTCGGGCGGCGAGCAGAAGGCGCTCACGCTGGCCCGCGGCCTGGCGCTCAAGCCGCGCCTGATATTGGTCGACGAGCCAAGCGAGGGCCTGATGCCGAGGAACGTCGACGTGGTGGCACAGGCGCTGCACACGGCGCCTACGGCCTGGACGAGTTCCCGACCGCGGACCGGCTGGTGGGCGCCTACCTGACGGGCGGCGAGAGGTGATGGAGCACGTCATCGTGGCCTGCCTCAACGGGCTGGTGGTCGGGGCCTCGATCGCGCTGGTGGCCGCCGGGCTGGCGCTGCTGTTCGGCGTGCTCGGCATTCTCAACTTCGCGCAGGGCGACTTTTTCATGATCGGCGCCTACATCCTGTGGCTGAGCGTCCGCCAGGGCATCAGCTTCTGGCTGGCGCTGGTGATCGCGGTGGTGGTGGTCGGGCTGGTCGGCGGTCTGGCCCTGATGGGGGCGCTCTGGCCGCTCCGCGACCGCCCGCAAGCACTGGTCCTGCTGGCCACCATCGGCTTCAGCCTGATCGTCGAGCAGCTGGCGGCCGGCCTGGTCGGCGCCGACGCCAAGCCGGTGGCGGCGCCGATCGGGATGCGGATCGCCGTCGGCGGCACCCAGTACCCCGCCTACGACCTCTTCGTGGTGCTGGCAGCCGCCCTGGTGCTGGCGGGCGGCTTCCTGTTCCTGAAGTACATGCGCTACGGGATCTGGCTGCGGGCGGTGGCGCAGAACCAGCGGATGGCCAGCGCCCTCGGCCTGCCCGTGCCCCGCATATATGCCGTCGCCTTCGTGGTCAGCGCCGCCCTGGCCGCCGTCGCCGGCTCGCTGCTGGTGCCGCTGACCGGCGTCTACCCGACCGTGGGGCTGGACATCACGCTCAACGCCTTCATCGTGGTGATCGCGGGCGGGCTGGGCAATTTCCGGGGCGCCGCGCTGATCGCGCTCGGCCTGGGCGTGGCCGAGTCGCTGGGCTCGATCTTCATCCCCGGCGCCGGGGTCCAGGTGGCCGTCTTCGCGCTGGTCATCCTGCTGGTGATCGGCCGGGCCCGGCTGCGGCCGGTGACGGTGAGACTGTGACCCGAGCTCGGTCGCTGGCGGCCGTGGTGGTGGTGCTCGTGCTGGCGCTCCTGGTCGTGCCGCCGGTTTACGGCCAGTACCTGCCGCAGCGGCTCGCCGACTACCTGGTCTTCGGGCTGCCCGCCCTCGCCGTGGGGCTGATCGCGGGCCAGGCCCGGCTGCTGAACATCGGCGTGGGCGCCACCTTCGGGGTCGCCGCCTACGTGGTCGCCATGCTCTCCCACCGCGGCGTCCTCAACCCGTTCGAGCTGATGCTGGCGGCCCTGGCCAGCGGGGTGCTGGTCTCTGGCCTGTTCGCGATCTACGCGGTGGTGGCCACCGGCCTCGAGTACCTGCTGCTGACGCTGCTGACCACCTCGGCCTTCTTCACCCTGCCGCTGCTCGCGGTCACCGTGACCGGCGGCGAGAACGGCCTGGGGGTGGAGGGCCCGGTGCAGGTCTCGTTCGGACTTGACCCGCTGCAGGGCAGCGGCTTCTATTGGCTTCTCTGCATCGTCACCGTCTTCTGGTGTGGCCTCTCTTGGTACCTGCTCTCGGCCCGGGTCGGGCGCGCCACCATCGCGATCGGACGCAACCCGGTGCGCGCCGCGGCGATGGGCTATTCGGTCCACGCCTATCGGGTCTGGGTGACGCTCTTCTCCGGGCTGATCGCGGCCAGCGGCGGGTGGCTCTACGCGCTGGCCCACGCGTTCGTCTTCCCCGACCTGCTGGGGCTGGCCAACTCGCTGAACGCGGTGCTCTACTCGCTGGTGGGCGGGGTGGACTACGTGCTGGGGCCGCTGCTGGGGACCGCCGGCCTGCGCTTCCTGGCCGAGGAGGCCGGCCAGCAGACGACCCAGTCGCAGATCTATATCGGGATCGCCCTGCTGCTGGTCGTCTACCTGCTGCCGGACGGCGTCACCGGACGCCTGCGGCAGCTGCTGCACCTGCGCCGGGCGCGCCATCTGGAGGAGATGGTGGAGGTGCCGGAGACGGGTGCGACCCTGAAGACCGTGGAAGAGACCGAAGGCGTCCAGAATCTGGAACTTGGGAGGTAGACGCATGAAGCCCACTGTGATCGCGGCCGTGGCGGGTCTGCTGGTAGCCGCGTGCGGCGGCAGCACCCCGGCCGGTCCCACCCAGGCCAACGGGTCGCCCATCACGATCGGGGTGCTCGACGACCACGCGGCCAGCACCGCCGTCGAGGGCGCCGAGATGCAGGTCAACACCGACCTCGCGGTGGCGCAGGTCAACGCCGCCGGCGGCGTCCACGGCCACCCGCTCAAGGTGGTCTACGCGGACCCTCAGGCCGCCCCCGACCAGGCCGTCAGCCAGGCCCAGAGCCTGGTCCAGCAGCAGAACGTGGACGTGCTGATGGGCGGCGTGCTGAGCAGCGAGTGCCTGGGCGTGGAGAACCTGGTGCCGCGGCTCCAGGTCGTCTACCTGTCCTCGACCGGCTGCGCCGCCGAGGCGTTCACCAGCATGCAGTGCAACAGCTACAGCTTCCGATTCAATGCCACCGGCCGCCAGACCACCATCCCGCTGGCGACCTACATGGTCAACACCTACGGCAAGCACTGGGGGATCATCTATCCGGACTACGCGCTTGGGCAGTCGAACCTGGCGGCGTTCAAGGTCGGGCTACAGGCGGCGGGCGGTGACCTGGTGTCGAACCAGACCATCCCCATCCCCTACCCCGAGTCCAACATGACCCCCTACATCAGCAAGATCGCCACCGATGGCTCCATCAGCGGGTTGATCAACAGCGAGGTCTCGGCCGACCTGGTCCGCTCGTCGCAGGTGATCTCGCAGTTCGGGATCAGCGGCAAGCTGCCGGTCGTCATGTTCCTGGGCAAGGACCGCTTCGCGGGCGTCTACCCGGACTCGCTGACAGGCGCCGTGGGCTACCTGCCCGAGCTCTCCGACTCGCCGTCCGACAACAAGGCCGACATCGCCTACCACGCCGCCTTCCGCAAGCAGCTGGCGAGCGAGCCCGCCAACATCGTGACGACGCTGGGGGGCGCCGACAAGGCGGTTCCCGGCCAGCTCGGCTACCAGGCCTTCACCGGGATCATGGCCTTGAAGGAGGCCATGATCGCGTCCAACTTCACGGGCAAGGCCAACACCCAGGCCCTGATCAAGTCGCTCTCCACCCTGAAGATGAAACAGGGCCCCGACGCGCCGGCAGGCGACATCGTGATGAATGCCAGCGACCACCAGGCCGTGCAGAGCATCTACATCGTCAAGATCAACGGCCAGCAGGAGCAGGTCATCTCCACGATCACGGCCGACAAGATGCCCCCCATCGGCAACTGCCAGGTCAAATGAATGAGGCTGCACAGCCGACCACCACTCTGAGCGACGCCCTGGACCGGCTCGGCATCGCCGGGCAGGTCCTGGGCATCCGGCCGCTGGACCGCAGCTTTCGGGTCGCCGGGCGCGCTTTCACGGTCCGCACGGCGCCCACCGCGGTGAGCGGCGCCTCGGTCGGCGACTACATCGACGACGTGCCGGCCGGCGAGGTCGTGGTGCTCGACAACGCCGGCCGCCTGGATGGCACCGTATGGGGCGACCTGCTCACGATCGCGGCCCACCGCCGGCGGCTGGGCGGCACCGTCATCCACGGCGTGTGCCGCGATTCCGAGCGGAGCCTGGAGCTTGGCTACCCGATCTTCAGCCGCGGCGTCTACATGCGCACCGGCCGCGGGCGGGTGCAGTTCGACGGCCTGCAGGTGCCGGTCTCGCTGGGCGAGGTGCGCGTGGAGCCGGGCGATCTCCTGGTCGGCGACGCCGACGGGCTGGTGGTCATCCCTCGCAGCCGCGAGGAGGAGGTGCTGGCGCTGGCCGCCGAGATCGCGGAGATGGAGACCCGCATCCGCGAGGAGATCGAGAAGGGGGAGCGGCTGGCCGACGCCCGCCAGCGGCACCGCTACTTCCAGCTCCAGAGCCGCGGCTAGACAGCATCATTGGCGGTCCTGATCACCGGCGGGATGGGCTTCGTCGGCCTGCACGCCGCCCGCTGCTTCCTGGACGCTGGCAGCCGTGTCCTGCTGACCCGATATCGGACCTGGCGGGCGCCCGACATCCTGGCCGCGGAGCTTGGCGGCGACCACCTGGCGGTCGAGCAGGTCGACCTGGCGGATGGCTGGGCGCTGCTGGAGGTGGTGCGCCGGTACGGGGTCCGCAGCCTCTTGCACCTGGCCGGCCCGCCCCTGGACACGCCGCCCGCGGCGGCCTACACCGCCGCTCTCACCGGCCTGATCAACGTCCTGGAAGCGGCGCGCCAGCAGGGCCTGGAGAGGGTCACCGTCGCCAGCTCGATCGCGGTGTACGCCGGCGCCGGTCCCGGACCCTGGCGCGAGGAGCAGCCGCTACCCGAGGCCTCCAGTAATCAGGTCGGGGCCATCAAGAAGGCGGTCGAGGCGCTGGCCCTGGACTATGGCTCCCACACCGGCCTGGACGTGCGCGTGATCCGGCTGGCCGGAATCTACGGCCCGCTCTACCACAGCATGGCCAACCTGCCCAGCCGGCTCTGCCACGCGGCCGTGGCCGGCCGGCAGCCGGACCTGCGCGACGTGCGCCCGGCCGCCGACCTCTGCTACGTCAAGGACGCGGCGGCCGGCATCCAGCGGCTGCACGCCGCGACGCGGCTGCACTACCCGATCTACAACCTGGGCTCGGGGCGCGCCGCTACCACCCAAGAGCTGGTCGCGGCGGTGGCGCGGGCGGCGCCCGAGGCTCATTTCGAGCTCCATGCAGAGGATCCGCCGGCCGCAGGCTGGATGGACATCTCGCGCGCTCAGCGCGACGCCGATTACAAGCCGGGATACGACCTCGACGCGGGGGTCGCCGACTACATCGCCTGGCTCAAGGGGCACACTGAGTGACGAATGCCTGAAGAGGCTTGGCGAGCCATCGCCGGCGCTGTCGACATGCACGTGCACGTGGCGCCGGATGTCATCGAGCGGCGCCTCAGCGACCTCGACCTGGCGTCAGAGTTCTTGACGCACGGCCTCCGCGGTTTCGTGCTCAAGTCGCACTACGTCCCCACGGCCGAGCGGGCGGCCGTGGTGCGGCAGGTCCGGCCCGGCATCGAAGCCGTCGGCTCGATCACGCTCAACCACGCGGTGGGCGGCCTCAACCCGGCGGCCCTGGAGATCTCGGCGCGGCTGGGCGCCCGGGTGGTCTGGATGCCGACGGTGGACGCCGCCAACGAGTGGACGGCTCGGCCCGTGAACGCTCCCCCGCCGGCCTGGGGCGCGGTGCAGGCGGAGCTGATGGCGCGGGCCGGCTATCCCGCCCCGATCTCGCTGCTCGATCCGGCCGGCCAGCTCACGGCGCCCGCCTCCGAGTGCCTGGAGCTGGCGCTCGCCCACGGGATGGTGGTGGCCACAGGTCACATCGGGCGGGCGGAGGTGTTCGCGCTCGTCGAGCGGGTGCAGGCGGGCGACGGCGCCGTGGTGGTCACGCACGCCGAGTTCCCCAGCCTCAACTTGAGCGCGGGCGAGCAGCTGGAGCTGACCCGGCGCGGGGCCTTCATCGAGCACTGCTTCACGACCGCGCACACCGGCAAGACGACCTGGGACACTTTGATCTCCAACATCCGGGCGACCGGGCCGCAGCAGGTGGTCATCTCCACCGACCTCGGCCAGACGACCAACCCGCCGGTGGCCGCCGGCCTGGCCGAGTTCGCCGAGCGCCTGCTGGCCGCCGGTTTCTCGTCGGCCGCGGTGACGCGGATGGCGGTGACCAACCCGTGCCAGCTTCTCGGCATCGGGATAGTTCAGGAGGTTTGACGCGATGGCAGAGATCGTGCTCGGCGTCGCCGCCTCGCACAGCCCGCAGCTGAGCACGCCGGCCGAACTCTGGCGCCTGCACCAGGAGCGCGACCGCCAGAACCGGGACCTGCGCTTTCGCGGGCAGGTCTATGACTACGAAGGGCTCCTGCAAGCGCGCCAGGGCGAGCACCTCGACGCCCAGATCGATGACGCGGTCTGGGCCGAGAAGCACGCCCGCTGCGACCGGGCGATCGACGCCCTGGCCGAGACACTGGCCGAGACCGCGCCCGATCTGGTGGTCATCATCGGCGACGACCAGCGCGAACTCTTCCTGGACGACGGCATGCCCACGCTGGCCATCTTCTGGGGTGAGAGCGTGGAGAGCATCCCCAAGCCGGAGGAGGAGCTGCCGCCCTCGCTGCGCCCGGCGCGCTGGGCCAACTACGGCGAACAGCGCGAGAGCTACCGCTGCGTGCCCGAGCTCGGCCGCCACATGGTCGAGCGGATGATGATCGAGGGCTTCGACGTGGCGCAGCTGCGGGAGCAGCCGGCGGGCCGCTCGATCGGGCACGCGTTCAACTTCGTCAGGATCCGGCTGATGCGGGACCACGCCGTGCCGATGGTCCCGGTCCTGGTCAACACCTACTTCCCGCCCAACCAGCCCACCGCCGCGCGCTGCTACGCCTTCGGCCAGGCGATCCGGCGCGCGGTCGAGTCCTGGGACGACGGGTCGCGGGTGGCGATCGCCGCCTCGGGCGGGCTCAGCCACTTCGTGATCGACGAGGAGCTGGACCAGCGCGTCCTCGAGGCCTTCCGGGCGCGGGACTCGGCGCGGCTGGCCGCCATCCCACAGGAGGAGCTGATGTCGGGCACCTCCGAGATCCGCAACTGGGTGGTGGTGGCGGGAGCCACCGAGCACCTCGAGCTGGAGGTGCTGGACTACGTGCCCACCTACCGCAGCCCGGCCGGCACCGGCTGCGGCATGGGCTTCGCCCGTTGGAGCTGAGGGAGCTCGCCGGGTTCGGAGCGGCCACCGTCTTCGAGGCCGCCGGCGCCGCCGGCGGGCTGGATGCCGGAGTGCGCGCGGTCTGGAAGGGCGCGGCCTGCTGCGGTCCGGCGCTGCCCGTGGAATGCGCCGCCGGCGACAACCTGGCGATCCACCGCGCGGTGGCGGCGTGCTCCGGCGGGGAGGTCCTGGTGGTGGCCGCGCAGGGCCACCTGGCGGGCTACTGGGGCGAGGTGCTGACGGTGGCGGCCCTGGCCCGCGGCGTTGCCGGGCTGGTGATCGATGGCGGGGTGCGGGACGTGGAGGCGCTGGAACGGCACCGGTTCCCTGTCTTCGCCCGCGGCATCTCCATCCAGCGCACGGTCAAGCACGAGCCGGGGCGCTATGGCGAGCCGGTCGTCTGCAGCGGGGTGCTCGTGGGGCCCGGTGACGTCGTGGTCGCGGACTCCGACGGCGTGGTGGTGGTCGCCCGCGATCGCGCGGCCGAGGTGCTCGAGAAGTCGCGCGCCCGCGCCGAGCGCGAGCTCGAGATGATGGCGCGCCTGCGCGAGGGCGAGCTGACGCTCGACCTGCTCGGCCTGCGGCCTGGGTGAACTCCTCCCCGCTGCGCGGGGAGGTGCCGAGCGCAGCGAGGCGGAGGGGACGATCGACCCCCTCCCCGCCCTTCGGGCGGACCTCCCCACAAGTGGGGAGGAGTCCGGTCGGAGCTCGAAGAAGACCGTCTCCCACAACTCCTCCCCGCTGCGCGGGGAGGTCTCCTCCCCGCTGCGCGGGGAGGTGCCGAGCGCAGCGAGGCGGACGGGATGGTCGACCCCCTCCCCGCCCTTCGGGCGGACCTCCCCACAAATGGGGAGGAGTCCGGTCAGAGCTCGAAGAAGACCGTCTCCCCCTCGCCCTGCAGCCGGATGTCGAAGCGCAAGATGCCACCTTCGTCGCGCGCGACCAGGGTGCCGCGCCGGTCACCGGCCAGCTCCAGCGCAGGGTCGGCGGCGTTGGCTGCCTCCTCGTCAGGGAAGTAGAGCCTGGTCGCCAGCTGGCGCAGCAGCCCGCGCGCGAACACGTAGAGCTCGAGGTGGGGGGCGTGCGAGCCGTTGGCCGGCGGCTTGCTGACCACGAAGTGGAAGACCCCCTCCGGATCGGTCCGGCAGCGCGCGAACTCCTCCCCCTGCCAGACCTCGATCAGCCCATCCGGCACGGGCTCCCCGGCGCCGTCCAGCAGCTGGCCTTCGATGCGCACCCCATCCCCGGACACGGCCCTGGTGTCATCAGGGAAAGGCATCGCGAACCCAAAGAACGGCCCCACCGTCTGCGACGGCGTCGGACCCTGCCCGGCCAAGAAGCTCAGGCTTCCATCGGCGTGGCGTCGCGACCCCGCAGGACGATGTCCCAGCGGTAGCCCAGCGCCCACTCGGGCTGGGTCACCTCGCGGTCGAACGCGGCCACCAGGCGCTCGCGTCCGCGCGGGTCGGGGATGGCCTCCAGGATCGGATCCTGGGGGATCAACGGGTCGCCGGGGAAATACATCTGCGTCACCAGGCGGCTCGACAGCTGCGATCCGAAGAGCGAGAAGTGGACGTGCGCCGGCCGCCAGGCGTTGTGGTCGTTGCGCCAAGGGTAGGCGCCGGGTTTGACGGTCACGAACCGGTACCGGCCCTCCGCGTCGGTCAGGCAGCGGCCGGCGCCTGTGAAGTTGGGGTCGAGAGGCGCCGGGTGCTGATCGGAGGGGTCCACGTAACGGCCGGCCGCGTTGGCCTGCCAGATCTCGACCAGCGTGCCCCGCACCGGCCGCCCGTCCGAGTCCAGGACGCGGCCGGTCAGGATGATGCGCTCGCCCAGCGGCTCGCCCGCGTGCTGGCGGGTGAGGTCGGCGTCCTCCGGCCGCACTGGAACACGGCCGTACACCGGGCCCGGGATCGTGTGGAACCACTCCGACGGCAGCCGGACCAACGGCTGCTTGGGTGCCCGTAGGACGGTCGACCGATAGGCCGGCCACAGGTACGGCGGCTCGAAGGCCTCTTCCGTGGTCTGGGCGCTCATGACGGCACTCCCACCGCGGCCCGATAGCGCGGGAAGACGGTCCTGGGGTTCTCCTCGAATATCCGCCGCCGGTCGTCGTCGGTGAGCCAGGAGATGGACTCGATGACCGGCCTCAGGTCGTCGAGCCATCTGCCCGTCTCCGGATCCTTGGCTGACCCCGACCCCGGGTTCTCGGTCCCGAACAGGCAGCGGTCGGTGCCCACGATGCGGAACAGCAGGTCGAGCGACTCCTGGTTGTAGAGCACGGTGTCGAAGTACAGCTTGCGCAGGCTGTCGTCGAAGGATTCCAGCTGCGGTTGCGCATCCCGCTCGCGGATCCGGTGCGCGCGCCAGCGGCCGATCTGGTAGGGCACGGATCCGCCGCCATGTGAAACGATCAGCCGCAGCCGCGGGAAGACCTGGAACACGCGGCTCTCGACCTTGCAAAGGTTGATGACGGCGATGCTCTCTTCGGTGATGAAGTGCGCGCTGTAAGACTCGCGAAAGTTGCGGCACGACGTCGAGTGCACGAGGCCCGGCACATCGAGCTCGACCATCTTCTCGTACAGCGGAAACCAGTACTCGTCGTCGAGGGTGGGCATCAGGCCGGTGCCCTCGGTGGGATCGGGATTGATCAGGCAGCCGATGAAGGCGTGCTCGGTCACGCAGCGCTCCAGCTCTTCGACGCACGCGCGAATGTCGGCGCCGGGTGTTTGCGGAAGTCCGCAAACACCGCGGAACACATCCGGAAACGCTTTGCAGTTGCGCGCGATGATGTCGTTGTTCGCCTGCACCCACCAGCGCACGATCGACTCGGGAGATTCGGAGTGCATCAGTTGAAAAGGACGCGGTGACAGGAACTGCACGTCGGTGCCCACCGACTTCAGCAGATCGATGTGTTTCAGCGCCGCCTGCTGCATCTTCTCGTCGCTGATGCCGGGGTTCCCGCGACCGTGGTAACCGCGGCTGGCGATCAGGTTCGACTTGTACGCGTAGAGCTCGGGCGGGGCCGAGACATGCCCGTGGACGTCGATGATCATTTATCCGTCCTCCAGCTTCTGCCGGCTCACGATCCGACCACGGCTACCAGCTCGCACTGCAGCAGCATCCCGCCGCGCAGGTCCCACACCAGCGTGTGCCGCGCCGGCCGGTCCGACTCGTCGGGGAAGGCTTTGAGCCATTCCCGATTCAGGTCGTCGCGGTAGGCATCGTCCTTGATGTACACCGTCATCCGGGCCACGTCGTCGAGGCCGGCGCCCGCCTCCTCGAGCAGCGTGCGCACGTGTTGGAACATGAGCTCCGCCTGGCGCGCGGCGTCGGGCGGGAGGGAGCCGTCGGCGGGGTCCTTGCCCGAGATCCCGGAGGAGAAGACCAGGTTGCCCAGGCGGACGCCCATGGGTATCGGAGCGTTGTGCGTCACGCCGGGCACTTCCAGCCGCTGCCGCCTGCCCACGCCTGGTTCATATTAGGACCCGTGTCCGCGCTGCTGGTGGTGGGCGCGCACGCGGCCGACTTCGTCTGGCGCGCCGCCGGCGCGATCGCGCTCCACACGGCGGCCGGCGGCCGCGCGGCGGTGGTGGCGCTCTCCTACGGCGAGCGCGGGGAGTCCGGCGACCTCTGGAAGGAGCCCGGACAGACGGTCGAGAAGGTGAAGCGGATGCGTCACGAGGAGTGCACGCGGGCCGCGGCCGCGGTCGGGGCGGAGTTCGTGCCCTTCGACCTCGGCGACTACCCGCTCGAGGTCCCGGCGGCGGCGTTGGAGCGGCTGGTTGCGCTGATGCGCGAGCTGCAGCCGGAGATCCTGGTCACGCATACGCCGGTCGACCCCTTCAACCCCGATCACCCGGTCGCCTTCACCGCGGCCGATCGCGCGCGCAAGCTCGCGATGGGCGCCGCCGGCGTGGCCAGCGCGTTCAAGACCATCAAGCCGCCGCGCTTGTACCTGTTCGAGCCGCACCATCCGGAGCAGTGCGGGTTCCAGCCCAACACCTTCGTCGACTACACGGCCGTCGCCGACCGCAAAGAGGCCGCGATGGCGGCGATGGCTGCGCAGTCATACCTGCGCGACCACTACCGGGAACGCGGCGCGCAGCGCGCGGTGCAGGCGCGCTATTTCGGCGCCGGACCGGAGACCAAGCTGGCGGAGGCCTTCCAGCTGACGACCCCGCGGCTCACGTCAGGGCTCTAGCTTCAGCAGCCGCTCCGCGTTGCGGTGATAGATCTTGGCGCGCGCGTCGTCGCTGATCTCCAGCCCGTCGAGGATGCCGATGGTGAGACGCGGATAAAGCGAGCCGCCCTCCGGATCGAACGGGCAGTCCGACGCGAACAGGACGCGATCCTCGCCGAAGAAGTCGAGCCCGCAGACGGTCGCGGCGCGCGCGCCGAAAAGCGCGGTGTCCGCATAGAAGTTCTGCTTGAAGTAATCGAACGGACGCTTTTCGAGAGAAGCGCGGAGCGCGAAGTAATCCTCGTCGGTCGTGCGCTCGCCGAGCACGTCCCAGCCGTAGGCAACGCGACCCTCCAGGTAGGGGACCAGCCCGCCCATGTGATGCGTGATCACCTTCAGGCCCGGCAGGCGGTCGAACACCCTGGAGAAGACCAGGCGCGCCATGGCGGCGCTGGTCTCGTATGGCCAGCCCAAAGTCCACCAGATCTCGAATCGCGACTTCGGCTCGCTGGCGTAATCGGAGGAGCCGGCGCCGCGCGCGGGGTGCAGCCAGATCGCCAGGTCGCGTTCGGCCAGCGCCTCGAAGACCGGAAAGAACTCGGGTTCGTCGAGCGGGCGGCCGCGCACGTTGGTGAAAAGCTGCACGCCGCGCGCGCCCAGCTCACCGGCGGCCCGCTCCAGTTCGCGCAGCGCGGCCTCGACGTCGTTCATGGGCAGCGCCGCCACGAAGGCGGGAAAGCGGTCGCGGTGCTTCTCGACCAGCTCGGCCATGCCCTCGTTGGCCAGCCGCGCCAGCTCCACCGCCTGAGACGGCGAGGCGTAAGACTCGATGGGCGGAGAGGCCAGCGAGAGGACCTGGCGGTAGTCGTCCCCGAACTCATCCATCACCCGGAAGCGGCGGTCCAGGTCGTACAGGGTGGTCAGGCCGCGCACCCGCTTGCCCATGTCCCCGAGCTCGCCGGCCACCTCCAGCATGCGGTCGAAGAAGCGCCGCGGAAAGACGTGCGTGAAGACATCGAGCTTCATGGCGCCTCCATATGATGAGTGTGGAGGTGGCCATGGCGAAGTTCCGGATCGTTCCCCACAACCGCCTGCAGGAGTGGGTGGCCGAGGAGAAGGGCTACTTCAGCGAGGAAGGGCTCGACTACGAGTTCGTCCACGACGTCGACTTTCGCGCCGCGGGCGCTCAAGCGGCCGTGGACGGCGGCCCCGACCAGGTCCTCTACGGAGCTTTCGACTCGATGCGCCAGGGCCGCCAGTGCGAGGTCAGCGGCGCCTGCCACTGGGCCATCAACGCGGCCGCCGCCGGCGACCACGGGCGCATGTGGGGCAAGGCCTACGCGGTGGCGCCGGGCGGCATCTACGTCCCGCCCGAGTCGAAGGTCAAACGCGCCGAGGACCTGGCCGGCGTCGAGATCGGCGTAGGTCTGCGCTCGGGCAGCCACTTTGCAACTGTTCAGGCCCTGGAGGGCATCCTGGCGCCAGACCAGGTCAGGCTGCGCTTCGTCGGCATCCCCCATGACCGGCTGCGCCTTCTGCTCGACCGCCAGCTGCCCGCCGCCAACCTGTTCGGCCCCTCCAGCTACGTGGTCGAGCAGCAGGGCTTCCGCAAGGTGGTGGACAGCACGTTCATCGTGGCCATGCTGGTCACCGGCGACGCCACCCCCCAGGACGTCGAGCGCTACGTGCGCGCGCTGGAGCGGGCGCTGCGCGACATCGACCTCGAGCCGCACCTGTACAAGCACTACTACCTGCGCGAGCTGCCGCCCGAGTTCCATCCGCTGGTCGACGTGCGCACGTTCGGCCTCGGCGAGCGGATCGTGGTCGAGCCCTACACCCGCGACGCCTTCGAGTCGACCTATCGCTGGGTGGCGAACAGCGGCATCCTGCCGCTGGAGCCGCTGGCCGAGAAGACCTACCAAGAGGCGGTCCTGGCCTAGAGCGTGATGGAGCTCGGCGGGCTGCACCACGTCACGGCCATCACCGGTCGGGCGCCGGCCAACGTCGACTTCTACACCCGCGTCCTGGGCATGCGCCTGGTCAAGAAGACGGTCAACCAGGACGACGTCTCCGCTTATCACCTCTTCTATGCCGACCGCACCGGCAACCCCGGCACGGACCTCACCTTCTTCGACTGGCCCTTCGCCGTGCCCAACCAGCCGGGCGTGCCCGAGATCGCGCCCATCACGCTGCGCGTGCCTGAAGACAGCCTCGAGTGGTGGACGGCGCGGCTGGCCGAGCACCAGGTCGCCGCCGAGCGTGTCGACGGCAGGCTCGCTTTGACGGACCCCGAGGGTCAGCGCCTCGAGCTGGCCGGGCACGCCGGCGCCACCCGTTTCGAGGCCTGGCCGGAGAGCCCGGTGCCGGCCGAGCACCAGGTGCGGGGGCTGCACGCGGTGCGGCTGGCCAGCGCCAACCCGCAGGCCACCGCGGACCTGCTGCGACTGGTCATGGGGTTCGAGCCCGTCGCCGAGACCGAGCTGGAGGGCGGCGACCGGCTATACACCTTCGGGTTGGAGGGCCGGGACTCGGGCTCGGAAGTCTCGCTGCTGCTGCCGCGGGAGCCCAAGCGCTCGCAACAGGGCCGCGGCGGCGTCCACCACGTCGCTTTCCGGGTGGGCGACGAGGCGCAGCAGAAGGGGTGGCGTGAGCGCGTGGCCGAGGCCGGCCTCCAACCGACACCGGTCATCGACCGCTTCTACTTCAAATCGGTCTACTTCCGGGAGCCCGGCGGCAACCTTTTCGAGCTGGCCACGGACGGCCCCGGCTTCACTGCCGACGAGCCGGCGGCGGAACTGGGGCACCACCTGGCCCTGCCGCCATTCCTGGAGCCGCGCCGCCAGGAGATCGAAGCCGGCCTGACGCCACTGCCGACCTGAGCGCCGGCACGATGCCCTCTGGCAGCAGCAGCATGATCAGGATCAGCACCAGCCCGTAGACCGCGTAGTTCAGCTCGGCGGGCGCGTGCAGGGGCATCCCGGGCTGCGAGCCGATGGTCTGCAGCACCTGCGCCAGGATGTAGATCAGCACGGCCCCCAGCACCGGCCCCCAGACCACGGCCACCCCGCCCACCGCGGACATGACCAGGAACTGGATGGAGAGCAGGATCGGGAACGAGCCGGGGGCGATATAGGAGAGGAAGAACGCGTAGACGCCTCCGGCCAGGCCGGCGAAGGCGGCGGCCAGGGCGAAAACCTGCAGCTTGTAGCGCCCCACCGGCACCCCTGAGCCGCGGGCCGCCGCCTCGGAGGTGGCCAGCGCCCGCAGGCCGCGGCCCGGCCGGCTGGCGACCAGGTTGTGCACCAGGAGCAGGGCCAGCGCGGTGAGGACCCAGGTCAGGTAGGCGTAGCCGAACGCCCGCCGCTCGAGCGGAAAGCCGACGCCGGCCACGGTGAGGTCGGGAATCCCGGTGAGACCGGTGTCGCCGCCGGTCAGCTCCCGGAACTGGCCGGCGATCGAGAGCACGATCAGCTGGAAGGCCAGGGTGGCGAAGGCCAGGTAATGGCCGCGCAGGCGCAGCACGGGCAGGCCGACCACCACAGCCACCGCCGCCGTCAGCACCGGCGCCAGCAGCAGCGCGGCCAGCGGTGGGATCCCCCGCCGGGCCAGGATCCCCGCGCAGTAGGCGCCTATCGCGTAGAAGGCGCCCTGGCCCAAGGAGACCTGGCCGGCGAAGCCGTAAAGCAGGTTGAGGCCCGCGACCACGATGATCGAGAGACCGATGAAGACGTAGATGGTCAGCTCCGCGTCGTAGAGCAGGAGCGGCAGCAGCAGCGAACCTACAGCCGCCGCCAACCCAAGCCAGAAGCCGAGCCTCATTCCGCGCCCTCGGGGCGGCGCCCGGCCTGGTAGACCATGATCCCCAGGATCAGGACCAGGGCCACGCCGCTCTGCAGGGAGGCGTAGCGCGAGTAGCCCGAGACCAGCGCCTCGGCGACCCCCAGCACCAACCCGCCGACAAGGGCCGTGCCCGGCCGCAGCAGGCCGCCGAAGATGGCCGCCGCGAATCCGTTGATGGCGATGCTGACGTCGGAGTCGAACTCGACCGGCTGCAGCGGGGTCAGGAGCACCCCCGCCAGGCCGCCCAGGCCGCCGCCGATCGCGAAGGCGAGCAGGCCCATGCGGCGTACGTCGATGCCGACCAGCCGGGCGGCGTGGGGGTTGCTGTAGCAGGCGGTCAGCGCCTTGCCGACGTAGGTGAGGTTGAAGAACAGCATCAGGGCACCGAAGGTGACCGCGGTGGCGGCCACGATCAGCACGTACTGCCAGAGCATGGTCACCCCGCCGACGTCGACCTGGCCCTGCAGCATGGAGAACGACACCGGCCCGTCACCCCAGAGCAGGATCACGACGGCGTAGGAGAGGACCCCCACCCCGAGAGTGATGATCAGCGACGCCAGCGGCGGCGTGCCCCGGCGCCCGATCGCGACCAGCCCCACGCCGAATCCCGCCGCGATGGCAGCCAGGATTGCGACTACCTCCGCCAGGAAGTGCGGCAGGCCCAGGGTCAAGAGCGCCGCGCACAGCATCCCGGCCACGACAGAGAAGACGCCCTGCGCGAAGTTGACGACGCGCGTCACCCGGTGGATGACCACGAAGCCGGTAGCCACCAGGGCAAAGGCGGCGCCGGTGGCCACTCCCGAGGAGACGACGCCCAGGAAGAAGCTCATGGCGCGGTCCCCCCTCCTTCGCCTCCCCCCGCGGTGCGGGGGGAGGTCGCTGGCGCGCGAACCGCCTCGCCCTCCCCCACGGCACCGCCGAGATAGGCGGCCTGCACGGCCGGGCTGCGGCGGAGCTCGGCGCTCTGGCCGGCCATCGCCAGCCGCCCGGCCTCCAGCACGTAGGCGCGGGCGCAGATATCCAGGGCCAGGCGCGCGTTCTGCTCGACCAGGAGGACTGCCATGCCCGACTCGCGGTTGAGGCGGACCACGTGCTCGGCCAGGTTCTGCACCACCAGCGGCGCCAGGCCCAGCGACAGCTCGTCGACCGCCAGCAGCTGGGGGCCGCCCATGAGCGCGCGGCCCACCGCCACCATCTGCTGCTCGCCGCCGGAGAGCGTGTAAGCCCGCCGCCGGCGCATCTCTGACAGCGGCGGAAACAGCTCGTAGATGTGGCTCAGGTTCCGGTCCCGGACCCGCCAGGCGCCCAGGCGCAGGTTGTCCTCTACCGTCATATCGCCGAAGAGCTGCCTGCCCTCGGGCACCTGCACCACCCGCCCGGCGGTGCGGATGCTTCCGGAGGCCGGCCGGATCAGGCCCGAGATGGTGTTGAGCAGCGTCGTCTTGCCGGCCCCGTTGGGGCCCACCAGCGCGACCATCTCGCCCTCGCCGACCTCAAGGCTCACGCCGTCCAGGGCGGTGGCCTGGCCGTAGCGGACGACCAGCTCGCGCACCTCCAGGATCACGCGGACTGCGCCTCCTGGCCCAGGTACGCCGCGATCACCGCGGGGTCGCGGCGGATCTCCGCGGGCGGCCCCTCGGCGATCACGCGCCCGCGGTCGAGGACCGTGATGGCCGTGGCCAGCCGGGTCACGAAGCCGACGTCGTGCTCGACCAGGAGCATGGTCAGGCCCTCGGCGCGCAGATCCGCGAAGAGGTCCGAGAGCTGCTGGCGCTCAAAGCCGCGCAGCCCGGACGCGGGCTCGTCGAGCAGCAGCAGCCGGGGCCGCCCGCAAAGCGCCCGCGCCACCTGCACAGCACGCTGCTGGCCCAACGGCAGCGATTCCGCCGCCCTCCCCGCCACCGGCGTCAGGCCTACGCGCTCTAGCGCGGCCTCGGCAGCCGACCGGATCTCACGCTCCTCGCGCCGGGTGCGGCCGACCCGCAGCGCGGCTTCGGCGAAGCTGGTCCGGGTGCGCGCGTGGGCGCCCACCATCACGTTCTCGAGGACGGTCATGCCCCGGAACAGGCGAACGGCCTGGAAAGCGATCGCGATGCCCAGCCGCGCCCGGCGGTGGGCGGGCAGGCGGCTGATGGCGCGGCCTTCGAAGAGGACCTCGCCCGCGGTAGGCCGCAGGTGGCCGGTGACCAGGTGGAAAAGCGTGGACTTGCCGGCCCCGTTGGGCCCGATCACGCCGTGCAGCTCTCCGCCGGCGACCCGGATCGAGACCTGGTTGACCGCGACCACGCCGCCGAAGCGGCGGGTCAGCCCCTGGGTCTCGAGCAGGTCAGGACTGGGTGCTGGCGCCCGTCCCCGCGGAGGCGAGGACGGCCTGTGTCTCCGGCGTGGGGACGAATCCCTTGCTCTGCACCGTGGCCATCAGGTTCGAGGAGTCGGGCATCCCGTAGTGCTTGTCCTTGCCGTAGGTGTAGTGGCCCTGCGGCGTGTCCAGGTTGATGCTCTCCAGCCCGGCCTGGATCTGGTCGGGGTTGGTCCCCTTGCGCTTGATGGCGTCGAAGATGAAGGTCATCGCCAGCATCGAGTCCCAGGCGAACTGCGGCGGCCAGGTGCCGTTGGCGGTCTGGAAGGGCTGGGCGAAATCGTCGATCAGCTTCTTGAACTTGTTGGAGGAGGGGACGTTCTGGCCGAGCACGCCCAGCGTGGCCTGCACGTAGACCCCCTCCACCTCGGGTTCGGCGGGGTTGACGTACAGGGGCGAAGCCTCGGCCGCGGTCATCATCAGCGGGATACCCGTCTTGGCACCGCCCCACTGCTTGGTGATGATCACCGGGGGCGCGCCCGTCGCCCAGACCAGGAGGATGTCCGGCTTGGCGGCCACGATCTTGGCGATCTGGGTGGCGAAGTTGGTCTGCGTGGTCTCGAAGGATTCGTCATCGACGATCGTGATGCCGAACTGGGAGACCAGGTTCTTGGTGACGTCGTGGCCCTTGATCGCGTAGGCGTTCTTGGTGTCGGTCAGCATCGCCAGCTTGGTGAACTTCAGGGCCTGGATCTGCTTGAGGCAGGCCTTCGACACCTGCGAGGCCAGCGGCGTGGTCTGGAACATGTAAGGCTCGACCGGGATCACCTGGTCGTCGCTGGCGCCCACCGAGACGTCGGGAATCTTCTTCTGCCCGACGATCGGCTTCAGGGCCAGCTCGGCGGTCGACTGGGGCGGTCCTTCGATGGCGACGACGCCCTCGTCGATCAGCTTGTTGTAGGAGATGATGGTCTGGGTCGGGTTGGACTGGTCGTCCTCGATGATCAGGTCGATGTGGTGCCCGGCCACGCCGCCCTTGGCGTTGACGGCGTCGACCATCTGCTGCGCCGCCAGCTTGTCGTTGGTCCCCAGTGGCGCGTAGTTGCCGGTCAGGGAGGTGAGCAGCCCGATCTTGATCGGTGCCCCGGGACTGGCTTGCGACTGCGGCGCCGCTCCGCCCGCACAGGCGGCGGTGGCGATGGCCGTGATTAGTAGCGTGAGTTTTCGCATGAGCACCCCCTCTGCCCATTGATATATCGCAGTCCGTACCCCGACGTCGAGATTCCGGGCCTTACGCTGCCCGAGCTGATCTTGGGCCGGGCCCGGGAGCGGGGTGACCACCCGGCGCTGATCGACGCCGAAACCGGCGGGATGATGACCTATGCACAGCTGGCCGAGGCCGTCGACCGCCTTGCCGCGAGGCTGCACGAAGACGGCTTTGCGAAGGGCGAGGTGGCGGCTCTATGCACGCCCAACCGGGTCGATTTCCCGGTCGCCGCCTATGCCGTCGCCCGGCTGGGCGGCATCGTCACTACGCTCAACCCGGCCTTCACGGCCGAGGAGACGCGGCGCCAGCTGGACGACTCGGGCGCCGTCATCGCCTTCACCACGCACGAGCTGGCGCCGCGCTTCGAAGGCCTGCGCGCCATCTACGAGCTCGGCGCCGTGCTCCCGGCCGGCTCCCGGCCGCCGCCAGAGGTCGCGATCGACCCGGCCTCGGACGTGGTCGCCCTGCCCTACTCCAGCGGCACCACCGGGGTGCCCAAGGGCGTGATGCTCACCCACCGCAACCTGGTCGCCATGCAGCTCCTGATGGGACCGGTCGAGGGCACCACCGAGCGCGACGTGACCGCCGCCGTGCTGCCCTTCTTCCACATCTACGGGTTTTCGGTGATCCTGGCCCTCGGCCTCTACCGGGGCGCCACTCTGGTCGTGTTTCCGCGCTTCGAGATGGAGACCTTCCTGTCCGCCGTCCAGCGCTACCGGATCACGCGCCTGCCCCTGGTCCCGCCGCTGCTGCTGCGCCTGGCCCGCGATCCATTGGTCGACAAGTACGACCTCTCCAGCGTGCGCACGATCATCTCGGGCGCGGCCCCGCTGGCGCCGGCGCTGGCGGACGAGGTCGGGCAGCGTTTCGGCTGCCTGGTCAAGCAGGGCTACGGCCTCACGGAGCTCAGCCCGGGCAGCCACATGCATCCCGAGGACCAGGGCACGCCGCCGCCGGGCTCGGTCGGCCTGCTGCATCCCAACACCGAGTGCCGGATCGTCGAGGGCGGGGGGGCGGCGGGGGGAAGGGCTTCGCCCGGCCCGCCGGAAGGGGGGCCCTCCCCCCACACAGGCGAGATCTGGGTGCGGGGTCCGCAGGTGATGAAGGGCTACCTCAACCAGCCCGAGGCGACCGCGGAGATGATCACGCCCGACGGTTGGCTGCGCACCGGGGACATCGGCCGGGTCGACGAGCGCGGCTACCTGTACGTGGTCGACCGCCTCAAGGAGCTGATCAAGTACAAGGGGTATCAGGTGGCGCCGGCCGAGCTGGAGGCGCTGCTGCTGACGCACCCCCAGGTGGCGGATGCGGCCGTGATCGGGCGCGCCGACACCGAGGCCGGCGAGATTCCCAAGGCCTTCGTGGTGCCGGTGCCAGACGCCACGGTCAGCGCCCAGGACCTGATGGACTTCGTGGCCGCGCGGGTCGCGCCCTATAAGAAGGTGCGCGAGGTCGCGTTCGTCCGCGAGATTCCAAAATCGCCCTCCGGCAAGATCCTGCGGAGATTGCTGCGAACATAGGCGGCCGGTGGCCAAGCGCGTCCTGATCGTCGACGACGACCCGGGGCAGCGCCTGCTGGCGGCCAGCGTCTGCCAGCTCCAGGGCTACGTGGTGCACGAGGCGGCGACCGCGGCCGAAGGTCTGGACCTCGCCCTGGAGGCGGCACCGGACGCCATCCTCCTGGACTGGGAGCTGCCGGACAGGGCCGGGCCCGACCTCTGCCGGGAGATGCGCAGCAAGGGCGTGACCTGCCCGATCCTGATGCTGACGGGGCGGGCCGGCAAGGCCGACGTGGTGCTGGGCCTCGAAGTCGGCGCCGACGACTACATCGTCAAGCCGGTCGACAACAAGGAGCTGGCGGCCCGGCTGGCCGCCCAGATGCGGCGGGCAGTCCTCGTCCACGAACCCGGCATTCGGGAGCTGAGCACGTTCCTGGAGATCCTGCAGAGCACGGCGATCTTCTTCGCGGTGCCGGCCGCGACCCTGCGCAAGCTGGCCGCCGCGGCTCGCTCGGCCAAGCTCAAGCGCGGCGACCTGCCGCTCCGGCAGGGCGATCGCAACGCGCAGCTGCACATCGTGCGCAGCGGCCTCTTCCAGGTCGAGGTGGAGTCGCAGTCCGGCCATGCCCTGCCCGTGACCGTGATTGGGCCGGGAGACTTCTTCGGCGCGGAATCGCTCTTCTCGGGCGAGCCCTCGCTGGCCACCGTGCGCGCGCTCGAGAGCAGCGAAGTCGTGATCCTGGAGCGCCGCGACCTGCACGGGACGATGCCGCCCGGATCCAAGCAACTGGACGACCTCCGCAACGTCGCCACCCAGCGCCAGGCCAAGCTTCGCCACCTTGCCGACCGGGCCTCGGCCGAGGTGCCTCGGGGCAGCGCGCGGACGATTGCCGTCTACTCGCCCAAGGGTGGCAGCGGCAAGTCGACGGTGGCCGTCAACCTGGCCGGCCTGCTGGCGCGCAGGGCGCCCGGCCATGTCCTCCTCTTCGACCTGGCCCTCCCCTACAACGATTGCGCGCTGCTGACGCGCCTCACCCCGACCACCTGCCTGGCGCGCTTCGCCGACGCCGGCCCCGAGTTCGGGGAGCTGCTCAGCAGCGCGGTGCTCAGCCATCCCGGCTCCTCACTGAACGTGCTCTCGGCCGCCATCCGGCCCGAGGAGGCCGACCTGGTCAGCCCCCAGCTGGTGGAGCGCGCCCTGGAGGCCCTCCGGTTGGAGTTCCAGTTCCTGGTCGTCGATCTCGGGATCACGCTGTCGGATGCCGCTCTCACGATCCTGGAGCGGTCCGACCAGGTGCTGGTGGTGCTGACGCCGGAGCTCTCCTCGCTGAAAGCGTTCACCCAGCTGTCGAGGATCCTGCAGGACGTGCTCCAGGTGGCAGCCGGCCACCTCCACGTGGTGATCAACCACCGCACGCCGCACTCCACGATGAACCGGCAGGAGATCGAAGCCCTGGTCAACTACCCGGTCGCGGCCGAGATCCGCTACCAGGGCGCCCGGCTCGAACAATCCGCGCTGGAGGGCAAGCTGCCCGCTTACGACGACCCCCACGGTCAGCTGGGCCAGGCCATGGCCCTGCTCGCGCGCCAGCTTGATGCTCGCCGAGGGCGCCCTGCTCAACGGCTCGTGGTGGGTGGCCCGGTGGCTGCGGGCCGACGACGGCCGCCGCTGGACCGGGCTGATCTGGACCTGCATCGCCCTGGCCGTGGTCGGCGTCGGTGTCGACCTCGCTCTGGCGCCGAAGGCGCCGACCGGCGGCGCCGTGGTGGTGGGGCTCACGGCCGCCGTGGACGGCCTGTTCCTGCTCGTGATCGGAGCCCGCGCAGCCCGCGCGCTGCCCGCCCGACGCCAGCTGGCGCGCGCCCGCAAGGCTCGCGAGTCTGGCAATACGGCCGGGGCCGCGGACGCTTATGGGAAAGCCGCCTCGCACCTGGGCAGCGCCTGGAAGCGGGTGTCGGAGCTGAAGGCGATCGCCGAGGAGGGCCACATGCGGCTGGAGGCCGGCCAGGCCGCCCAGGCCGCCGAGTGCTTCGCCAGGCTCGGCAACAAGGCCAAGGCCTACGGCGACGTGGTCACCGAGGCGCGCGCTCTGCGCTGGTCCGGCGATGCCGCTTTCGAGCTGGGCGACCGCCAGCGGTCCCGCAGCTTCTACTGGGAGGCCGCGAACTCGGGGCAGGCGCTGGCAAGTCCGGTCCTGGTCGGCCACGCCCTGGCCCGGCTGGGCTGGATGGAGCACATCGCGGGCGATCCGGAGCTGGCGCGCGACTACTTCGCCTGGGCGGCCAACCTCGATATCGGCGAGGCCGACCTGCGGCTGACCGGCTCCCTGATGCTGCTGGCCGCCGCCTTCCGCCTGGCGGAGGGCCGGCTGGAGACCGCCCGCCCCGCGGCCGAAGACGGAACCCGCGTCTCAGGCCAGGTGAAGGACGTCGGCCAGGAGACGACCGGCCGCTTCCTGCTCGGCTGCGTGCAGTACCTGGAAGGGTTGTACGAGAGCGGCGGCCAGATGATCGAGGAGCAGTCGGCGGGCAAGCTGCCGATCCAGTCCCGCCGGCTCGCCGGCGTCCTGGCCGCGGGCATGAGCTTCGCCGCCCGCCGCCTGAACCGGCCGGCGGACGCCAACGGGTTCGCCACGCTGGCCACGCGGCTGCTGGCCGGCCACCCGATCCTCTCCACGGTGGCCGCCCATGCGGCCGACCCCAGCATCAGGCCGGCCTACGAGGATCTCCACGTGGAGGCGCTGGTGCACCCCTTGCCGGCGGCTCCCGAGCAGGCCAGCGCGGCGGTTTAGCCACTCGGCACTTGGGCGTTGCGCCGGCGCAGTGCCCCTGGAAGTGCCGGCACCAAGGCCTTGCGCCGGCGCAACGCCGTTGCTCCCAGGCGTTTCTTGCAGTTCTCTGATAAATCCCATAGCCGCCCGCCTTATGAATTGGCGGTGCCCCCGGTCGTGAGGGCCGCCGCCCGCCCCTCCACTTTGATGCTGGCGGCGACCCTGGCTTACATCGCGCTGATCGTGGGGGGCATGCTCTGGCGCGGGATCGTCGCCACCCCCGACTACCTGCTCCTGCTGCTGGCTCCGATCGCGCTGCTGGCGGGCCGGTTCAAGGCCTGGTTGACGGATTGGGTGCCCTTCATCGCACTCCTCCTGCTCTGGGAAGGCATGCGCAGCGTTGCCTATCGCTTCGCCGCCACCGGCGTGCATTGGGGCAACCTGCGGCCGGAGCTGGCGCTGTTCGGCGGCCACCTACCCGGCATCGCCCTCCAGCAGCTGGCCGCCGCCGGCCATGTCGCCGGCCTGGCCGACCGGCTCGCTTCGGGCGTCGACCTCCTCCACTTCCCGGCCACGCTCACGCTGGCGCTGCTGATCTGGCTGAGCGGCCGCGAGCAGTTCCTGCGCTACTCGGCGGCCTTTTTCGCGACCGCCGTGGCCGCCTTGCTCATCTTCGTCCTGCTCCCCACCGCCCCGCCCTGGTACGCGGCCGAACACGGCCTGATCCATGGGCTGCGCCACGTCATGACCGAGGTCATGCCCATGCGCTGGAGCTACTACTACGGTTCGCTGGATCCGAATCCGGTCGCCGCCGATCCCTCGCTGCACAGCGCGCTGCCCTTCCTGGGCTACCTGGCGCTGCGCACGCTGCGGCCGCGCCTGGGCTGGGCGGCGCTGGCCTGGTGCGGACTCGTCTGGGTGAGCGTGGTCTACCTCGGGGAGCACTATGTGCTGGACGTGGTGACCGGAATCGGCTTCGCTCTCCTGGCTTGGGGCGCCGTCGCGCTGGCGAGCCGGGCGCTCAGCGTGCCCGCCCGCGCCCCCGGCTGGCAGCGCTAGCCCGCCTCCCGCCGCTAGTACTAGCCGCCCTGCTGGCGGCCTGGAACCTGGCGTTCGGGCTGCCTTACCTCTTCCGGCCGGACGAGGACGTGATGGTGGGGCGGGCGGTGCACATGGCCGCCGGCCACAGCCTGGACCCGCTCTTCTACATCTATCCGCCCTTCGTCTTCGACCTCTTCGCGGCCGCCGAAGCGGTACTGGCGGCGGTGCCGGGCCAGCACCTGGGTCCGGCCACGGCCGTCTCGCCCGGCGCCGAGATCCTGGCCGCCCGGCTGGTCTCGGCGGCGGCCGCGGTCCTTACCGTTCTGCTGACCTACGCCATCGCCAGGCGCGCCTACGGCTTGGCGGCAGGGGTTCTCGCGAGCTCCGCCCTGGCGGTGGCGCCGCTGGCCGTGCGCCAGGCGCATTTTGCGACCACCGACGGGGTTGCCACTGCCCTGGCCGCGGCTGCGGTGTGGGCCGCCCAGCGCGCGGATTCCCGACGCAGCTACCTGGCAGCCGGAGCGCTGGCCGGGCTCGCCGGCGCCTCCAAGTACACCGCGGGCGCGGCCCTGGCCTACGTGCTGATCCGGGCGTTAACAGGTCCGAGACGAGCAGCTTCCGCGCTCAGCGCCCTGCTGGGCTGCCTGCTGGCCATCGCACTCGTGATGCTGCCGGCCGGCCATCTGGGCGGCTATTGGGACGGGCTCGGCTTTCTCCTCGGACGCTCGCGGGAGTTCGCCTACATGCCGCCCGGCTGGTGGTATCACGCCACCCGCAGCCTGCCCTTCGGCCTCGGCCTGGGCGCCTTCGCGCTGGCGCTGGCCGGCGTCGCGGCGGCGCTGTGGCGCCGCGGGCGCGAGGACCTCTGCCTGCTGTCCTACCTGGTCGTCGCCGCCCTACCCCTTGCCTTCAGCCACGAGGTGTTCTTCCGGTACGTGCTGCCCCTGCTGCCGCCGCTCTGCATCCTGGGCGCCGGTGCCCTGTCCCTGGCGCCGCACCGAAGCCGGCGCTGGGCGCTGGGCTTGGGTTTCCTCCTGCTCCTGCCCTCGCTCTACAACTCCGCCCTGAGCGACCTGGTGCTGGGCGCCACCGACACCCGTCAGCAGGCGGCCGAGTGGCTCAACGCCAATGCCGCGACGGGCGCCGACCTCCAGGTCCACTCGTACTGGGGTCAGCCTTTGTACGACTCCCAGGAGCTGGGCGCCAATCCGCTGCACCCGCTCTACCGCGCCGGCGACCCGATCGCCGACAGCTTCCAGCAGGGCCTCTACACCACCCGCTTCACGATCAACCGCGGCGGCACCCCCTGCTACGACCTCGTCGAGTCGGGACCGCCCTGGCAGGCCGGCGGCGCCCACAACCCCGGCGCGGCGGCGGAGTTCACGCCCGGGCGGCCCTCAGCAGGGGCGGTGTATGACCAGCTGGACTCCTTCTACCTGCCGCTGTGGAACCTGGAGGGGCTGGACCGGCCGGGCCCGGCGATCGCGATCACCAGCTGCTAGGCGGAGTGGCCGCCGGCGAACCGGCTTTCCCGCTCCCAGTAATCGCGCCTCTGCTCGAAGTGCCGGAGCCGGCGGCGCAGCCTGTCTCGATCCAGTGTGGCTACGTCGTCCTCGGCCAGGACCGACCGACAGAAGGTGACCAGCTGCTCGTAGACGTTCGACCAATGGGCAGCGTCGGCGGCGCCGCTCTCAGTCTCACCCTCGAGCAGCGGAAAGGCCGGCTTCAGGCCCGGTCGCATCCAGTAGCTCCGCCGCTGTCATAGACCCCGGGACTGGTCCAGTCAAGCTACTTTTGATAGCCGTTGAGTGCCGCTTCGGCCGCGGCCCGGTTGAGCAGGCCGCGCAGGCGGCCGTCGGGGTCGGTGACCAGCGCGTTTTCGAAGCCGCCGGCCTTCATCTTGGGCACCAGCTCGGCCAGTGGGACGCTGGGCCGGTAGGTGCTCGGCCCCAGCTCCATGACCTCCGCCGCCCTGGCTTCGGAGTTGTCGCCGAGACGCTCCCGGCGGAGCCGGCCCAGCACCACGCGCGCCTCGTTGACCACCACCACCCAGCTCCAGCCGGTAGTGAAGAGCCGGCGAACCCGGCCGATGGGTTCCTCAGGCCCGCAGGTGGGCACGGCGGCGTCGTAGGCGTTGGCGACCAGCGGCCCGCCGCTGCCCTCCCAAGGCAGCTCGTAGTCGAGCCAGTCCAGCTTGCCGCCGGCATAGTCGTGGACCTTGGTGAAACCGAGCTGCTCGAGCCGCGCCGCGGCCCTTGGGCTCAGGTCTCATTGGAAGTCGTAGCAGTAGACGACGACGGCCTGACTGCGGTCGAGGCGGGCGGCGGCGGCGGCATCGAGCTTCTTGAGGGGAAGGTTCACCGCCCCTTTCAGGTGACGGTCGCGGAAATCCTCCGCCGGCAGCACCTCGACCAACTGGGCGCCACCCGCCAGCAGCTCCTGCACCTGCTCGCGACCGGCGACCCGCGGCATCACGCCGCCCGCCGCAGCTGAGGCAGGACCTGATGCTCGCCGCGTGCCGGGCCGGGTCGGGGCCCAGCGGCATCTTCTCCGCCACCTGCTCAGGCGTTACCAGGTCGGTCAGGGCCTCGAACTCCTTCGGCCGCCGCAGCTCGGAGCGGATCGGGCCGGGGATCCCGGCCAGGGGCCAGGCCTGGTGCGCCACCTCCCGCGCCCTGTCCTCGGTTTCGGCCCAGCAGACCGCCAGCTGACCGTAGACAGGCCGGCCCCGCCCGCCGGCCTCCGTGAACGCCGTCACCAGCTCGGAGTCGGGGTCGGTGCCGATCAGCCCGTCGCCCACCTCGGCCGCCAGTCGGGCGGACTGGGGGCCTGCCGCCGCCACCAGGATCTGGGGCAGTGGCTGCGGCAGGTCGTAGATGCGGGCGTCCTCGACGGTGTAGTGCTTGCCCGACCAGTCCCGCTCGCCGCCTTCCCAGAGGTGGCGGATGACCCCGACCGCCTCGCGCAGCATCTCCTGGCGCTCCGCGGTGGTCGGCCAGCGCCCGCCGATCACGTGCTCGTTGAGGTTCTCCCCGCTGCCCACGCCGAGCAGGAAGCGGCCCTCGAACAGGAGCGCCGTGGTGGCGGCCGCCTGGGCGATCACGGCCGGGTGGGTGCGCATGGTGGGGCAGGTCACCGCGGTCCCGACCCGCAAGCGCTGGGTGGCCTCGGCCACGGCGCCCAGGACCGACCACACGAAGGGGCTGTGGCCCATCTGGTCGATCCAGGGATGGAAGTGGTCGGAGATCATGGCGAAGCCGAATCCCACCTCTTCCGCCCGGGCCGCGTAGCGGACGAGCTGCCGCGGCCCGGTCTCCTCCGACGAGAGGGTGTAGCCGAGCTCCATGCTCAGTCCGGCTCCTTGGAGAGCTTCACCCCTTTCTTTTTGGCCGCGCGCTCGATGCGCCACTTGGCCGTCTTCTTCTCCGACGCGCTCACGTCCTCGACCTGGTTGAACCGGGCCGCCGCGTTGCGGACATGGCTGGCGTCGTTCAGCGGCATCTTGCGCTCCTTGGGGAACGCGAAGGCGCTGTCCGGCAGCTTCTCGCGCTTCTTGGCATCCAGTTCTGGCATACCCCCAAGATGACAGATCGGACCTCGATATTGATAGTCCCGCTGTACGAGAAAGTGAGGTAGATTGGATCCATGTCAGAGCGCGAAAACGACGAGGAAGCCCGCGAGGAGGTGCGCGACAAGCTGCGCCACTCGATGGACAAGCTCGTCGGTGACCACGCCAAGCCGGTCGAGGAGCAGCCGCCGGAGGAGCGGGGGGTCCAGGACGCCCCGCCCGCCCCGATCACAAAGTCAGGTTAGGCACCACCAGTACCGGTCGCCGGCTGCGGTGCAGCACCGCCTCGGCGATGCTGCCCAGCATCCACTGCGCAAGGTCGAGCTTCCCCGAGGAGCCGATCACGATCACGTCCGCGTCCAGGCGGTCCGCCGCCTGCGCCAGCTCGTCCGCCAGGCCGGCGTAGTTGGGAACCACCAACCCTTCGCTGGGCACGCCGGCGCGGGTTAGCTCGGCCGCGGCCTCGGCGACCATGCGCTGGCTGGAGTGAGGCTCGCGCGGGTGCAGCAGGACGGCCACCGGGTCCTCCTCGCGCGAGCCCACGTGAACGACTTTGAGCTGGGCGTTCAGGGCTTTGGCCAGGTGCAAGCCGTGCTGGAGCACGCGGGTGGAGAAGTCCGGGTCGGCCATGGCCGCTAGGACGGTGCGCGGGCCACGCTTGCGCAACCCGTGCTCGGGGTGCACCACCAGCACCGCGTGCCGGCCGGCCGCCAGCACCATGTGCGCCGGGCTGTCCAGGAAGCGGCCGACGAAGGGGTCGAGACCCTGGGTGCCGATCACGACCAGGTCGCAGCCGTGCCGGTCGGCCGCCTCCAGGATGGCCATCGCCCGACCGGACTCGCCGTAGGCCGCGACCTCGCTGCTGACACCGCCGGCCAGCTGCTGCAGCGTGCGGCCGGCGTGGACCAGGTCGGCCGCGGCGGCCGCGTGGAAGGCGATCAGCCCGCCGCCGTAGGCCCGCGCCAGCTGGGTTGCGATCTCCAGGTGGTGGTGGCAGGAGGGATCGAGCTCGTCGATGGCGACCAGGATGTTCATGCGCTAGAACGCTGACGCCGGCAGCGCGTAGAAGACCACCGCCGCCATCGCATAGAGCGCCACCAGCTGCGCGCCCTCCAGCCAGTTCGACTCGCCGTCCTGGGCGGTGTACGTGAAGATCAGCATCAGCAGCCCACCGGCGCCACGAACGCGGCGATCTGGATCGAGGAGGCGGAGGCGATGCCCAGCGCCAGGTCGAGCCCCGAGTCGCCGTGCACGCCGGTTCGCGGCGAGCCCGGACGGGCTACCGCGAAGCGGATTGCCGCGTAGGCCTCGGCCACGTTGCCCGCGTTGCCGACGATCACCATGCCCACGAAGACCTCGGTGAGGCCCAAGGCCTGGGTCACCGGAGCCACGCTGTCGGTGAGGATGTTGATGACCGGGATCAGGAGCAGGGTGGCCGCCCCCAGCACCGCCACCGCCAGCCAGACCGGCCAGGCCGTGCGGTGGGCCGGCGCCGCCGCCTCCTCGGTCAGGAAGTGCGTCTCGCTGGGCTGGGCGCGCTTGCCGATCCCCTCTATGCCGAGCACGCCGTAGAGCAGGTAGGCGACGTAGGCCACCAGGAGAACCAGCCCGATCCCGATGCTGATCTCCTGGATGGGACCTTCCGAGGCTCCATTGCAGCCACCGCGCACCCCGCAGGTCACGAAGGAGCCCAGCGAGGGAAAGAGCACCGCCGCCACCGTGAGCATCATGAGCACGCTGTGGTGGCCTGCTTCGTGGCGGTTGAAGCGTGGCCGTCCGTACTTGAGACCCGCGGCCAGGTAGCAGAGTCCCATGATCAACGCCGAGTTGCTGATCAGGGCGCCCACCAGGGTGGCCTTGACCAGGGGGATCAGGTTCTTCTGGACGCCGATCACACCGACCAGAAGGTCCGGCGAGTTGCCGAAGGTGGCGTTGAAGAGCCCGCCCACGCGCGCTCCCAGACGGTCGGCCAGGGCCTCGGTGGCGGCCCCGATGAAGCCGGCCAGGGGCACGATCGCGGCCACGGCCATGAAGAAGCGGATCCAGGCCGGGATGGGCAGCAGCGTCGAGAGCAGGGTGGCGGCGACGAAGGCCAGCAGCGCGCCCAGGACCCGTTGCTCCTTGGTGACGATGGCCCAGCGCACGGGGCGGCATAGTAACGGCTGATGGGTGAAGCCGAGTTCGGCGTCTACGGGCTTGCGGTGATGGGCATGAACCTGGCCCGCAACGTGGCCTCGCGCGGAATCCCGGTAGCGGTCTACAACCGGACCGCTGCCCGCACCCAGGATTTCCTGGACGCGCACGGTTCCGAGGGCGACTTCACCGGTCCGCGCAGCGTGGAGGAGTTCGTGGGCGCGCTGGCCCGTCCGCGGCGGATCCTGCTCATGGTCAAGGCCGGCGACCCGGTCGACGCCACCATCCGCGAGCTGGCGCCGCTGCTGGAGGACGGCGACATCCTGATCGACGGCGGCAACTCACACTTCGCCGACACCGAACGCCGGGGAGCCGAGTTGGAAGCCCGGCGGGTGCGCTTCATCGGCAGCGGGATCTCCGGCGGCGAGGAGGGCGCCCTGCACGGGCCCAGCATCATGCCCGGCGGCCCCCGCGACGCCTACGACGAGGTGGCGCCGGTGCTGACCCGGATCGCCGCCCAGGTGCAGGGCGAGCCGTGCTGCACCTACATCGGCCCGGGCGGCGCCGGCCACTACGTGAAGATGGTCCACAACGGCATCGAGTACGCCGACATGCAGCTGATCGCGGAGGCCTACGACCTCCTGCGCCAGGCGCTGGGATTGGAGCCGCCGGCCCTGGCCGAGATCTTCCAGGAGTGGAACCAGGGCGACCTGGATTCCTACTTGATCCAGATCACGGCCCAGGTGCTGGCCAAGCAGGATGGCCGCACCGGCAAGCCTCTGGTCGACGTGATCCTCGACGAAGCGGCCCAGAAGGGCACCGGCAAGTGGAGCTCGCAGCTGGCGCTCGACCTGGGCATCCCCACGACCGCCATCTCCGAGGCCGTCTTCGCGCGCTACCTGTCGGCCATGAAGCCGGCACGGGTGCGGGCGTCGGAGCTGCTGAGCGGACCGGACGGCAAGCTCTCCGCCGATGCACGCGACGGCTTCGTGGAGCAGGTTCGAGATGCGCTGTACGCGTCCAAGATCGTGGCCTACGCGCAGGGCTTCGAGCAGATGCGGGCGGCCTCGGAGGAGCACGGTTGGGGCTTAGACCTGGGCGCGCTCTCGCGGATCTGGCGCGGCGGCTGCATCATCCGGGCGCGCTTCCTGGACCGCATCGCCGACGCTTACGCGGAGGAGCCGGAGCTGGAGAGCCTGCTCTTGAGCGGCTACTTCAAGGAGGGCATAGACCGCACCCAGGCGGCCTGGCGCGCGGTGGTGGGACACGCCGTCGCCATGGGCGTGCCCACGCCCGCCTTCTCCTCGGCGCTGGCCTACTACGACGGCTATCGCCGGGAGCGCGCGCCGGCCAACCTGATTCAGGGCCTGCGCGACTACTTCGGCGCCCACACCTACAAGCGAATCGACGCCGAGGGTTCGTTCCACACACGCTGGTCGGAGGACGGCGCCGAAGTCCAGACCTAAAGTTCGGATTCGCCGAGTTTCGGTTGGTTTTTGCGACTCAAACCCAACCAAAACTCTGCAATTGGCACAGGATCTCCCGGGCCACCTCCTCCAGGGGACGACCGTCGTTGGCAACGACAACATCTGCAGGCACAGCGGTCTCGAGCTCGGCGTAGTGCTCGAACTCCCCCAGGTGTTCCTCCAGCTCCCGACCCGAGTCGCGCCGGCGCAGGCGCGCCTGGACGGTGGCTGTTGACGCGGTCAGCCGAACGACCGGCATCGGAATCCCCGGGAGGGCAGCGCGCAGAGCGACCAGCGCGTCCCCGCGGAGCAGCAGCCGCGCCAGCACGAGATCCTGAACCCCGGCGGCGCGATAGTTGTCGGCGATGGCCGCCAGGTTGGCGGCCATGAGCTGGTCAGCGCGACCTGCGGGCCACAACCAGCCCAGCCAATCCAGGTCGATCACGGCGACACTCCGGCCCTGGGCGGATAGGGCTTCGCCGACCGCCAGCGCCATCGCGGTTTTGCCGACGCCCACGGTGCCCGTGAACAGCAGGGCGCGCTCCATCAGCCGCTAGTCTCTAACCCGATGACGGGCTGGCTCACCCACCTCGTCGAAACGTGGGGCCTGCTCGCCATTCTGGTCACCATGGCCGGCGAGAGCGCCGGCCTCCCCATCTCCAGCGAGATCGTGGTGCCGCTGGGCGGCGCCCTGGCCGCAGCCGGCAAGCTCTCCTTCGCGGGCGTGGTGGCAGCCGCCACCCTGGGCAACTTGGTGGGCTCCCTGGTCGCCTTCTGGGTGACCAAGCGCTACGGGGAGCGCATCCTGCTCGGCCCCGGCCGGCGGCTGGGCATCCGGCCCGGCCACGTGCTGCTGGCCAACCGCTTCTTCAACCGCTACGGGGTCTGGGCGGTGTTCCTGGGGCGGCTGCTGCCGGTTATCCGCACCTACATCTCCTTCCCGGCCGGCCTCTCGAGCATCCGCCTGGGCACCTTCATCGGCGCCACCCTGGCGGGCGCTATCCCCTGGAACCTGGCCCTGACCTTCGCCGGGTACAAGCTCGGCCAGCATTACGAGGACATCGGCCGCCTGCTCGGCCCGCTGCGCATCCCGATGGTGATCGTGGCGGTGGTGGTGATCGCGCTCATCTACTGGTTCGGCCGGCGTTTTGGCGAGGAGGCGGGCGAGCTGGAGGCCGTCGAACCCGCGTCGTAGATTCCAAGGCATGCCACAACGTGCCTGGAGCGCCAAACGCGAGCGCCAGTACGACCACATCAAGGAAGGCTTACGCGAGCGCGGCATGGGCGAGGAAAAGGCCGAAGAGATCGCCGCCCGCACGGTCAACAAGGAACGTGCGCGCGCGGGTGAAGCCAAGCAGGCGAGCCGCACCTCGCTGGAGGACATCTCTTCGGGACGCCGCGGCGGCCTGCGTTCCCACTCGGGGTCGGGCGGCCGCACCTATGACCAGCTGCGCAACGAGGCCCGCCAGCGCGGGATCCGGGGGCGCTCCCGGATGAACAAGTCAGAGCTGGCCCGAGCCCTCGCCCGCTGAGTACTCCCGGCGCAGCGCGTCCCGGGCGACGCGCTGGGTGGGGGTCATGGGCAGGGATTCCCTGAACACGACCCGGCTCGGAACCTTGTAGGGAGCCAGGCTGCGGGCCGCGAACCGCCGCAGCTCGTCCTCGCCCACTGCCTGGCCCCCCCGCAGGACCACCGCGGCCACCACCTCGTCCTCGCTGAGCTCCGAGGGAACCCCGAAAGCCGCCGCCGCGGCGACGGCCGGATGGCCGAGCAGCGCGTCCTCGACCTCGCCGGGGGCGATGTTCTCGCCTCGCCGCCGGATCATCTCCTTGTAGCGGCCGGCCAGCGTGACGTCGCCGTCGGCGTCGACGAGACCGGCGTCGCCCGTGTGCAGCCAGCCGCCCTCCAGGAGCTGGGCCGTGAGGTCGGGCGCGCGCCAGTAGCCGGCGGTCAGCACCGGGTTTCGGAACCGGAGCTCCCCGGTGACCCCGGCGGCGACTTCCGCGCCGCTGTCGGGATCGACCACGCGCAGCTCGTTTGCGAAGCGGCCGGAGGCCGGCTGGCGAGGACGGCCGATGGAGCCCGGCTTGGCACGCGAGGTCGGGCTCTCGGCGCAGCCGAAGGTGTTCTCGCTCATCCCGTAACCGCCCACGATGCGAACGCCAAAGCGCTCTTCCAGGGCGGCTCGCTCCGCCGCCGTTCGTGGGGCCGGCGCCGCGTAGATGGTGCGCAGCCGCGACGCCTGCCAGGTCGCCACGGGCTGGCGCTCCAGCATCGCGAGCATGGCCCCCACCACGTTCACTGAGGTCACCTCCAGGGCCGCGGCCTCCCGCCAGAACGTCGAGGCGTGAAAGCGCGGACTCAGGGCCAGGGCATAGCCGTGCGCGAGCGCAGACATCAGGGAGTAGGCCTGGGCGTTGATGTGAAAGAGCGGCAGGCAGGCCCACAGCCGCTCCTCGGCGGCCAGGCCGATCCAGCCCGGGAAGGACAGCCCGGTCTCCGTGTACGCCGCATGCCGGACGAGCACGCCCTTGGGCCGGCTGGTGGTGCCCGAGGTGTAGACGATGGCCGCCGGGTCCAGGGCGCCGGCGGGATGGGGATCCGGCTGCCCGCCGGCCGGCAGCTCGGCGAGCTCGGCTTCGCCCAGGAGCGTCAGCACCGGCTCCAGGTCCTGCTTGAGGTAGGCCAGCTCGGGCTCCGTGAGCTGCGGGTTGACCAGAGCCGGCAGCGCCCCCGTGTAGATCGCGCCGAGCCAGGCCTGCACCGTGGCCGCCGAGTTGCCGGCGGCCATGAGGATGCGGTCGCCGGCGCGGACACCGCGCGTCCGCAGGCCGGCCGCCATGGCCGCCACGCCTTCCAGCAGCTCGGCGAAGGACAGCGTGCTCTCGGCGGTGACCACCGCCGGCGCCGCCCCGAAGCGGCGGGCAGCGCCGGCGAGCAGCTGCGGAACCGTGGCGTAACGCATGAGACCCTCGCTAAATTAGTCGGCGGGGCATGATCCGCTGGCCGTACTTCGAGTCGAGTCCACTGCGCCCGCTCCTGGAGCAGCTCCTGAGCGAGGAGCGCCAGCGCGGCGGCGGCCCCCGCGGGGAGCCGATGCCGGTGAACGTCTATGAGACGGACGACGGCGTGGTGATCGACGCCGCGGTTCCGGGCGCCGGGCCGGACGACGTCGACATTCAGTGCGCCGAGGGTGTGCTCACGATTCGCGCCCGCAGCCAGGTCCCCGAGCGCGAGTTCATGCACCAGGAGATTCGGCCCGTGGAGTACCTGCGGCAGCTGGCCCTGCCGGCCGACTGCCGTTTCGAGGATGCCCGCGCCGAGGCCGAGAACGGCATCCTCACGATCCGGATCCCGAAGTCGCGCCCGCGCACGCCCGAGAAGATCAAGATCCAGGTCGCCCGCCGTGGCGGGGACGCCAAGACGATCGACGCCAAGCCCGGCAGCTATTCCGAGGTGAAGCCCAAGAAGCCCCGGCGCTGACCGCCGACCGTTTATAGTGTCCAGACACTATAAACACCCAAACTCTGGACGATCTCGCCGAGGCTGTCGGCGAACGCACCCGGCGCCGGATCCTGCGCGGATTTCTCGACGACCCGGCGCCGCGCACCGTGGATGAGGTGGCCGCGGCGGCCGGCGTGCACCGCACGGTCGCCTTCAACCACCTGGAGCGGCTGGTCGGGCTGGGCCTGCTGGAGAGCGACCTGCGACGGGGGCTCCCAGGAAAGCCGGCCAAGCTGTACCGAGGGGCCGGCCACTTCGACTTCAGCCATCCCCGCCGTCGTTTCGCGGAGCTCGCACCCGAGCTGGCGCGAGCCCTCCGGACGCTTGGCCCGCGGGGACGGCTGGCCGCCCGGGACGCCGGCCACAGGCTGGGCGCGCAGATGGGGCGTCTGGACGAGCTGGGCGCGCGCTACGACCGCGAGACCGGGGTGATCACGGCGCACAACTGCGTCTTCCGCGAGGCCTGCGACGCCGCGCGCGAGGTGGTGTGCGACCTGCACGCCGGCATGCTGGAAACCGCCTTGGGCCTGGGGCGCGTCGAACCCACGGGCCCTTTCGGCAGCGCCGGCTGCCGGTTTGTGATCAAGGAGAAGCGCAGTTGATGAACTTCGTGCGGCTGGAAGCGGATGAAACCGATCGCAGCTGGGAACGCCTCCATCCGCGCCATGTCAGCGAGGAGCAGTGGACCCGATTCGAATCTCATATCCGGGAGATCTTCGGAGCCTTCGGCATGGAGCTCGACACGCCCGGCACCGAGCGCACGCCTGCGCGCTTCCTGCACGCGCTCTTCGACGCGACCGCCGGCTACGAGGGCGACCCCAAGCTGGTCACCGCGTTTCCGACGGAATGCCATGGCGGCCCCGACTGCCGGCTGTCGCAGGTGGTCGAGGGTCCGATCGCCTTCTACTCGCTATGCGAGCACCACGCGCTCCCCTTCTTCGGGCATGCGTACGTGGGCTACATCGCGCACGAGCACATCATCGGCATCTCCAAATTGACGCGACTGGTGCGCATGTACGCGGCGCGCTTCTCGGTGCAGGAGCGCATCGGGCACGAAGTCGTGACGGCGCTGGAAAGCATCCTGGGCGCGCACGGAGTGGCCGTATACCTGCAGGCCACGCACCTGTGCACTCAGATGCGAGGCGTGCGCGACACGGAGTCAGGCACGCGCACCACCTTCTGGCGCGGCAACTACGAGCACGAGCCCGAGCTGCGCGCCGAATTCATGCGCCTGTGCGCCGCAACCGCCTAGTAGAAGGGCGTTTTGCGTCGTGGTAGGAGCCGGTCGATGGTGCCCTGGATCCAGCCCCGCACCTCCTCGCTGACCTCCAGCACGAGGCGCGGGTCGGAGGCGGCATCCGGGCCCAACGACGACGTGGAGATCGGCGATCCGAAGGCGATGAACCACTTGGAAGGCAGGGGCAACAGACCCAACCCGCCCAGTAGCGGGAAGGTGGGCGTGATGGGGACCGTGGGCAGACCCATCAGGCGGGCCAGTCCGGGCAGCTCGGCCACCACCGGGTGCACTTCCTCGGCGCCGACCACGGCCACCGGGATGATCGGGGCGCCCGTCCGCAGCGCCACCTGCACGAAGCCGCCGCGGCCGAAGCGACGCACCTTGTAGCGCTCGCGGTACAGCTTGGCCGCACCCTTGACCCCCTCGGGGAACACGCCCACCAGCTCGTCCCGCTCCAGGAGGGTCACCGCGTTGTCGGGGTGCGCGAGCACGTTCCCGGTCTTGAGCAGGAAGGGGGCGAAACCGGGCATCGCGAAAGCGAAGTTGACGACCAGCATGCGCGCGTGCCGCGGCCGCCGCTGGCCCGTCCAGATCGCCGTCCGGATCATGGCGCCGTCCCAGGGGATCACCCCGGCGTGGTTGGCCGCGAGCAGCGCGCGGCCGGACTCGGGCACGTTCTCCACGCCCTCGGTCTCCACCCGCCAGTACTTCTCGTAGAGCCACTGGAAGAGCGGCAGGGCCGACTCCGTGAAGGCCGGATCGAACCCGAACTCGTCGACCCGAGGCCGAGCCAAGGCCTCCCGGCGGGCAGGCGGAACTAACTGGAGAGACGCAGCCATCGCCCGTCGATTATGGCGAGCGGGACGTAGGATTGCTGGCGGCCTCGCCCATGCCCCTCGACTTCCAGGCCGCTCAAGACGAGTACCTCGGCTGGCTCCAGCACGAAGCCAACCGGAGCCCCAACACAGTGCGCGCCTATGAGGGCGAGCTGCGCCGTCTGGGTGGCTTCCTGGCCGCCCGCGGGCACTCACTGAAGATGAACGACCTCGGCCGAGAGGACCTGCGGGCCTACCAACGCCACCTGGCGGCCACGCTCAAGGCCGCACCCTCGCGGGCCCGGGCGCTGGTGGCGATTCGCTCCTGGCTGCGCTGGCTGGCCCGGGAAGAGCTGATCGACAAGGACCTGTCCAACCGCATCACGCTGCCCAAGCTGGAGCAGCGGCTGCCCAAGCCCATGCAGCCGGACGAGCTGGCCCGGCTGCTGGGGGGCCTCCCCCGCGACACCCCGCTCGCCCGGCGCGACCGCGCGCTGGTCTATTTCCTCATCAGCACCGGCTGCCGGATCAGCGAGGCCCTGGCGCTGGACCGCGGCGACGTGCCCCGCCACGGCACGCGCCTGGTGGTCACCGGCAAGGGCGCCAAGCAGCGCGCGGTCTACCTCACCGAGGACGCCAAGCAGGCCCTGGAGGAGTATCTGGAAGGGCGCGACGACCCCTCCCTCGCGCTGTTCATCAACTACGACCGCACGTCGAGCAAAGCCGGTGACCGCCGCCTCACCCCTGCCGGTGCGCGCCATGTCGTGAAACGCCTGCGCCGGGAGCTCGGTGCCTGGTCGTTCAAATCGCCGCACGTGGCCCGCCATACCGCGGCCACCAGCTTGCTCGAGGTCACCGGCGGCGACGTGCGCCTGGTCCAGGAGGTGCTGGGCCACGCCAACCTGAACACCCTGCAGGGCTATACCAAGATCGTGGACGCCCGCAAGCAGGACGCCTACCGGAAGTACCAGGATTACCTGGAGAAGAACGTCAGTGGCGATTAGGACCCGGCTCACCGACCTGTTGGAGATCGAGCACCCGGTGGTGCTGGGCGGCATGGGCTCCGGCACCTCGCCGGAGCTGGTGGCCGCGGTCTCCGAAGCCGGCGGGCTGGGTGTGCAGGGCGGCGCCGGCCGGCCGCCCGAAGTCCTGGGCTCGCTGGCGGCCGAGATCCGGTCGCGGACGCGCCGGCCGTTCGGAGTCAACCTCCTGCTCTTCATGGCCTCACCCGAGCAGCGCGAGGCCCTGCTGCAGGTGGCGCCGCCGGTCTTCTCCACCTCCTGGCCGATGCCCGAGGACGACCTGCGCCCGCTCTTCGAGCGCGCGCATTCGGCAGGCTCGCGCGTCATGCACATGGTCAACGGGGTGCCCGAGGCGGAGCGCGCGGCCGAAGCCGGTGCGGACGTGATCGTGGCCCAGGGCACCGAGGGCGGAGGCCACGTGGCGCTGATCTCGACGCTGGTCCTGACGCCGATGGTGGTCCGGGCCGTGGCGCCGGTGCCGGTGCTGGCGGCCGGCGGCATCGCCGACGGCTCGGGCCTGGCTGCGGCTCTGATGCTCGGCGCCGAGGGCGTCCTGATGGGGACGCGCTTCCTGGCCACGCCGGAATCGCCCTGGCCCGCATCCTTCAAGCAGGCGATCGTGGCCTCGGACGGCCACGACACGCTGCTGAGCGACATCCTCGACATCGCCAAGGGCAACCTCTGGCCGGGCGCCTTCGACCGGGTGCGCCGCAACCGGCTGCTGGAGGACTGGCTCGGCCGCGAAGGCGAGGTCCGCCGCCACCGCAACGCCATCGCCGCACGCATGCGCCAGGCGGTGGCCGAGGACGACGCCGAGAACGGCGAGCTCAACTTCGGCCAGGTGGCGGGCCTGATCGATGCCATCGAGCCGGCGGCGGAGATAGTGCGCCGGGTGGCGGCCGAGGCCGAGCAGCTGCTGACGACGCGCAGCGGTTTGGTAACCGACAAGTCGCCCGCGTAAGATATATGGCATGCAAGACGCAGCCGCCGTGGCCGGCCTGGCTCGGGTGCTGGGCGACGAAACCCGTGTCCGCCTCCTCGACGAGCTGACCTCCGGCGAGGCCAGCGTCAGCGACCTGGCCTGCCGGCTGGGCCTCGACCAGCCGCGGGTCTCCACCCACCTCCAGCTGCTGCGAAGCTCGGGACTGGTCGACGCCCACGCCCGCGGCCGCTCCCGCGTCTACGCGCTGCGCGGCGAGGCTCCGACGTTGGCGCTCTCCACGCTGCGCACGCTGGCCGGCTCGCCCAAGCCGCTGCGCAGCCGCCAGGCCGCGGCCGCCGTCGAGCACGACGCGCCCATCCGCCGTGCCCGTACGTGCTACGACCACCTGGCCGGCGTGGCCGGCGTGCGGGTCCTGGACGAGCTGCTGGAACGCGGCTGGCTGCGCGCCGAGGGCGAGCGCTTCGAGCTGACGCCGGCCGGGGAAGCGGCTCTGGCGGCCGAAGGCGTCGACGTGGCCGAAGCCCGCCGAGCCCGGCGCGCATTCGCGGTGGGCTGTCTGGACTGGACCGAGCGCCGGCACCACCTGGGCGGAGCGCTGGGCGCCGCGGTGCTGCGCCGGCTCCTCGCGGGGGGCCGGGCCCGGCTGCGACCGGGCAGCCGGGTGGTGCACATGCAAGCGGACGCCGTTTGGACGTCCTGAAGGAGTTTTTCCGCAACGGCCGGCTGCTGACGCTGGCGCTCGGCCACTTCATGGTCGACAGCTACGTCGGCCTGCTGCCGGTCATGTTTCCGCTCCTCATCCATC
The DNA here is from genome assembly GCA_005881825.1 of Chloroflexota bacterium. Taxonomy (GTDB): domain Bacteria; phylum Chloroflexota; class Dormibacteria; order Dormibacterales; family Dormibacteraceae; genus CF-28. Next base: position 15,072 of record VBEO01000075.1, on the reverse strand, counting down.
GCTTCGACCTCAACCTGCGCACGGTGGGGCTGGTCACCCTCGCCTACACGGGCATGGGCGCCGTGTCCCAGCCCGTGTTCGGGTTGGTGGCCGACCGCTGGGGCACCCGCTTCACCGGCCTGGCCCTGGCCTGGACGGCAATCAGCTTCGCGGCCGCCGGCTTCGCGCCCAGCTTCCCGATCCTGGTCGGCATCGCGCTGCTCTCCGGCATCGGGTCGGGCACCTTCCACCCATTGGGGGCGGTGACCGTGCGCTCCCTGCTGCCGCCGCGGGGGCTGAACATGGCGATGTCCCTGTACGTCACCGCCGGCACGCTCGGTCTGGCCGCCGGGCCTCTGATCGGCGTAGCGGTGTTCGGACTGGCCGGAATCAAGGGGACCGCTTTGATGCTGCTGCCGGGCGTGCTGATCGCCGCCTACCTGGTGCTGGCGATGCGCAGCCGGGCCTACGCGGTGCCGCGAGGCCCCCGCCGGCGGGTGGCAGCCGCCGGCGCCCTGCCCCTGATCCCGCTGGCGGCGACCGTGGGCGTGATGGCATCGCGCAGCTGGACCACGGTCGCCCTCCAGGCCTTCACGCCGACCTGGTACCAGCACCTCGGCTACCAGCCCTGGTTCTACGGGCCGCTGGCCACCACCATCATCCTGGCCAGCGCCATGGGCGCCGTGGGCACCGGGGCGCTGGCCGACCGCTACGGCCGGCGCGCGGTGATCGTGGGCACGATGGTGATGAGCGTCCCCGCGGTGTGGCTGTTCGCGGCCTTCCCCGGAGTGCAGGGCTTCCTGTGGGCGGTTCTGGTGGGCAGCCTGGCGGCCTCGACGGCGCCGCTGATGCTGGTCTTGGCCCAGGAGCTGCTGTCGGCCCGGGCGGGCCTGGCCAGCGGCCTGATCATGGGCCTGGGCTTCGTGACCGGCGCCATCGGGGTGCCGGTGACCGGCGCCATCGCCGACCGCTTCGGCATCCAGGCCGCGCTCTTCAGCCAGGTGCTGGTGGTGCTGATCACCATTCCTGTCGCTCTGCTCCTGCCCAGCGAGCCGTTCCTGGCCCGGCTGCGGGAACGCGAGGCGGCGCCGGTCGAGCGCAAGGTCGAGCTGGCACACGCTGGGGGTGGCGGGTCGTGAAGTGGGTCACGCGGGCCGATGCCAAGGTCGATCGAATCGCATGCCCCTGGCTGATCCGCCGTTTCGTCGATCCCGAGGCCGAATTCCTGTACGTCCCCGCCGAGCAGGTCGCGGCCGTGGCCGAGCGCGAGAGCGCCATCCCGTTTGATGTGCCGGGCGCCAAGCTGGGCCACGTCGATGGACGCTGCAGCTTCGAGTCGATCCTGCGCGAGTACAACCTCACCGACCCGGCCCTGCAGACCCTCGGCCTGATCGTGCACGCGGCCGACATCGCGGCCGACCTCGACACCGTCCCCGAGGGCCGCGGCCTGATGGCCATCGCGCACGGTTTCTCGGCTCTCTACGGCGCTCGTGACCTCGAGAAGCTGGAGGCCGAGGCGCCGCTCTACGACGCCCTCTACGAGTGGTGTCGGCGCCGGGTCGACGCCTGAGGCCTAGCTCCCGCTCGAGATGCCGGGCGGCGGCGGCAGGGTGGTCCCGGCGGTCTGGCCGCCGACGTACCAGGCGATCCACCAGGCCGCCCAGACCACGCCCAAGAGCAGCGCGATCACGGCCAGGCCGCGGATGAAGCCCAACTCAGTAACTCCAGGAAAGCCACGGGCGTGGCGACCAGGCGAACAGCATGTCGGCTCGCTTAACGCCGCCCGGACGGCATTCCCGTACCCGCCCGGCGCGCCAGAGTGAATCCAGGCTGATGCCGCCCAGGTAGGCGGCGCCCAGGGCGCCGGCGTCGAGCGCGAGGTCGGCGGGCCCCCGAGTCGGTGCGGAGCCGCCGGCTTCGACTCGAAAGCGGCCGCGGTTCCAGCCGCAGAACTCGTCCTCAACCTCCAGCACCACGCCGTCGCCGGCCCCGTAGCGCCGCGCGGCGAGCGCGGCGCCCACGTCCACCAAGCGCACGTGCAGGCCGTCCACGGGTCGCCGGCGCAGCCGCCGGGGATCCGCCAGTAGATGCAGAAGCGGTTCCTCGAGTGGCCGGCAGTAGGCGATCACCCGCCCGGCCAGCGCCAGGTCGAGGCAGTGCCGCCAGAGGGCCGCGTAGGCCTCGGGAGTGCCTGCGATCAGCTCGTGCACGGTGACCAGGTCCTCCGGCGAGCCGTCCCGCCATCGCTGCTCCACGCTGTAGGCGGCGAAGCCGTCCTTGTGAATGGCGATGAAGATCGGCAGCTCGGCCGCTCGATGGTACGAGTAGTCCCACCAGGCGGCGTCGCGCGCCAGCATCCCGGGGAATGCGCTGCGAGCCCGCTCGTAGATCGCGGCCATCGCCGCCCGCCCCTCGGGCCAGCGAACCAGCTCCAGCGCACCTTCACCGCTGAAGCCACCGGCGCGCGCCGGCAGCCGGGCCGTGACCACCTCAACGCCCATGCCATAGCCGAACGCTCGATAGATGCCGGACTCGGCCGGTTGCAGAACGGCCACCGCCACGCCGTCCGCGTGGAGATCGTCCAGGTACTCCCGCACCAGGCCCCGCAGCAGGCCCCGGCCCCGTCGCGTGGGCTCCACCCAGGCCGAGGCCAGGATCGAAGTAGGCACCTCGGATCCGGGCACGGTCAGGCTCGCCGGGACGTGCGCCAGGCCGGCCACCATCCGGCCCGCCTCCTCGGTGGCGAGGAGGCTGCCCCGCTCCAGCACCGCTCGCCAGGTCTTGTGCTCGGACTCGGACAGTCGCACGCCCCAGGCCCGCCACTCGCCCTCCAGCCAGGCGTCGAGGCGGCTCACGCCGCGCTCGCGACGCCGGCCCGGGCCAGCGCCATACGCACGATCTGCTGGACCAGCTCGGCGTAGGACCGGCCAGCTTGGGCCGCCGCCCGGGCCACACCGGCATCGGTGCTGAGGTCGGGGTTGGGGTTGACGTCGACCACAAACGGCCCACGCTGCGCGTGCAGGCGCAGGTCGACCCGGCCGTAGTCGCGCAGGCCGATCGCCGAGTAGGCGGCCGTGGCCACTCCTCGCAGCGTCTCCAGCAGCTCGGGCGGCAGGTCGGGGAAGAAGGGGGCGGTGCCGCGGTACTCGGGGCTGTCCTCGCTCCACTTCGCCTCGAAACCGACCACCCGCGGGCGGCCGGGCGCGAACTCACTGAAGTCGATCTCCGACGGCGGCAGCAGCAGCGGTTTGTCAGTTGTCCCGAGGAGCGAGAGGTTGAACTCGCGGCCCTCGATGAACTCCTCGACCACCGCGTCCTGGAGGTAGCGGGCGCGCACGTACGCGATGCGCACCGCCGCCGCGTTCGCGTCCGGGACCACGCTGTCAGGGCTGATGCCGTGGCTGGCGTCCTGGCAGCGCGGCTTGACGATGGCGGGGTAGGCGACGCCGGGCACCGGCACCCCCGCCGCCTGGAGCAGGGCCTTGGCATGCGCCTTGTCGAGGCCGGCGCTCATGGCCTCCAGGGGGCTGCCGGTATAGGGCAGCTCCAGCCACTCCAGCACCCAGGCCATGGCGGCCTCCAGGCGCGGCTGGCCGCCGATCGATTCGACCAGGTTGAAGACGACGTCCGGGCGCTGCTCGCGCAGTCGGTCGATGACCGGCTGCAGGTCGCGGCCGACCGCCAGCCGCCATTCGGACCAGCCGGCCGCGCGTACGGCATCGGCGACGGTGGCAGCTACCGCGTCGACGCCTTCCACGGCCAGGCGGTCGCGCTCCTCCCCCGCGACCAGGGTCTGGTCGTCGTTGTAGAGGATGCCGACCAGCGGGGCTGATTCAGACATCGAGCCGCTCCCGGGCGCAGGCCAGGATGCGCAGGACCAGATCGTCGTAGCCGATGCCCAGGGGTCGCGCCATCATGGCCAGGTCGGACACCACCGGGTGCAGGCCCGGCAGCGGATTGGCCTCCAGAAAGGCGGGCTCCCCCCGGCGGTCGACGCGGAGGTCGATCCGGGCCACGTCCTGGCAGCCCAGGGCGCGGTAGGCGGCCAGCGCCACCTCCTCGGCCCGGGCGGCGATCGCCGGTGCGGCTCGTGGCGGCACGTGGTACGTGACCTCGACTTCCCAGTCGTGCTTGACCTGGCCCGAGTACAGAAATGCCTCCAGCGGCCGGCGCTGGGGCGCCACCTCCATCACTGCCAGCGGCCGGGCGCACTCACCGGTGCCGAAGATGCCCACCGTCAGCTCGGCGCCGGGGCAGAACTCCTCGACCAGGACCGGCTGCCGGTAACGCTCCCGCAGCTCAGTGACCACCTCCGGCAGGTCGGCCGGACGCCGGACCAGGGAGCGGGCGCCGATGCCCATGCTCGACCCCTCGTGCACCGGCTTGGCCACCACCGGAAACTCGAGCCCGACCGGACCGGGTGCGTCCAGCACTTCGAAATCCGGCGTGGGTACGCCGGCGCTGCGCACCAGCCGCTTGGCGGCGGCCTTGTCGAGCGTCACCGCCATGGTCAGCGCGTCGCTGTGTGTGCAGGGGACGCCCAGCATCTCGCAAACCGCCGGCACCTGGGCCTCGCGGGCGCGGCCGCCGCGCCCCTCGGCCAGGTTGAAGACCAGATCGGGCGGGCCGGCCAGCATCGCATCCAGGAAGTGGCGGCCGCCGCCCAGCCGCCGCGCCCGATGCCCGGCGCCGCGCAGGGCGGCCTCGAGGGCGGCGACGGTCTCCTCGGAGTCGTACTCGGCAAGGCTGTCGGCGGGTTCGCCCGGCTGGCGGTCGAAATCGCTGACCAGGTCGTAGGCGATCCCGATGTCCAAGGTCAGCGCGAAACTAGTTCACGCCGGTCGGCACGCCGCCACCACGCCTGCCCGGACTCCGGCAGCGTGTGTATGGGGTCGTAGTAACGGAAGCGGCGGTCGAGAGCGTCAGAGGAGCGGGCGTCGAGCGGGGTCAGGTAGTTCTTCGTCCACTGGCTGATGCCCAGCTCGCGGTCGTAGTCGCTGACCTGGTGCACCCAGACCTTGCCCAACATGGGCACGTCGCAGACCACGCGCGGCGTCGCGTAGCCGGGCAGGTAGCCCATGATCCCGCTCTGCAGCTGCTGCGCTTCCCACAACGGAGTGCGCCAGTGCTCGGTGTTGGGGACCATGTCGCACATGTACGCGTAGTAAGGCGTGATGCGCGCGCCGTCGAGCAGCCGGAAGCACAGCGCCAGCAGGTCTTCCGGGGTGGCGTTGACGCCGCGCAGCAGCACGGCCTGGTTGCGTACGTCGCGAAAGTCGAATTCGAGCACGTACGCGGTCCGCGCCAGCGCCTCCAGCACGTCCTGCTGCAGGAAATGCTGCGGAAGCGCCACCAGGCTCTTCGACGCCAGCCGGATGTCGCGGATGTGCTCGATGTCCATCAGCGCCATCACGAACGCTTCCAGGCGCGCGATGGGCACGTTGGCGATGTCGCCGCCGGACACCACGACGTCGCGCACGCTCGGTGTGTCGCGCAGGTAATCGAGAATCGCCAGCTCACGCTCCGCCCAGCGCGTGCGGAACGCGTACTTGTTAACCTGCGCCGTGCTGGGCCCGACGAGGTCCATGCGTGTGCAGTGACCGCAGTACTGCGGACAGGTGGCGACCACCTCGGCCAGCACCTTCGTCGGATAACGGTGCGTCAAACCTTCGACCGCCCACATCTCCGCTTCGTGCAGGCTGTCGCGCATGGCGTAGGGATGGCTGGGAAACTCAGCGCAGCGCTCGGACACCGCGGGCAGCATGTAGCGGCGCACCGGGTCGGCGCGCAGGTCGCGCTCGTCCATGGTGTTGAGCATCTGCGGCGGGACCAGCATGGTCATGGTCGCGCGCTGCAGCGCGTCCTGAGCGATGTCCTCGGCCAGGTCGTCGCTCAAGCGCGTGCCGAAAACTTCGCGCAGGCCGCGTACGTCCCGGATGCTGTGCAGGCGCTGCCAGCGCGCGCTCTCCCACTCGGCGGAAGTGACGTTGCGAAATCCGGGCAGCCGGCGCCAGTCGGGCTCGGTGAAGGGTTGGGCTGGCGGGTAACGGAACGGTTGTGGGCCTGGAGGCTCCTCGCTTTCGATTTCCCGAACGCTGTCCGCTCCGCCTGCCATCCTGACCTCCGGTTCGTATTTGGCCCGGGGGGACCCGGGACATTGTGACGAACTGGACCCTGTCGTCAAGCGGATAAGGGAAGATCACCGGATGTCGCTCCCCGCGGCCCGGCGCCCGAGTGAGGACGCCGGCCCGGCCGCGGCCGCCATCCTGGACGGCTTCGAGCGTTACCGCAAGCGTTTCGCGGAGGTCACGCGCCGCGCGGGAGGCCGCTTCGACCGCCGCGACTGGAAGGGCACGCTCAATGATGCGACCGACCGGCTGGACCTCTACGGCGAGGTCGTGCACGAGGTCGAGAACGAGGTGCGGCGCCTGCTTTGGACCCATCTGCGTGAGACGGAGATCTGGGCGGCGGTGAAGGGCAGCTACTCCAGCCTGATCGCGGGCCGTCCGGATTGGGAGATCGCGGAGACCTTCCTCAACTCGGTGACCCGCCGCATCTTCGCCACCGCGGGCGTGGAGCCGGACATCGAGTTCATCGACTCCGATTTCGACCCGCCCACGCCGGAGCCGCCGGAATCGTTGTGCCGCCAGTACGCGGGCCAGGACCTGGAGGCGGTGATCGGCGCGATCCTCGGCGACAACTGGTTCGCGGCCGCCTGGGAAGACCGGGCGCGGGACGTCCGCCTGGCCACCGCCTCTCTGCGGCGGCAGCTGGCAGAGCTGGGCGCCGCAGAGGGCACTCTGCGGGGCGCCGAGATGATGGCCGCGCCGTTCTTCCGCCGCAAGGGCGCCTACCTGGTTGGAAGACTGATCGCCGAGGCGGGCCATCGACCTCTGGTGCTGGCCGTGCTCAACACCGAGCGCGGACTGCGGATCGACGCCGTGCTGACCGACGTCGACCACGTGAGCGTTCTCTTCAGCTTCACGCGCTCGCATTTCCACGTCGACCTGGATCCGCCTTACCAGGTCGTGCGCTACTTGAAGCGGCTCCTGCCACGCAAGCCCGTGGCCGAGCTGTACATCGCGCTCGGCTACCACAAGCACGGTAAGACCGAGCTCTACCGCGACCTGCTGCGGCACCTGCGCGAAAGCGACAGCCGCTTCGAGGTGGCGCCCGGGGTGCCCGGCATGGTGATGGTGGTGTTCACGATGACCGGATACGACGTGGTCTTCAAGCTGATCCGCGACCATATCCCCGCGATCAAGCCGGTGACGCCGCTGGCGGTGCGCAACAACTATCAGCTCGTCTTCCGGCATGACCGCGCCGGCCGCCTGGTGGAGGCGCAGGAATTCGAGCACTTGAAGTTCGAGCGCGCGCGCTTCGGCGAAGACTTGATCATGGAGTTCGCGCACGACGCCGACAAGACCGTCAGCGTTGGCGACGCCGAGATCGTGGTGCATCACGCGTACGTGGAGCGGCGCGTCGCGCCGCTCGATGTCTATCTCGGTTTCGCCGAACCCGAAGCCGCGCGCGCCGCGGTCGTCGACTTCGGGCAGGCCGTGAAGGATCTTGCGGCCAACGGCATCTTTCCCGGCGAGCTGCTGCCCAAGAACTTCGGCGTGACCCGCAACGGCCGCGTCGTCTGCTACGACTACGACGAGCTGGGCCTGCTCACCGATTTCACGTTTCGCGACATGCCCGCGGCGCAGCACGACGACGACGACTTCGATTCAGAGGCGTGGTTCGGCGTCGGTCCGCGTGACGTGTTCCCGGAGGAGTTCCCGCGCTTCATGGGCCTGCCGCCGGAGCACCAGAAGGTGATGGACGAGGTGCACGGCGACCTCTACACGGTCGACTTCTGGCACCAGATGCAGTCCCAGATCCAGCAGGGCGAGATCATCGACATCTTTCCCTACCCGCAGGCCACCCGCCTACTCGATCACGTGCCCGTTCAGGAAGAGCCCAACGAAAAAAGCCTGCAGTCCTGAGCCGGCCGCCAGCACCGGCAGCTCCAGGTACCGCCGGCCGGCCAGCAAACGCGCGGCGTAGAGGAAGCCGGGGACGGCCGCAAGCAGGAAGCGGCCGGCGCTCTGCAGGTAGTACGGTCCCGTCGTGATCGGCGAGGCGACGCTCAGATAAAGCAGGCCCACCATGAAAAGGGTGAAGCTGAGCGGCTGCCGCCTCACGGCGATCACGGTCAGCGCGGCGAAGAGCAGGACGGCTGTGACCTCCGCCGTCTGCACCCAGCGCGTCTCGTCGAGGAGCGGCAGCCGGAGGATGCGCGCCGCCGCCCGCGGCAGCACCGTGAAGATGTCAACCGGGTGGCGGTGCCACGCCAGGGACTGCTCCTTCAAGAACAGCAGGGGATCGCCGAAGCGCCGCCAGAGGTATGCCATGAAGAGAAGCACGGCCGCCGGTACCGCTCCGGCGAGTGGCGCCAGCCAGGGGTTCCACCAACCGCGCTGGCGGCCGAGCTCCCAGACCAGGGGCAGGATCAGGATGATGGCCGTGACCCGCGTCAGCCCGGCCAGGAAGGCCAGGCCGGCGGCCGGTCCCCAACGGCCGCGCCGGGCCATGACCACTGACCAAACTGCGAACGCTATGAAAGGCCCCTCGGTGTAAGCGGCGGCCAGGTAGAAGGCGAAGGGGTAGGACAGGAACAGGAGCACGCTGAGCCGGCCCGCCGCCTCTCCAACTTCCTGGACACCCAGGGCCACCATCCCCACGATCGCCGCCAGTGCGCCCCCATTGGCCAGTACCAAGGCTGCGGCCAGCCGAGAAGGCTCGCCCAGGACCGCCGCGATGCCGGCTATGGCCGCCGGGTAAAGCGGAAAGAAGACCGCGGTCGCGGGATCGAAATAGCCGCGGCGCGAGATGTCCAGGTACCACCCGGTGTCCCACTGCCGCCAGCTGTCGAGCAGGGCCGCAGGATCGTGGCGGCCGTGGGCGAGTCCGACGGCCAAAGTGATCGCCACGTAGCCCGCGCGCGTCACCAGGAAAGCGAGCAGAGCCGAGAGCCAAAGCCGAGCGCCGGCGGCGGAACGCTTTTCGGCGCTCAGAACAGTTCCGGCGCCGGCGCTCGACCCAGAGAGACAGCCGGTCCGGCTACTCGTCCTCGATCTGGTTGTACATCAGGCTGTCCTGGATCTCGTAGAGCAGGTCCATGGCCGTGACCACGGTGTTCGGGCGCAGCTCGGTCTCCACCTCGGAGTCCTCCAGGAGCTGGTCCACGGCGACCACCAGGGCCCCCGGGATCTCGACCTGCTCGGCCAGGTTCAGCATCTCCAGCTCGTTCAGGAGCCGGTCGATGTAGCGCATCTTGTTGCGGCGGGCGTACTTGAGCTCGCGGTGCTTGCGCTCCCGCTCGGACAGGTCATCAATCGCCACGCACGCTTCTTCAATCATCTGAAGCACTCCCCTTCGCTAAGCCGGGACGCTGCCATTCTAAAACGCATCGGGAATTTGTCAAGGATGGACTTGAAAAAATAACCAAGAGGTGTTCGCCCCTGTGCTAAGCTCGCCGCGAGCCAGGCCCAGATGTCCTCCCTGATCGCCGGCCGCTCGACCCGCATGGAGATCCTCGAACTCCTGCGGCGGCGCCAGGCGGCCAGCGCCGAGACCATCAGCACCGAGCTGGGCATCACTCCCAACGCCGTCCGCCAGCACCTGACCAACCTCGAGCGCGACGGCTATGTGCGCTCCGAGCCGGTCCGCCACAAACGTGGTCGCCCCTCCCTCCTTTTCTCTCTTACCGATCGCGCCGACGCGGCGTTCCCCAAGCGCTACGGCCAGCTCGCGACCATGGTCCTCACCGAGCTGCAGGAGATGGGCGGGCCCGAAGCCCTGGACGAGGTCTTCCGCAGGGTCGCGCTCCGCCACGCCACGGCCATGGAACCGGACCTGGAGGGCCTCGACTTCGACCAGAAGCTGGAGCGGGTGGTCACCTGGATCGGCCGGGCAGGCACACTGGCCGACCATGAGGACCTGGGCGACGGCTGCGTGCGGGTGACCATCCACAACTGCCCCTTCCGGAACACCGCCCTCAAGTTCCCGCAGGTGTGCACGATCACGCCCCACCTCCTCAACAACCTGCTGGGCGCCTCGGTCTCGCAGTCAAACAGCATCCACCGGCACGACCCGCACTGCTCTTTCGTTGTGGAACGCCCCCAGCCTGACTAGCGCGCAGGCGCGCGAGGTCGACCGGGTCTGCGCCGAGCGCTTCCACTTACCGGTGGAATGGCTGATGGAGGCGGCGGGTTGGGAGCTGGCCCGCCACTGCCGCGGCCAGACCACGGTGCTCTGCGGGACCGGCAACAACGGCGGCGACGGCCTGGCCGCGGCCCGCCATCTACACCGCTGGGGCCGCCTGCACGCCGTCGCCTGCGTCGACCGCAACCGCCTCAAGGGCCCCGCGGCCGGCGAGGCGGAGGTGCTCGAGCGGCTCGGCCTAAGCATCGAAAACGAGCCACGCCTGGCCGGCGCCGAGGTGATCCTGGACGCGCTGCTGGGCACCGGCCTCAGCCGTCCACCCGAGGGCACATACGCGGAATGGATCCGCGCCGCCAACGCGGCCGGCGTCGAGATTGTGTCCGCCGACCTGCCTTCGGGGCTGGATGCCGACAGCGGCCGCGCCTACGATCCCTGTATCCGCGCCCGGGTCACGGTCACGCTCGGCTTCCTCAAGGTCGGCCTCCAGCAGGGCGACGGTCCCGCGTTCGCCGGACATGTCGAGATCGCCGACATCGGCATCCCCAACGAGGCGCTGCCGTGACCCATCACGTGACCTGGGATCGTGGGATCAGCCTGGTCGGGCACGACCTTTGGTTCGATCCCCAGACCATCCGGGAGGTCGCCTTCGTCTCCCACGCCCACTCCGACCACGCCCGCCGGCATCGCCACGCACTGCTCACCAGCGAAACACTCGAGCTCTCGCCCGGTCCCCGCAAGCCACGAGGTGCGCGGCTGGTCGGCTTGGGCCAGACCGTGCCCCTCGGCGACGCGAGAGTGACGCTGTACGACGCGGGCCACATGCTCGGGTCGGCCCAGGTGCTTTTCGAACACCGCGGCGTGCGGCTCCTGTACACCGGGGACATCAAGCTCCGCCGCGGTTGGGGCCGGCCCGACACCGCCGTGCCCAAGGCCGAGGTCCTGGTCCTGGAGAGCACCTACGGCAAGCCCCATTTCCGGTTTCCGGACCCGGATTCCGTCGTGGAGACGCTGGCCCTGTTCTGCCGCCGGGCGCTGGACGCGAACGTGGTCCCGGTGCTGCTGACTCACGCCTTGGGCAAGGCCCAGGAGGTGATGCTGGCCCTGGCGCCTTACGGCTTCGAGTTCGCCCTCGAGGAGCGCTGCGTTGAGCCGGCCCGCGCCTACGAGCGTGCCGGCGCCAGCCTGCCCCCCTGGTCGGAGCTCGATCCCCAGCGGCCCGGCCGCCGGGTGGTGGTGGCGCCGCCCAGCGGCAAGGATGCGGTCCGGCGCCTTCCACGGCATCGCACGGCCCTGGTCTCGGGCTGGGCCCAGGAACCCAGCTTCTGGCGGCTCTTCGGCGCCGACTTCGCCTTCCCCTACTCCGACCACTGCGACTTCGACGAGCTGCTGGCGGTGATCGACCGCTCGGGGGCGGAGAAGGTCTACACGGTGCACGGCTTCACCGAAGAGCTGGCCCGGCACCTGCGCAAGCGGGGCGTCAGGGCACACGCGCTGGCCGCCAGTGAGCAGCTCGCCCTCGCTCTTTGAACGCGCACCCGTCTACGCGCGCTACCGGCCGCTGCGTTCGGGCGATCGCCGCCGCCTACGGCTGACTCTCGAGCGCTGCCCGGTGCCGGCGGGCGGCTTGGTCGTCGAGATCGGCTGCGGCACCGGGCGCCTGCTGAGGGAATTCCGCGGCTGCCGCACGCTCGGCGTGGACCCCGCGCTGCCCATGCTGCGCCAGGCGCGCGGCCTGCGCGTCGTCCGCGGCGTCGCCGAGGCGCTGCCCCTGAAGAGCGGCAGCGCCGACCTGGCCTTTGCCTCGCTGGCCTTCCACCACTTCCCAGACAAGGCGCTGGCGGCCGCCGAGCTGCACCGGGTCCTGCGGCCCGGCGGCCACGCCGCGATCTGGACGGCCACCCCTGAGCACGTGCAAACCTTTCCGCTCAATGCCTGGTTTCCCAGCTTCCGGGCCATCGACGCCGCACGGTTCCCGCCACCCGAGCGGTGGATGTCGCTGCTGGCCCGAGCGGGCTTTCCCCGCGTCGCGGCCGAGCAGTTTCGGGTCCGCCGCAGCCCCACGCTGGCCTGGCTGGCCGGCGCAGTCGGGGAACGCTACCTCTCGACGTTCGACCACATCAGCGAAGCGGAATACCGGGCCGGCCTTCGCCGGCTGGAGCGTGAGGCGGCCGCCGCGCCAGGGCGTCGCGTCGATTACTCCATGGAGTGGAGCCTGATCTGGGCGCGCAGGTACTGAGCGAGCGCGCGCTCAACCGCGCGCTGCTCGCCCGCCAGGGCCTGCTGGAGCCGCTGGCGGGGGATCCGGTCGAGGTCCTGGAAAGGATCGGCCCGCTGCAGGCCCAGAACTGGGCCGCACCTCCGGTCGGCCTGTGGGCCCGGACCGGCCGGAAGGCGGAGCTGACGCCGGCGCTGGAGGGGCGCCGGCTCCTCTACGGAACCCTGCTGCGCGGCACGCTGCACCTGGTCAGCGCCGCCCAGTACCCGAGCTACGCCGCGGTGGTGGAGGCTTCCGGAGCCCGGGCCCAACCGCAGTTCGAGCCGCTGCGGCAGGCGCTGCTCGAATTCGCCGCCGAGCCCCGGACGCAGCCCGAGCTGGTGGACTTCGTGGAGGGTTGGGTGACCGGCCATGGCGGCAAGATCGATGCGGCCGAACTGGCGCGCCAGCGTCAGTACCGCTGGCGCCCGCTGCTGCGATGGCACGCGCTGGTGCGCGCGCCCGAAGGGCGCCGTAGTGAGCACCGGGCACTGGCAGCTCCGGTGGCGCCGGCGCAATGGCCGGATTCCGACACGGCGCTGCGGGACGTGGTCCGCCTGCACCTCCAGGCCTTCGGACCGGCGGCCGCCGACGACGTGGCGCAGTGGATTGGCTTCAAAACGCCTCCGGTGCGCGCCGCCCTCGAGGGCCTGGATCTCGAGCGCTTCGAAGACGAACGCGGCCGCCGGCTGTTCGACCTTGCGGATGCCCCGCGCCCCCATCCCGAGACACCGGCGCCGCCGCGCCTGCTGCCCTGGTTCGACAACGTGGTCCTCGCCTACGCGCCCGCCAATCGGGGACGCATCCTGCCCGATGCATATCGAGACAGGGTTTACGTGCGGGCCAACCTGCAGTGGCTGCCCCTGCTGCTGCTGGACGGCATGGTGGCGGGCACCTGGGGTCCCAAGACCGGGCTGAAGCTCTTCATCAAAGCGAACAAAGCCGACGCGGCCGCCCTCCAGCGGCTACTGGCGGAGTGCCCAGCCTGAGCGGCTGACCGCGCGTCTGACGTCGGCGTCGCCGGCTGCCTCCCGGCTGAGGGCGACCAGCAGGCGTTCGGTCCAGGCGGTCGCGGGCAGGCGTGGCGTGAGCTCGAGCTCGCCGCGCCGGAAGCGGCCGGTAAAGCTCTCCCCGCCGGCCTGCAGCTCCAGCCGGCGCACGCTGCCGCGGCCCAGGAAGCCGCCGCGCTGGACCTCGGCCTGGGGCAGGTGCCTGGCCAGGTAGTCGAGCAGGCCGACCACGGTCGGCGCCGTGAAGGAGCGCTGCTCGGTGTGGCAGAAGACGCAGGTCCGGGCCAGGGGCGGGGCTCCGCAGACCGTGCAGCTCGGCAACGCGACTCTAAAGTAACCCCGTGCTGGACTTCGCCCGGGCCGCCGGGGCGATCGGGGCGACGACCTCCACGCTGGAGAAGGCGCGGCTGCTGGCCGAGTACCTGAGCATGCTCGCCGACGACGACCTGCGGCGGGCGGCCAACTGGTTCTCCGGCCTGGCCTACGGCCGCAGCGAGCGCAAGACCCTGAACCTGGGTTGGGCCGCGATCGGACGAGCGGTCGACTCGCTCAGCCCGCTGGAGCCGGAGCAGCTGAGCTCGCTCTTCCTCAAGCATTCCGACCTCGGCGATTGGACCGGCGAGGCCCTGGAGGGCGCCACCCGGCGAGAGCCGCTGGGCCTTGGGGATGTAGCGCAGGCGTTCGAAGAGATCCGGACCGCCAAAGGCGTGGCCCCGAAGCAGCAGCGCCTGCGGGAGCTGCTGGCCGCGCTCGACCCGCAGGCGGCCCGCTACGTGGTGAAGGTGCTGAGCGGAGAGATGCGGATCGGGCTCCAGGAAGGCATCGTGGAGGCGGCGCTGGCGCGCGCCTTCGAGACTCCGCTGGAAGCCGTCAAGCGCGTGCACATGCTGACCGGCGACATCGGTGAGACCGCGGTGCGGGTGCGCCACGGCCGTCTCAGCGACACCCAGATCGAGCTCTTCCAGCCCATCCGCTTCATGCTCGCGAGTCCGGTCGAAACCCCCGCCGAGGCCGTGCAGCGGACGACCGCCGAGACCGTGTGGACGGAGGAGAAGTACGACGGCGTGCGCTGCCAGCTGCACCGGGTGGGCGCCCGCGTCGAGCTCTTCTCGCGCGACCTCAAAGAAACCACCGCCGCCTTCCCGGAGATCGCCGAGGCAGCGCTGACCCTGCCCCACGACCTGCTCCTGGACGGCGAGGTGCTCGCGCATTCCGGGGACCAGGTGCTGCCCTTCTCGCAGCTGCAGCGCCGGCTCGGCCGCAAGGTGGTCAGTTCCGCCCTGCGCCAGGCGGTGCCGCTGGTCTTCGTGGCCTTCGACCTGCTCTGGGCGGACGGCGAGGCGCTGTTGGAGCTGCCCCTGCGGGCGCGGCGGGCGCGGCTCGATGCGCTCGACCTGCAGGCGCCCTTCCTGCTCGCCCGAGTGGAGTCGGCGTCGGGCGAAGCCGACCTGGAGCGCATCTTCGCCGAGACGAGAGAACGGGGGAACGAGGGCCTGATGCTCAAGGACCCGGACAGCGCGTACTCGCCCGGCCGCAGGGGCATGGCATGGCTCAAGCTCAAGCGCCCGCTGGCGACCCTGGACTGCGTCGTCACGGCCGTCGAGTGGGGCCACGGCAAGC
>VBEO01000119.1 GCA_005881825.1 Chloroflexota bacterium | reverse complement strand
ACGCTGAAGCCTGACTCCACCGCGGTACGCGCGTTTTCGCCGAGCCGCCGGCGCAGATGGTGATCGCCAAGCAGCTCCGAGGCCGCGGCTCGCAGCCGGCCCACATCGCCGGGCGGGACGAGAATGCCCGTCTCTCCGTCCACGATCACGTCAGCGAGTCCGGAGGTTGCACTGGCGATGACCGGCTTGGCCATGGACATCGCCTCGAGGATCGTTGTTACACCGGCCTGGAAATCGGACTCCAGGAGCGGTACGACGACCATGAGTGACCGCGCGTACAGCTTTCGCAGCTCAACGCGGGTGGCCTGCAAGCGCAGAAAGTTGAAGGGCCAGTCGGTTGGTGCGGACCAGTTGGCGGTGGGTGAGTGAAGGCTTCCGGCTGCGACCATCACACATACCGGGAGGTCAGACAAGGCGGCGGCGAGAGTCGTGTAGTCGCGGTGCTCGCGTCCGGCGCTGACGATCAGCGGCTCCTCGCTTCTCGTCCCCGCCGTCCAGAACCGCTGATCGACCGCATATGGCACCAGCTTCAAACGTGCGGCGTCGATCCCGAGCCGGTGCTCGGCCAGCTCCTGCTGCCGGCGTGAATGCAGAAGGACGGCCGACATCCCGGTGTGTGCGCGCAGCAATCGGAAGAAGGGCGCCTTCTTGCCTACGGTCAGATGATGGCCGATCACAAGATGGCCCGCTCGAATGCGGAGGGCACGTTTGGCCAATGCAAGTGGGATGCCGACGTGCTCACCGTCCGAGAGGATGGCGTCGTACCGATTGGCGCCGGCCAGGACTGCGCCAACGTGGCGCATGGCGAGGCCGGGCGAGCGAACTCGGCCACTGCCCAGGCGGGACCAGTCGTGCAGCTCGACCCCATGCTCCCGCTCCAGCAGCAAGCCCTCGGTCCGCGGTTCGATTCCGTTAGCCATGCGCGCCCGCCGCTCGGGGTCGAGGCGTTCGGACACGATCATCACCGACCGGCGCGACGTCATCCCCCGGCGGCTGCGAGCGCCTGCCTTACCGCTGCCGGCCCTCCCACGGTGACCGCATGGCGCGCCGGAGGCCGCCAGGTCTCTTCGGCTTTGTCGAGCAGCAGCCAGTCGACCGCCTCGACGCCCTGCATGACTGAATGATCCATATTGCTGATCTCGTACTTCCAGGCCCCGAATCGACCACGCGACAGGATCCCCCGGTCGAGCAGGTAGGTCTGGATCGTGTCTAGAGCCCCGTCACGGTCGAGAGTGGGCACCGGGTAGAAGTACTCGACGTCGAAGACGTGCGTGGAGACGATGTCCGCCCGCTGACGATCCGTAATCAGCCGCGTGGCGACGAGACCGTCGACGACGGCGTCGACGATCCCAGAGCGCGACACTGGCTTGTGCTCCGAGTACGAGGTCTCGGTCAGCAATAGGAAGTGCCCCGGCGGAGCTATGTTGGGCGAATAATTCGACAAGAAGGTCACGCGGTAGAACGGCGACGACGATTCCGGGAAGTAAGTCCAGCACTTGGGGCTGGGGCAGGGGCCCTTGATTCCGACGCCCACCACGAGACCGTGGCTGTTATGCAGGCCGCGTGTGGCCGCCATCGCCGATTCGGGAAACGGTTTGATCATCCGCAGCAGCTCCGGGATGGGCGCTGCCGAGATCAGGAAGTCATAGCGGTCGGTGCTGCCGTCCCGTGCCGCCGTGCAGCGGGTACTTGAACATGTTGTTCGGCCCCCAGCTCAGGTCGTCTCGCTCGTTGATGATGTTGGCCAGCACGCGCTTGAGGTCGACGACGGCGACCCGCTCGGCGATCCAGTCCTTGCTCATCATCTCGAGCGGATGCGCCCATACCTTGAAGTTGTAGGGCCGCATGAAGTGGCGCGTGATCCCGGCACCGAACTGCAGCTCGGACCATTCACCGAAATCGCGAGCTGAGGATGCATCGGCGCCCTGCACATCGACCAGCCCGTCGAGGCACTCGAGCAGTTCTGCCGCCGGGAGATGCCGAATGTTGTTCTGCAGCGGGTAAGGGATCCATCGATCGCGCATCCAGATCCAGCTCTCACGGAGCAACCGCGTGTGGTCGGCTCCCAGCATCTTCTCGACCAGCGCGTCGAAATACTTGTAATGCGAGAACATGACATGGCCGCCGATGTCGTAAGTGAAGCCGGCTGAATCCGTGTGGCTGCTCGCCAGGCCGCCCAGCTTCTCGCCGCGTTCGTAGAGCGCCCAGTCACGATGTCCGAGCTCCTGCAACCGGTAGGCGGCCCCCAGACCGACGGGACCGGCTCCGATGATGACTATTCGCACGGGTTCAGCTTTCTCCAGGCACCGGCGTTCAGCCGGCGGGCGTTGACGGCGTGAGCGGAGTGTAGGAAGGCTTCCAGCCGCCGCCCATGGGAACGCCAGGAATGGTTGGGACAGCCGCCCAAGCGGGCCGTTTGGCGTGGACAGTTTCGCGAATCCGGTGGCCGGCGTTGATGACGCCGAGCATGCAACCGAAGAAAATCAGGTTCCGGTAGTTCTCGAGCTGGAGATCGCCGAAACCGACGATGAGCTCTGCGATCACACCTGCCAGGGCGAACGCAACCGAAGCCTTGACCAGCGGCATGGTCTCATCGCGCAGCACGCGGATTCCCTGAAGCAGCGCAATTCCCAACATGCCCCAGAAGGTCATCATGCCGAGTAGCCCCATGCGCATCCCGATCCAGAAGATCGTGTTGTGAGGGATGAACTGCCAGAAGGGATACTGCTGCGAGATGTCCGCGAGCGGAAACACAACCTGCATCGGCAGCCCGAAGCCAACGCCGATGAGGGGACTCTGCTGATAGGTGGCGACCAGATTGGCGTCTTCGTTTTGACGATACAGATTGGAGTTGTAATCCCTTTCGTCTGGCTGGAACAGCGAGTGGACCGGTCGCACCAGCTGCGCGGCCACACCGTACTCTGCGTTCCAGAAGGCGACGAGCAGGCCGGCGTAGGCGAGGCCGGCCACCAGGGCCACTGCGGCAATGCGATATCGGATTCGCGATTCGAACCGAACTCCGAGAATCGTGATGATCGCCAGGGCCGCGCCCAAAGCCAGGATTCCGACGCGGCGGTGATTCTCCAGCATCACCAGTCCGGCGAAGGGCGCCAGGACCAACAGCGCCAGCACCACCATTCGCCGCCGGAACCAGATCAGCGCCGCCACCAACGCCACGATCACCATGCTCAAGAAGTAGGAGTCCTCGTGAGCCAGGATCGCCTCGGCCGTACCGAGGTCGCTATGCAGGGTGTTGAAGTAACGGTTGTAGCCGACGCCCACCTTCACCGACGCGGCCGCCAGAAAGATCGAGGCCAGGATCACCAGGTGCCGGCGGTCACGAATCAGCGAGGAAGCCACCACGAAAGTCGCGAAGCCGTAGATCTGAGGTCGCAGCTCCCAGAGCGTCACGTTGAAGTCGCCTTGCGAGAGCAGGCCGTGCACCTCGGCGATGGCCAGCGCCACGCCGAACAGGACGTAGGCCTTGAGCAGGGGACCGTCCGGACGCAAGGAATGGTCGCCCGCTCGGGCGCGCAGCCATCCCAGGAGGGCGACGATCACCGTCAGGTCGGCGGGACTCGCCGAAATCGGCAGTCCGGCGCTGTTGTTGAGGTTGAGGAAGAAGCCGAAATCGTCGGTGAAGGAGTCTGAGAAGGTGAGCGGGAAGATTTCGAAAACGATCGCGCAGGCCATCAACGCGTAGAGCGCCAGGCGCGGCCATCTCAGGACGAGCACCACGAGCGCCGCCGGGATGGCGAGACTCACGAACAGCACGCCGCGCTCCTCACCTCATCATCCAGAGGGTCGCCACGGCTGCGGCGGCCGCGATCGCGACATACACGCGCCGATCAGGCGTGCCGCCGCGAAGTCCGTAGAGGATCACCCCGGCCACCAGCAAGGTGTAGGCCATCTGGCGGCTACAGGAGCCGGCGCAGCCAGGCCGGTGTTCGGTAGTCCGCGGCGTTCATGACGATCCCGCTGACTCGCTCGCGACCGAGCAGGAAGACAACGCTTTCGAGATCGTCCAGGTTAGTGACGCCGTGCCGCGCCACGACCACCAGGCGCTCGGCCAGGCGCGCCGCCAGCGAGCTGTAGGGGACGTTCAGCACAGACGGCAGATCCAGCACGATGTTGCGAAATCGTTGTGTCAGCTGCCCGAGCACGTTCGACTCCGACATTCGATATAGGAGGCGGGCGGGATCGCGGTGCGCGGCTCCGGAGGGCATCACGACCAGCTGGGGGAGGTACGGCATCCTGGCCAGGCGCAGCTGGGCGCCGCTCTCCAACCATTCGGCGAGACCGCCTTCGGGCCCGATGCCCAGGCTGCGTGCGAGCGCCGGCTTCTCAAACGCGGTCTCCAGCAGCAGCGTCGGCTCCCGTGTATCGGAGGCGATCGCCGAAGCAACTCCGATCGCCACCGAGGTCTTACCCTCCTCGGGTAGTGCGCTGGTGACCCCGATGATCCTCGTCACATCGTCGAAAGTCACCGACAGATAGATCTGCCGGCACCGATCGAGGAACCACGGCGGCAGGAGCACGGGCTTGGGTGGATCCGCCGGACGCACCACGAAACCTGACGCCGGGCGCCGGATCTCGAGGGCGGAGTCCACCGCCTGCAGCAGCGTTTGCTCGGCAACTCCGATGGCTTGCATCACCCGATTCTCTCGACCGAGTTCAAGCGCGGGATCGTCGCGACCACGCGGACGTTGAAGCGGTGCTCGATCTCACGTGTGTCACGTGCGGTCTTATCTAGCCAACCCAGAAGTACGAGATATGCGAAGCCGACCGCAAAGATCGCACCCGCGGCCACTGCCGCCTTCTTCAAGCTCGCACCGTCGCCGATCAGACCGCCGCGGGTGATCGCCGGAGCGTCCAGGACGCGTGGTCCGGCCTGATACAGGGTTGTGGAGACCGAGGCTATGTACTGGTCGCGACTGAGCTGATCCTGGATGCTGGTTACGCGCTGGCGTGCTTGCGTGACGTCGTTCAGAAGACGGGACGCTTCGACGCCGTTGCTGGCAGCCGCCGGATCGACCTTCACGCCTGGGTGGTCGACGATGTACTTCTGGAGCGCATCTTCCGCCGCCTGCTGCTGCGTGCGCGCATCGGTGAGCTGCACGTTCAGGAAGTCGATGCCGGCCTTGGCGTTGTCCTTTTCGAGCTGCACCTGCTCGTCGCGCAGCACATCCACTCCGGCCTGGACGAGGGCCACGCAGGTTGACGGCGTGTCGCAGCTCGCGCTCACCTGGATCAAGTGGGTGCCCAGCGGCCCGAGCTGGAAGCCGGCCGCCGCCAGGGCACGGCCGCGTTCAGCCGGGTCCGGCAGCGCGGTCTTCATGCGGGCGTCGAGATCGATGGCGAAGGCGCGCGTGGACATCAGCTGGTTGAGGCTGTCTGACTCGTTCTGTGCCGGCGTCAGGTACTGCGACCAGCCGGTGGGCGAAGCCCCGAAGTAGCTCGTGCTGTCAACCCATAGCCGGCTGTAAGCCTTGTAGTTGGGAAACATCAGCACGGTAGTGGCGCCCGCCGCGGCGGGCGCGACGAGCAGCAAGATGGTGAACCTTACCCAGAATCGGAAGAAGACTTCGATGTACTTGCGCATGTGGTCGCGGCGTTCGCGTGATGATGATCCTAAGGGTGGCCGTGCTTCGGGTCATGGGCCCCACGTCCCGAATGCGGATGGGACAAATTGGCTATGCGTTTGTTTGTGGCATCCGCAGGCGCAAAGTCGGGACGCGTCGCCCGGATCCGGGACAAATGCCCTGCTCGGGTACGAGACGGCTGATGGTCGCCCGTGCGAGGGATTGGTTCAATCAGCGAACAGAAGATGATCAATCTGAGGCCAAACGCGATGAGCCTGGCCGACTCGCTAGACGCACTCGTGTCTTTAGGTGGATCGGATCTGCTGATGTCTTGCGGATCGCCGCCCCGAGTCAGAAAGGACGGCACCATCGTGACAGTGCCTGGGGCCGCTCCGGTGGATGCCGAGCTGATTGGTCCGATGCTTCGCTCGCTGCTGGGCGAGCAGCGATGGGAGACCCTGCAAAGGGATCGCAGCGTCGATTTTTCCTTCACATGGCAGAGTCACGTCAGGATGCGTGGGAACGCCTTCTTCCAGCGGGGCACGCTGGCGGCGGCCTTTCGGCTGCTGCCTCTGGAGATTCCGGGCTTCGAGCAGCTCGGAGTGCCGGGCATCGTGCCCGCCCTGCTCGAGAGGAGTCAGGGCCTGATGCTGGTGACCGGCCCTACTGGAAGCGGGAAATCGACCACGCAGGCGGCGATGATCGAACACCTGAACCGCAGTCGCGGGTGCCACATCATCACCGTGGAGGATCCGATCGAGTACGTGCACCGCCACCAGCATTCCCTGGTCGAGCAGCGTCAGGTCGGCGAGGACGTCCCTTCGTTCGCCGAAGCCTTGCGTTCGGTCTTCCGGGAGGATCCGGATGTTGTGCTGATCGGCGAGATGCGCGACCTGGAGACGATCGCATCGGCACTCACGATCGCGGAAACCGGGCACCTGGTCCTGGCGACGCTGCACACAAATGACGCGTCGCAGGCCATCGACCGCATCCTGGACGGCTTCCCTCCCGGGCAGCAGCAGCAGGTGCGGGTACAGCTGTCGGCCATCTTGACCGCGGTCATCTATCAGCAGTTGATTCCCGCGGTCGGCGGCGGCCGCGTGGCTGCGTTCGAGGTATTGGTGGCCACGTCGGCCGTGCGATCCCTGATCAAAGAGGGAAAGACGAATCAGATTCGCAACGTGCTCCAGACCAGCCTGCGCGATGGCTCACAAACTCTGGAGCGATCTCTCACTCAACTGCTCGAGGCCGGTCTGGTGACCGAGAGAGAAGCCCGGGCCCGCTCCTTGTACCCACAAGAGATCGGCGTCCGAGCCTGACCCGCGAGCGCTGCTGACAGCTCAGCGGCCCTGTACTGTCCTGCCGAGCGCCGGCCATGCGCATCCAATTGGTTTGGTGAGGCGAAGTACCTGGCGGCGCTGGTGATCTTCCAAAAAATTTGAAGGAGGCGCCACGCCGGCGCCTCCTCCGCCCACTTCCCTCCGACCGAGCTCTACGGCTTATAGGCCGCCTGTGCGATCTGCCCGTTGACCCCGCACGTGTAAGTGCCGTTGGTGTGCTGCTGCCGCAGGTAGTGCGGATACAGCGACACGGGAACGTGCCCGGCGGTGCCGGTATAGCCCGCGTTGGATGGAAACTGGCTCATGTCATCGGTTGCCCCGGCGGCAGCGCATTCGCTTCCGGTAGGCACCCCCTGGTCGGCCAGCATGGTGTCCAGCGCAACCTGCACGGTCTGCTTCTCGGTCAGTGCCGCGCGATCCTGGGCCACTTTGGTAATGCCCACCATGCTCATGGTGACCACGGCCGCCAGGATTCCCAGAATTGAGATGACCACCAGCAGCTCGATGAGCGTAAAGCCCTTCTGATTGTTCTTCGGCAGCTTGCGCAGCAGCCTCCGAATTCGCTTCCTATCGATCATGTGAACCTCCCTTTGAATCATTGGTCGTGAGTCTTTTCCGGTGGCGCCTTGGACCGTTGCCCACATCACGGTCCCAGGGGCAATGGCGCGAACCCGGCCGCCACCGCAATCCCGTAGCCGACCAGACACCAGACGGCCAGCCCGACGAACGCGATCACGAGCTCCGCCGTGCCCGGCCGGGGCAGCTTGCGCCGGGCCGGGCGCGGCAGCAGATTCAACGTCCGCACTCGCCGCTCGCTCATGGCGCTCATACGTCCGCCATCGCAAGGCCGATAGCGGCCAGGTAGTGGCCCGCCTGGAACCCCGCCGGCCGCCGAGGTGGGCTGCCATTGAGATGGACGGACGCAGGCTCGCCGGGAAAGCCGATGGTCCCGGCGGTGTGCTCCAGGTCACCGGCCATGAACACGTGTGCCGGGGCGGCCTGGTTGCGAGCGGCCGAGCGCCGACCGATCAGAGCCAGCAGCTCGTCGATGGTGGCCCGCAGTGCAGCCGGGGAATCGTTGAAGGGCATCTGCTCGGCGACCCCGGGCAACATGCCGATCCGCAAAGCATGGAGCCGGCCGGCCACCGCCTCCACCACGACGGCATCTGCGCCGTGGAGCGCGCGCGCGACGCCGAGGGACCGTGGTTCGATCAGCTCGACCTTCACACCGGCGAGACGAGCTGCCTCGACGTAGCGGTCGACCACGTCGCGCCAGGCGGCCGCCAGCAAGACATCGAGATGTGAATCGCTGCGGCCCGTCAGCGACCAGCTGCGAACCGACTTCTCGGCAGGGAAAGGAATCTCCCGATCCAACGCGTACTCGAGGGCGGGCCGGACATCGCGCCGGCGCATCGGCGGCAGCTGGACCGCTCGCATGATGACCGCATCGTCCGAGATGCTCAGCCGTCCAACGGGATGGCTGATTCCCCAAGTGGCGAGACAATCCCGCAGCACGCTCGCCACCGCCTGGGCGGCGTCGGGAGACGCGTCCGTGGCCAGGTCCAGCGGCGCCGGCAGCACGGCCCAGTGCTGGATGGCCGATCGCCGGACCGCGATCATCGCGAGCTGTGCTGTGCGGACATCTATGCACACCGTCGTCCGCGGCAGGGCTTTCATGATGTTCACGACAGCGGGCCTCGGAAGAGGAACAGGGGGCTGTCATCGTGCGGAGCGGCCGAGGGCTTCGCGTCCGAAGGGGCCAGCAACTCGGCTTCGATCATGTCCACGGCGGGGAGGCCGGTCGGGATGGCCAGGACGTAGACGGACCCGGTCGCGCCGGTACCGTCGAGCGCGGCGTATTTGGCCCACCAGACGAAAAGCTGTCGCGAAAAGGTCATGTGTACGTACATCACGGAGTCGTCGCCAGCGTGCCAATTGGCGAAGCAGTCAAACGAGTTGAACGTGACGCCATTCACCAGGCCGTTCCCCAGGGCTGCGCACGCCGTTCCTGCAGGCTGGCCGCAGGCGGTCGCGCTGGAGTTGACCCATACAGCACCACTGCCCCGAGAAATGACCCAAACCAGGATCCGGGCTGGACTGCCGTCAGGGTTGACCGCCCCGAGCACGGCGCTGGTTGCGCAGGTTCCGCCACTGGCGGCACTGACGGAGAAGCGGCCGCGGTCGCCGGTGGCCGTGCTGAGGTTGTCGACCCGCAGGCAGCCCGCCGGCTGCAAGCCCGTGTTGCCGGGTGTCAGTGCGCTCGGTTGGGTACACCGTAGACCCGAGCCCGACGTGGAACTGACGCCGCGGTCGGCTACCTGGGCGATCGCCGCATTGATGGCGCTGGCGCCCCCGAGGTCGCCGGCCAGTGGCGATTGGGCAGCGCGTTCCTGGGCCAGCAGGGCTGAGCTCACCATGACCAGTCCGCCGGCGAGGCCGAAGACCAGGGCAGTGACAACCAGGACCCCGACCACGGCCTGTCCGCTCTCACCAGGACGGCGCGACATTCGCCTCAACACACTCCTCTTGGAGAGCTGAAGCCGATGCTCACGTTCGGAAGCGGTCCTCCGTAGTTCAGATTGGCGATCGAGATGACGCCCACGTCGACGCTGTCCTGGACGCTGCACGACCAGGCGAAGGCGGGGCGGGCAGCCAGACGGTGCGTCAAGTGAGCATTGACGCCGCTGGTGCTCCTGACGATGTCGTTCCCCGACAGCGTGTAGGTCACGATGTTTGGCGGCTGGCACCGTGAATCGTCGAAATCGATCTCCGACGCGCTGACACGGCAGGGCACCAAGGTTTCCGCGTCGCCCTCGAGCGCGCTGGCGAGGATCTCGACCATCGGCCGGGCCGCCGCCGCGGTCAACGGCTGCTGCCACTTCTCGACCGCGCCGTTGGCGACGTAGACGACACCCACCATCGCGCCCATCACCGCACCTGCGACCGCCATCGCGATCAGCAGCTCCACCGTGGAAGCGCCGCGCTGCAGGTTTCCCCTCATTGGCACGCGGCCGCCACTTGCGCCGAATCGACGCTCGCCGTGCCGCTCAGGCGCATCGCCTTTTTGACTGACGCTGTCGCCAGCACGTTGCGAGTACGTGCGTCGTAAGCCGTTGC
>VBEO01000074.1 GCA_005881825.1 Chloroflexota bacterium | reverse complement strand
ACAGGTGGCATGGGCGCCTATTCGCCGCCACGAGGTGTCGATGACGCAACCGTCGCCGAGGCGGTGAAGACGATCCTGGAGCCTGCGGTGCGCGAGCTGGCCCGCCAGGGCCTGGAGTACCGGGGCGTGCTGTACGCCGGCCTCATGCTCACCAACGGGGGGCTGCGCGTCATCGAGTTCAACGCGCGCTTTGGCGATCCCGAGGCGCAGGTGATCCTGCCCCGCCTGCAGTCAGACGCCGTCAGCCTGATGCTGACGGCGGCGCGCGGCGACCTCTCTAGCCTTCCGCCCCTGCACTGGAGCCCGCGCAGCGCTGTCGGGGTGGTGGTGGCCTCCCCCGGCTATCCCGAGGCTTACGAGACCGGCTTCCCGATCACCGGTCTGGCCACCATCCCGGCCGGCACGCTGATCTTCCACGCCGGCACCCGCTTCCAGGCCGGGCGCGGCCTGGTCACCAGTGGCGGCCGGGTGGTGACCGCCGTGGGCCTGGGCGCGGACGCCCATGAGGCGCGGCTGAGCGCCCTCGCCGGAGCGGTGCGGGTACGATTTCCCGGAGCCTACTTCCGATCGGATATTGCGCAGGAGGCTGAGCTTGGCTGAGGTTGGGGTGATTCTCGGCAGCAGGTCCGACCTGCCGCTGATGGAGTCGTGCACGGCCCAGCTGCAGACGCTCGGCATCGACTACGAGCTGAAGGTCTGCAGCGCGCACCGCGACCCCGCGGGCGTCATGGAGTGGGCCAGCAGCGCGCGTGAGCGCGGGCTGCGAGTGGTGATCGCGGCCGCCGGCGGCGCCGCTCACCTGCCCGGCGTGGTGGCCGCCTGGACCGACCTGCCGGTGATCGGGGTGCCGGTGCCGACCCAGCACCTGGGCGGTGTCGATTCGCTGTACTCGATCGTGCAGATGCCCGCCGGCATCCCGGTGGCCACGGTGGCGATCGGCGAAGCCGGCGCCAAGAACGCCGCCTGGCTGGCCGCCCGCATCCTGGGTGTCAACGACGGCGCGGTGGCCGCCAAGCATGGAGAGGCTCGAAGGGCGCTGGCCAATCGATAAGTGATGGCCAAGAAGAAGCAGGCCCCGGCGCTCAAGCTGACCGACACCACCTTCCGCGACGGCAACCAGTCGCTGCTGGGCGGGCACATGCTGCCGGACGAGATCCTGCCCATCGCCGAGCGCATGGACGGCATCGGCTTTCACTCGGTCGAGGCTTTCGGCGGCGCCACCTTCGAGACCTTCCTGCGCCTGGGCGCCGATCCCTGGGACTACCTGCGCGGACTGCACAAAGCGCTGCCCAAGACTCCCATCCAGGCCCTGATCCGCGGCCAGAACCTGGTCGGGACCCGCAACTTCGCCGATGACACGGTGGAGCTGTTCGTGCGTCATGCAGCGAACTGCGGCGTTGACGTTTTTCGGGTTTTCGACCCCCTCAACGACCTGCGCAACATGGAGGCCGCGATACGCGCGGCCAAGACGGCCGGCAAGCGCGTGCAGGGCGCGCTCTCCTACGCCATCAGCCCCGCCCACACGCTGCAGCTCTGGTGCTCGCTGGCCAAGGGCCTGGCCGAGATGGGCTCCGACGAGGTCGTGGTCAAGGACACCTCCGGTCTCCTCTCGCCGCAGGTCACCTGGGAGCTGGTGACGGCGCTTCGGGAGGCGGTGTCGGTTCCGATCGTCGTGCACTCCCACTGCACCAGCGGGATGGCGCCCATGTCCTACATGGCGGCCATCGAAGCCGGCGCCAACGTGGTCGACACCGCGATGTCGCCGCTGGCCTGGGGCGCCTCGCAGCCCGGCTGCGAGAGCGTGGTGGCGGCGCTGGCCGGGGGCGACTACGACACCGGCTTGAACATGGACCGGTTGGCCGAGGTCACCGACCTGCTGGAGCCGGTCAAGCGACGGCACGTCGAGCACATGTCGAGCTTCGTCGACCGCGTCGATTCAGACGTGCTCCGCTACCAGATGCCCGGCTTCATGCTCGAGGACATCCAGCGCCAGCTGGAACAGCACAATGCGGCCGACCGCTTCGACCAGGTCCTGAAGGAGGTCACGCGCGTGCGCAGCGACCTCGGCGATCCGCCTTTGGTCGCGCCCGTGCGGCAGCTGATCGCCTCCCAGGCGGTCTTCAACATCCTGGGCAAGGAGCGCTACGAGACGGTCACCCAGGAGCTGAAGGACTACCTGCAGGGGCTTTACGGGCGGCCGCCCAAGCCGGCCGATCCCGACATCCGGCGGCTGGTGCTGGGGCGCGAGGAGCCGATCACGATCCGGAACTACCTGCTGTTCCCGGCCCTCACCCTGAAGCTGCTGCGCCCGCCGCCCCGAGAGGAAAAGCCGAAGGACAAGGCGCCTGCGCCCAATGGGTCGGAGCCCGCCGCGGCGGCGCCCCCACCGCCGCCGGCCGAGCAGGCGCCTCCCGCACCGGCCGCGGCCGAGTTCGAGGTGGAGGTCGAGGGCGAGATCTTCAAGGTTCGCGTCTCCGGAGCCGGGATGGCCGTGGCGCCCATGGCTGGCGCCGCCCCGGCCCCGGCGGCGACCGCCGCCCCCTCCAAGGACGGCGCGGTGGTGGCGCCCATGCAGGGGCTGATCGTGAAGCTGCCCGTCAAGAAGGGCGACCCGGTCAAGCTGGGCGACGTGGTCGCGGTGCTGGAAGCGATGAAGATGCAGAACGACATCGTCAGCACGATGGCCGGCAGCGTCGTCGACGTCTACGTCAAGGAAGGCGACGTGGTCACCCCCAACCAGGCCATCCTGGCCATCGCCTAGAGATGCGGGTCGCCCTCCTGGGTACCGGCAAGATGGGCGCGCCCATTGCGCGCCGCCTGGCCGCCGCCGGTCATGAGCTGGCCCTCTGGAATCGCACGCTGGAGAAAGCCCGCAGCCTGGGTGTGGGACGGGTCGAGGAGAGCCCCGCGGCGGCAGCGGCCGGTGCCGAGGTGGTCTTGTCGATCCTCACCGACGCCCGCGCGGTGCGCGACGTCTACGCGCGGCTGGAGCCGGACACGGACCAGGCCTTCGTCGAGATGTCCACCGCCGGTCCCGACGTCCTGGACGAGCTGGTGGAACGCTTCGCCCACCTGGTGGCGGCGCCGATCGTGGGCAGCGTGCCGGCCATCGAGCAGGGCAAGGCGCTGATCCTGGCCGGTGGCGAGGCCTCCGACGTGGAGCGCGTCAAGCCGGTGCTGGCGGCTTTCGGAGAGCCGCAGCACGTGGGGAGCCGGCGGGAGGCGGCCGGCCTCAAGCTGCTCAACAACGCCATGCTCGCGCTCTGGTCGGCAGGCGCCGCCGAGCTGATGGTGGCGGCCGGCCACGCCGGCCTGGAGCGGGAGGCCGCCTTCGGCCTACTGCAGCGGCAGATCCCCTACCTGCAGGCGCGCAAGCCCTCCTACACCGAGGGCCGGCACACGCCGGCGATGTTCTTCCTCCGCGACATGGTCAAGGACCTCGACCTGGCGCTCGACCTCTTCCACAGCGCCGGCGCCTCGATGCCCGGTCTGGGTTTGACCCGCGAGCTCTACGCGGCTGCCGTGCCGGAGCACGGCGAGGCCGAGCTGAGCGCGGTCATCGAGCGCTTTCCATGAAAAAGCTGTTCCAGAAGGTTCTGGTCGCCAATCGCGGCGAGATCGCGGTGCGCGTCTTCAGGGCCTGCCGCGAGCTGGGCATCAGCACGATCGCCGTGTACTCGGACGCCGACCGCGATGCCATCCACGCCCGCTACGCCGACGAGGCCTTCCACATCGGGCCGGCGCCCCCCAGCGAGTCCTACCTGCAGCTGGAGAAGATCGTCAGGCTGGCCGTCGACCACGGCGCCGAGGCGATCCATCCCGGCTACGGCTTCCTTTCCGAGCGGCCTCACTTCCCGGAAGTCTGCGAAGCGCACGGCATCGCCTTCATCGGTCCGCCCGCGGCAGCCATGCGCGCGATGGGCTCCAAGCTGGAGGCGAAGGCGCTCGCGCGCAAGCACGGCGTCCCGGTGACGCCAGGGTCAGAAGCGATCGACGATCCGCACAAAGCCGCCGAGATCGCGCGCGGCATCGGGTTTCCGGTGATCGTCAAGCCCAGCGGGGGCGGCGGCGGCATCGGCATGAAGGTCGTGGAGCGCGAGGACGACCTGATTCCCGCCCTCACCACCGCCACCAACGCCGCCCGCTCGGCCTTCGGCGACCCCACCGTCTACGTCGAGAAGTACGTGGCCAAGCCCAGGCACATCGAGATCCAGGTCATCGCCGACAGTCACGGCCACGCCGTTCACCTGGGCGAACGCGAGTGCTCCATCCAGCGCCGGCACCAGAAGATCCTCGAGGAGACGCCCTCGCCCGCGGTCACGCCGGATATCCGCAAGCGCATGGGCGAGGCGGCCATCAAGGCCGTGAAGGCGGCCGGCTACGTCAATGCCGGCACCGTCGAGTTCATCTTCAGCGAGGGCGACTTCTATTTCCTGGAGGTCAACGCCCGGCTCCAGGTCGAGCACCCGATCACGGAGCAGGTGACCGGGGTCGACCTGGTTAAAGAGCAGATCCGGGTGGCGGCCGGCCACCCGCTCTCCTTCGGGCAGGAGGACGTGCACTGGAAGGGCCACGCCATCGAGATGCGCATCAACGCCGAGGACCCGGCGCGCAAGTTCATTCCCAACCCGCGGCGCATCAGCCGTTGGGTGGCGCCGGCCGGGCCTGGCGTGCGGGTCGACTCCGGCTTCGGGCCGGGTTCCGAGGTGCCGCCCAACTACGACTCGCTGGTGGCCAAGCTGATCGTGGGCGGAGCCGACCGGGCCGAGGCCGTCGCCCGCGGGCGCCGCGCCCTGCGCGAGTTCGTGCTGGTGGGTCCGGCCACGACCATCCCCTACCACCGGGCGATCCTGGAGAGCCCCGACTTCCTGGCCGGCAACCTGAGCACCCGCTTCATCGACGACCACCCGGAGCTGCTGGAGGAGATGAAGCGGTTCCTGGGCGAGACCTCGCCCATGGACTACGGCTCTGACGCTAGGGCGGTGGCCGCCGCGGCGGCCGCGGTGGCGGCCGTGGTGCGCTCGGCGTGATCCGCTCCGAGAGCCTGGACGGCGGCATCCGGCTGGTCGTGATCGACCGGCCCGACAAGCGCAACGCGCTCACCCGCGACATGGTGCGCACCTTGCGCGACCGGGTGGCCGAGGCGGGCGGCGAGCGGGCCGTGCGCGGCGTCGTGATCACAGGTGAGGGCCCCTCGTTCTCGGCGGGCGTCGACGTCGCCGAGTTCGCCTCGGGCACGGCCGACAGCGCGCATGCGCTGATCGAGATGCTCAAGGACCTCTGCGGGCAGATCCGGAACCTGCCCAAGCCAGTGGCGGTGGCGGTCCGCGGACACTGCCTGGGCGGTGCCCTGGAGATGGCGGTGGCCGCCGACTTCCGCGTCTGCGCGCCCGATGCCCGCTTCGGGATGCCGGAGGTGACGGTCGGCCTGCCCTCGGTGATCGACGCCGCGCTGCTGATGCAGTACATCGGCTTGGGCCGCGCCAAGGAGATGCTGCTCACCGGCGAGCCGATCGGCGCCGAGCAGGCGCTGGCCTGGGGCTTGGTCAACCGCGTTGTGGAGCCCGAGGAGCTGGTCGGGAGTGCGGCGGCGCTGGTCGGCCAGGTGGCGGGGAATCACCCCTCCACTGTGCGGGCGCAGAAGGAGCTGATCGAGGACTGGTTGAACGAGCCGCTGGAGGAGTCGATCGAAAACTCCATCGGCTTCCTGGTCGAAGCCTTCCGGGAGGGCGTGCCCCAGCGCGCCGCCCGCGAGATGCTGGAGCGCAAGCGCAAGGTTTGACGCTGGAGCACGCCTCCGAGCAGCCCTACACGACGCGCGCGTCTCGGGAGCTCTGCCGGTCGGGGCGGCTGGCCCTGGTCGTCGACGACATCGAGATGCCCGGCGGCGGCAGCCACCAGAACCGGTGGTTCCGGGCCACCTCGGCGGCCTTCATCGTGCCCGTCTTCGAG
Organism: Chloroflexota bacterium; assembly: GCA_005881825.1. Classification (GTDB taxonomy): domain Bacteria; phylum Chloroflexota; class Dormibacteria; order Dormibacterales; family Dormibacteraceae; genus CF-28. The sequence goes on along the minus strand of VBEO01000074.1, from coordinate 62,797 downwards.
GACGGCTCGACCATGCTCGTGCGGCAGTGGCGACATCCGTGGGGGCAGACGTCATGGGAGGTTCCGGCGGGCACCCTCGAGGAAGGCGAGGACCCGATGGCCGGCGCGCAGCGGGAGCTGCTCGAGGAGGCCGGCCTGCGGGCCTCGTCCTGGACGCCCCTCGGCGTGCTGCGGCCATCGGCCCTCCTCGACTCGCGCCAGTTCCTGTTCCTGGCCCAGGGCCTGGTCGACGACGCGCGTGCGCCGGAGACTTACGAGGCCGACATGATCACCCGCCGCCTGCCCCTGGTCGACGCTCTGGAGGAGGCGCTGGGTGGCGGCATCGCCCACGCCACCGCGGTGAGCGCCCTGTGCCGGGCGGCCCGGGCGGTGGGACGGTTATGACCGCGAGCGCCGGCGCCCGAACCATTTTTGGGCCGGAATTTAGTTCCGGCGCCGGCGCTCGAGCCTAGCTCGCCGCTCCGGGGGCCAGGGCCGAGAGGTCCAGGTCGTACTCGACGGCGGCCCCGTGGCCGTTCTTGTCCTTCAGGCCAGGTAGGACGACCAGCCTGATCGGCCCCGCGCCGGCGGGCGCGGGCAGTGTCAACGTGCGGCCCTGCACCGACGGCTGGAGCGCCAGCGGCTTGCCGGCGGCATCGACCAGCCGGATCCCGCCGGCGACGCTGGCCGGTGTGAGGTCGGAGTCGAACTCGACCTTGTAGGAGTTCCCGTCCCGGGTCACGGCGAGCACCGCCGGCCCGCCGCCGTAGGCGAAGGCGGCGCCGTCGACGGCGTGGTCGACCAGGATCGCGCCGCTGGGGTCGGTGACCAGCGTCAGCGTCTCGTCCAGCTGGTCGACGTCCTTGCCGGCCGCATCCGCCAGGACCAGGCGCTCCACGAAGCGGGCTCCAGACGCCGTCGACCCTGAGAGCACCGTGAACGACCGCGAAAGCTTGGGCGTCGTGCTGCGCAGCAGCTGCGGGCCTCCCTGCGTGGTGAAGTCGCGCCGCCCCTGGGCGTCCAGGAAACCCTGAGCCTGGTCAGCGCTGCCGCCGGCGCGGGCCTGCATGAAGGAGGTCACCACGGCGGCCGCCTTGTCGAGGGGGGCCGCGGACGAGGCGGTGGTGCCCTTCAGCAGCCGGGCCGCCCAGATGCCACCCGAGCGCGCGAAGGCGAGGTTCTGGCCGGCCGGCGCCAGCACCGGCTGTGAGTACTCGCCGGCCGCGACCTGCTCGTCGTTCGGCGGGGCCGCCGTGAGGTCGATGGCGCGCAGGCCGCCCCCGCCGCTGTAGACGATCAAAGAGGCCCGCGACCAGGACGCGCCGGACACCACCGACCCGCTGACCGTCACCGGCGAGCTGCCGTCGAAGGCGGCCACCGCCAGGCCGGATGCGTTGGAGTACAGCACGCGCTGTGAGTCGGGCGACCAGGCCAGGAAGGTCGGCGGCGGCGACGGCCAGTCGGAGACCTTCTTGGAGGTCAGGTCGAGTACGTGCCCGCCGTACCAAAGCCGGGAACCGTCGGGCGAGAGCGCGACCGCGGAACCCGCCGCCAGAGCGTGGTCCAGCTTGACCTCGCCGGTCGGCGTGACCACGGAGCTGTCGGTCACGTACTCGGGCTTGTCCGCAGACCAGCCGACCGCCAGCGTGGCGACCGCAGCCAGCTGGTTGGGCTTCGACCCATCGACACCGACCGTGCTCACGGCGCCGGCGCTGGCGAAGATCGCGGTCGACCCATCCGGTGAGACCGCGAAGCGCAGGACGCCGGGGCCCGCCACCGCCACCGGCGGAGCCGAACCCGAGGCTGACGCCTTCATCAGCCGGCCGTCGCCCGCGATGTAAAGAAGTGCCGAGCCATCCGGCAGCCAGGCCATCGCACTCGCCGACCCGCTCGCGACCTGGTGCTCGCCGGAGATCGCAGCCGGCGGCGTCGGACTGACTGACGGGGTCGCCGATGGCGTTGGCACCGGCGAGGGCGTGGGCGCCACCGTGAAGAGCGCGGGCTTGACCGCCGGCACCGCGGCGCCGGTGGCGGTCTTGGCCACGGTGGGGGCGATGTTGACCGTGTACTGGGTATTGGGCGCGAACGACCCCGACGCCGGCGTGATCTTGAGGGTGGTGGGGTCGGTCCACTGGAAGTTGACCTGGGTGGCGGGCGTGATCTGGACGGCAGCCTGGGTCGAGGTCGGGTCCATGGGCTGGCTGAACTTGACCTCGATCGGCTGCACCGCCGCCACCGGATGGATGGGATCGACGTTGTAGGTGACGTAGACCGTCCCGTCTCTGCCCGGGCCATGGCTCAGGGCCACGACCACCAGCGCGATCATCACCACGCCGGCCACAGCGCCCGCCCAGGCAAACCCTGGCGGCGTGAAGAGCGCTCGCCAGAAGGCGCCGCCCCCCTTCCGGCGCCGGCGCTCGCTCCGACCCCAGGCCTCCTGCATGAGCTCCCGGCGCAGCTGGGAGCGGAAGGCCGGGTCGGCGGTGACCTCGGGGGCCTGGACCGAGGTCAGGATCGCGGCCAGGCGCCGGTCCTCGGGGTCGGAGAAGAGCTCGTCGAGCTCCTCGAAGTCGCCGCCGAAATCCCGAGGGCTCATCGCACTCGCCTCGGCGCCGCGCCCACGTTTTCCCGGATCCGGGTGACGCCGCGGTGGATGAGCAGCTTCACCGCGCCGGGGCTCTTGCCCATGACGGCGGCGATGTCATCGATCTTCATGTCTTCCTGGAACTTGAGGACCATCGCGGTGCGCTGGGGGGCGGGCAGGGTTTCCACCAGCCGCCAGATCTGGCGCACCTCCTCGTTCAAGATCGCCACTTCGTCCAGGGCCGGCCCCCGGTCCGACACCGCCACCTGGCTGTCGATGTCCTCGGTCGGTTTCTGCGAGCGGTAGCGGTCGTTCACGGCATTGACGGCGATCTGGTACAGCCAGGCTGAGAAGGGCCGGCCCGTGTCCTGATAGCGGCCGATGCCGCGGAGGGCTTTCATGAAAACCTCTGAGGTGACGTCCTCGGCTGCTGATTGATCCCTAACCCTCGAATACACAAATCTGTAGATCTGACTGAAGTGGCGGTCGTAGAGCTCACCGAACGCGGCCGGGTCCCGCTTGGCGCGCTCGACGAGTTGAACTTCGTCGGCGTGCGACGGCAGGCTGCTCATCCGCCCTGTCGATCCGTGCAACGAGTCATGGGCAGCCGAAGTTACGGGTGCCGGCCATGGAACAGGAGGTTAGCGGCTGGGCTCCGCGCGGCCTCAGAGCGCCGAGCCCACATCTTGTGGCCACTTTCAGTAGCCAACACAAGATCTTGCCGGGCCACGCGCCCCTTATAATTCGCCTCGCCCTTTGATCGAGCGCTACTCGCCGCCCCGGATGAGGGAGATCTGGTCGGATCGTCGCCGCTTCGACCTGTGGCTGCGCATCGAAATCCTGGCCTGTGAGGCTTGGGTGGAGCGGGGCGGCATCCCCGCCGGCGCGCTGCCCAAGCTGCGCCGCGCCAGCTTCGACGTCGAGCGGATCCAGCAGGTCGAGGAGCAGGTCGGCCACGACATGATCGCGTTCTTGACCGTGGTCGGGGACTCGGTCGGCCAGCCCGAGGCGCGCTGGCTGCACCTTGGGCTCACCAGCTCGGACGTGGTCGACACCGCTTTCGCGCTTCAGATCAAGGAGAGCGCCCAGCTCGTGGACCAGGACCTGGCCGCCTTGCGAGAGGCCTGCGCGGCGCTGGCGCTCGAGCACCGGCGCACCCCGATGGTGGGCCGCACCCACGGCATCCACGCCGAGCCCATCACCTTTGGTTTCAAGGTCGCCGGCTGGACGGCCGAGCTGGACCGCGCTCGGCGCCGCCTGGCAGGAGCCGCCGCGGAAGCCGCGACCGGGAAGCTGAGCGGGGCCGTGGGCACCCACGCCACCGTCGACCCCGAGGTCGAGGAGTACGTGTGCACGCATCTCGGCCTGGCCACCGACGAGGTGTCGACCCAGGTCGTGTCCCGCGACCGCCACGCCGCCTTCATGAGCGCGCTGGCGGTGGCGGCGGCCACCTTGGAGCGGATCGCGCTGGAGATCCGGCACCTTCAGCGCAGCGAGGTCTCCGAGGTTCGCGAGCCGTTCGGCGCCCGGCAGAAGGGCTCCAGCGCCATGCCCCACAAGCGGAACCCGGTGCTCACCGAGCGCATCTGCGGCCTGGCCCGGGTGGTGCGTGGCTACGCGGCCACCGAGCTGGAGAACGTGGCCCTCTGGCACGAGCGCGACATCAGCCACTCCTCGGCCGAGCGGGTCATCTTTCCCGACGCCTGTGCCCTGGTCGACTACATGGCCCTGCAGCTCACGAAGGTGGTCAAAGGCCTCGAGGTCGACACGGCGCAGATGCGCCGCAACCTTGAGCTCTGGGGCGGGGTCGTCTACTCGCAGAGAGTCCTGCTTGCGCTGGTGGAGAGCGGGCTCAGCCGGGAGGACGCCTACGCGCTGGTGCAGCGGGCGGCGCACCGCGCCCTGGACGGTGACGGTGATTTCCGGGCCAACCTGTTGGAGAACCGAGAGGTCCAGGAGCGCATCGGCGCCCGGCTGGAGGAGCTGTTCGATCCCACCGCCGACCTGGCCCGCATCGACGTGGCCTTCGAGCGCCTGGGCCTGCTCGAGAAGGTGCAGGCGTGACGCCGGGGCCGGCCGTCACCGAGACCGATATCAAGCTTCCGGTTTTCGCCAAGGGCAAGGTCCGCGACACCTACGAGCTGCCAAGGGACCGGCTGCTGATGGTCGCCACCGACCGCCTCTCGGCTTTCGACCACGTCCTCCCCAACGGCATTCCCGATCGCGGCAAGGTGCTCACCCAGCTCTCGATCTTCTGGTTCAGCCAGACCCATGAGTTCCAGGAAAACCACCTGATCTCGGGCATGGTCCCGGACCTCCCGGCGGAGCTGCGCAACCGGATCTCCGACCTGGTCGGGCGGTTCATGATCGTGCGCCGGGCCAAGCGCATCGACATCGAGTGCGTGGTCCGCGGTTATCTGGCCGGCAGCGCGTGGGCCGAGTACAAGGAGTCGGGCACGCTGGCCGGCGAGAAGCTGCCGGCCGGGCTGGCCGAGAGCCAGAAGCTCCCTCAGCCGATCTTCAGCCCGGCCACCAAGGAAGACACCGGCCACGACGAGAACATCACCTTCAAGCAGATGAAGCGGCGGGTCGGAGCCAAGCTGGCGGATGAGCTGAAGGAGCGCAGCCTGGCCCTTTACGCCTTCGCCGCCGAGGTGGCGCAGCGGCGGGGCCTGATCCTGGCCGACACCAAGTTCGAGTTCGGTACGATCGGCGACCGCGTGATCCTGATCGACGAGGTGCTGACGCCGGACAGCTCGCGCTACTGGGACCCGGCCGGCTACCAGGTCGGCATCTCACCGCCGTCGTACGACAAGCAGTTCGTGCGCGACTGGCTGTCGCGGTCGGGCTGGGACAAGAAGTCCAAGCCCCCCGAGCTGCCGCAGGACGTGGTCGCCCAGACCCGCGACCGCTATCTCACGGCCTATCAGCGCATCGTGGGCAAGCCGCTCTTCCCGCCCAAGGGCCGCAACGAGTGACGGGATCTACCTGGCTGGCGCGGGTGATCGTGACCCCCAAGCCGGTGGTCAACGACCCCCAGGGACTGACCGTGGCACAGGGCCTGCGCACGCTGGGTTTCGATGAGGTGGCCGAGGTGCGGGTCGGCAAGTACGTCGAGATCCGGGTCACGGCCGAGCACAAGCGCGAAGCGCGGGAGCGCGTCGAGGAAATGTGCCGCAAGCTGCTCGCCAACCACGTGATCGAGGACTTCCGGTTCGAGGTTGAAGAGGCGCCCGCGCCCGCGGAGGTGCCTTCGGGTTGAGGTTCGGTGTGGTGGTTTTCCCGGGCACCTGGAGCGACCGGGACTGCGGATGGGTCATCGACCAGGTGCTGGGAGCCGAGCTCCGCTACCTCTGGCACAAGGACCGCGACCTCCAGGGCTGCGACTGCGTCATCCTGCCCGGCGGTTTCAGCCACGGTGATTACCTGCGCACGGGCGCCATCGCCCGCTTCTCGCCGGTGATGGAGTCGGTGGCCGAGTTCGCCGAGCGGGGCGGCCTGGTATGGGGCATCTGCAACGGCTTCCAGATCCTGTGCGAGGCGGGCCTGCTGCCCGGGGCCCTGATCCGCAACGACGCGCTCCAGTTCCGCTGCGAGTGGACGCACCTGGTCTGCGAGCGCACCGACACCGCTTTCACCGCGGTGGTCGAGCGCCGGCAGGTCCTGCGCATCCCCATCTCGCACGGCGAGGGCAACTACTTCGCCGACCCGCCCACGCTGTCGCGCCTGGAGCAGCACGGCCAGGTGGTCTTCCGCTACGCCGACGAGCACGGATTCGTGGTGCCGGCAGCCAACCCCAACGGCTCCATGCACAACATCGCCGGCATCGTCAACGAGCGCGGCAACGTGCTCGGGATGATGCCCCACCCGGAGCGCGCTGCCGAGCTCGAGATCGGTTCCGCGGATGGCCTTTTCCTCTTCCGCTCGCTGCTGGATTCGGGCGTCAAGGTGCTGACGGCGTGAGCGTCATGGTTGATGCGCGCAAGCTCAAGGAGGTCGCGCTCTCCCGCGACGAGTACAAGGCCCTGGTTTCTGCTCTGAGCCGCGAACCGAACGACCTCGAGCTGGGCATGGTGGGGGTGCTCTGGTCGGAGCACTGCTCCTACAAGACCTCAAAGGCGCTGCTCCGGCGCCTGCCCAGCCAGGGCCATGGCGTTCTCCAGGGCCCGGGCGAGAACGCGGGCGCGGTCGACGTAGGCGAGGGCTGGGCCGTGGTCTTCAAGGTGGAGTCGCACAACCACCCCAGCGCCATCGAGCCCTACCAGGGGGCCGCCACCGGGGTGGGCGGAATCCTCCGGGACGTGATCGCCATGGGCGCGAGGCCGGTCGCGCTCCTCGACTCGCTGCGCTTCGGCCCCCTGCCGGCGTCGGCCCACCACTTCGCGGGTGTGGTGGCCGGCATCGCCGGCTATGGCAACTGCATCGGCGTGCCCACGGTGGCCGGCGAGGTCTACTTCGAGGACTGCTACGCCCAGAACCCGCTGGTCAACGCGATGTGCGTGGGCCTGGTGCGGTCTGACCGGCTGAAGCGGGCGCGCGCCGAGGGGGCCGGCAACTCGCTGCTTCTGGTGGGCGCGCAGACCGGGCGCGACGGCATCCACGGGGCCTCCTTCGCCTCACTGGACCTGGACCAGGACGTGGAAGAGCGCCGGCCGGCGGTGCAGGTGGGCAACCCATTTCTGGAGAAGTGCCTGCTGGAGGCCTGCATGGACCTGGTGCGGATGCCATCGGTGGTGGCCATCCAGGACCTGGGCGCGGCAGGGCTCACATCCTCAGTGGCCGAAGCGGTCGCGCGGGCCGGCTCGGGCGCCGAGATCGACGTGGCCAAAGTGCCTCGCCGGGAGACCGCGATGAGCCCTTACGAGGTGATGCTCAGCGAGTCCCAGGAGCGGATGCTGATCGTGGTCGCGCGGGGCCACGAGGCCGATGTCCAGCGCGTCTTCGAGACCTGGGACCTGGAAGCGGCCGTGATCGGCGAGGTCACCGACGACGGTCTTCTCACAGTCCGCGAGGGCGACGAGGTGGCGGCGAGCCTGCCCATCGAGCTCTTGACCGAGGGTGCGCCGCCCCGGCGCCCGGAATCCAAGCCCCGGCCAGAGCAGGCCACCATCCTCTCGCTGGACTTCATGCGCCGGGAGCCGCCGGACCTTTCGCGCTCGCTGAAGCGCCTGCTGGGCAGCCCGAACCTGGGCTCGCGGCGGCCGATCTTCCGGCAGTACGACCACATGCTGGGGGCCGCCACCCTGGTGCCTCCGGGCGGAGATGCCGCGCTGCTGCGCATCAAGGGCACCCGCCGGGCGCTGGCCATGACCATAGACGGCAACGGCCGCTACTGCGAGCTGGACCCCTACGTGGGCGCTCAGATCGCGGTGGCCGAGGCGGCGCGCAACCTCACCGCGGTGGGCGCTCGCCCGCTGGCGGTCACCGACTGTCTCAACTTCGGCAACCCGGACCGGCCCGAGGTGTTCTGGCAGCTGGAGGAGGCGGTGGCCGGCATCGCCACCGCCTGTCGCGCCTTTGGGCTGCCCGTGGTCTCCGGCAACGTCTCCCTCTACAACGAGTCGGAGTCGGGGGGCGCCGTGTATCCGACGCCGATCATCGGCATGGTCGGACTGCTCGAGGACTACACCAAGCGCGTCGACGCCGGCTTCAAGGAGGAGGGCGACTTCGTGCTCATGATCGGGGCGTCCGGCAACGACCTGGGCGGCTCCGAGTACTTGAAGGTGGTTTTCGGCCAGGTCGCCGGCCGCCCGCCGGCCATCGACCTGGCGGCCGAGAAGGCGGTGCGGGAGTTCGTGCTCGCGGCGGCCCAGGCGGGACTCCTGCATTCGGCGCACGACTGCGCCGAGGGCGGGATGCTGACGGCGGTGGCCGAATGCTGCCTGCTGGGCGGCCTCGGCGTGCGCTGCCCGGAGCTGCGCGTGGAAGGCGACCTGCGCCTCGACTCGGCGTTTTTCGGCGAGTCGCAAGCGCGCTTCATCGTCTCGGCCGGTTCCCGCGCCATGCCCGAGCTGCAGGCGCTGGCGCGCCGCCAGCACGTGGAGTTCGAGCTGCTGGGCAACGTCCACGGCGACCGCATCGTCTTCGAAGGCCAGGTCGACGTCGACCTGGCCGAGCTGCGCGACGCCTGGGACAGGGCGCTGATCTAAATGTGCGGAATCTTCGGCATCCACTCCCGCGACGTCGACGTCGCCAACCTCACCTACTTCGGACTGTTCGCGCTGCAGCACCGGGGCCAGGAGTCGGCCGGGATCGCGGTCGGTGACGGCGCGCGGGTCCGCGTGCATCGCGACATGGGCTTGGTGGCGCAGGTGTTCTCGCCGGCGGTGATGGCCGAGCTGAAAGGCGTGGTGGCGATCGGTCATACGCGCTACTCCACGACCGGCGCCTCCCGCGCCGAAAACGCGCACCCGCTTCCCTTCTGCCACCCGCTGCTCGGCCAGGGCGCCATCGCGCACAACGGCAACCTGATCAACTCCAACGCCATCCGCCGCGAGCTGGAAGAGGCGGGTGCGGAGTTCGAATCGGGCCTCGACACCGAGGTGATGGCGCGGCTGATCGAGCACACACACGGCACGTCTTGGGACGAAGTCATCAAGCGCGCGTTCGCGCGCGTGACCGGCGCCTTCTCCTGCGCCATCATCACCGTCGATTCGGTGATCGCGCTGCGCGGTGCAGCCCGGCGAGATGGTGATCATGGACGCCCACGGCGTGCAGTCCGTCCGCTTCCAGGAAAGCAGCCGGCACGCCATGTGCGTGTTCGAGTTCATCTACTTCGCGCGCCCCGATTCGCTCCTCAAGAACTGCGAGTTGGAGGAGGCGCGCCTGCGCATGGGACGCGAGCTGGCGGCCGCGGCTCCGGTCGACGCTGACATGGTGATCCCGCTCCCGGACAGCGGCACCCCGGCCGCCATCGGGTATGCCGAAGCTGCCGGCATTCCTTTCCGCGAAGGCCTCACCAAGTCGCGCTACATCAACCGCACGTTCATCCAGCCCGACCAATCGCTGCGCGAAGCGGGCGTGCTGCTCAAGCTCAACCCGCTGCGGCGCTCGATCGCCGGCAAGCGGGTGATCGCGGTCGACGATTCCATCGTGCGCGGCACCACCTCGCGCCGCATCCTCGACGTGCTGCGCCGCGCCGGGGCGCGCGAGGTGCACCTGCGCGTCTCCTCGCCCCCCATGCGCTTTCCCTGCTTCATGGGCGTCGACATCGGCTCCTCCAAACAGCTGGTGGCCGCCAATCGCAGCGTCGATGAGGTGCGTCAATTCATCGGCGCCGACTCGCTCGCCTATCTCTCGATCCCAGGCCTCATGCGTGCGGTCGGCGCGGGCACGATCGACGAGTTCTGCCGCGCCTGCTTCGACGGGTCCTACCCGGTGCCGGTGCCGCAGCAGCTGGAGATGGACAAGATGGCCTTCGAGGACGGCCTGGACACCGTTCCCCGCCCCCGCGACGTCGTAGCGGTCTCCTGAGATGACGCGCGCCTACGCCGCAGCCGGCGTCGACGTCGACGCCTACGAGCGCATGCTGGAGCGCGTCAAGCCCCTGATCGCGGGCACGCAGGACGCCCAGGTGATCACCGGCGTGGGACCCTTCGCCGGCCTCTACCGGATGCCGGGCGGCGGCCTGCTGGCGGCCTCGGCCGACGGCGTCGGCACCAAGATCAAGGTCGCCGTCGCGGCCGGCCGCCACCGCGGCATCGGGCTCGACCTCGTCAACCACTGTGTCAATGACATCGCGACCGCCGGCGCCCGCCCGCTGTTCTTCCTCGATTACTTCGCGGCCGGCCAGCTCGAGGCCGAGGTTTTCACGGCGGTGATGGAAGGCCTGGCCGAGGCCTGCCAGACCAACGGCTGCGCGCTCCTCGGCGGCGAGACGGCCGAGATGCCGGGCGTCTACGACCTGGGCGATTACGACCTGGCCGGCTTCGTTGTGGGCCTGGTGGAGGAGGCCGGACCCCGCCCAGCAGTGTGCGCGGGCGACCTGCTGATCGGCCTGCCCTCCAGCGGTCTCCACCCGCACCGCTCCTACCTGGCCGAGCTGCAGGCGCAGGACTGGAAGGCCGCCGCCCACATCACCGGCGGCGGCCTCACGGGCAACCTGCCCCGGATGCTGCCCGAGGGATTGAGCTACCGCCTCGATCCCGGCTCGTGGCGCATGCCGGCGATCTTCGAGCTGATCCAGCGCCGGGGCCGCATCAGCGACCGCGAGATGCTGGCCACCTTCAACCTCGGCATCGGGATGGTGCTGGTCCGCGAGCAGCCGCTGGAGGGCTATCCCGTGATCGGCGAGGTGGTGGCGGCGTGAAGCTGGGTGTTGCCGTCTCTGGCAAGGGCTCCAACCTGCGCAACCTGTTGGACCGGGGCTTTCCCGTGGTGGCGGTGGTCACCAACCGCCCGAGCTGCGGCGGCGCCGAGATCGCTCGCGCCCACGGCATCTCGCTGGGTGAGTTCCCGCAGAGCCGCTTCGCCTCGGCCCTGGAACGAGACGTCGCGCTGCGCGACTTCCTGCTCGCGCATGGCGTCGAGCTGCTGGTCTGCGCCGGCTACGACCGCATCTTCACGGCCCCGCTCTTCGAGTCCTTCGCCGGCCGCATCCTCAACATCCACCCTTCGCTCCTGCCGGCCTTCGCGGGCGGAATGGATGCCGTGGAGCAAGCACTAGCGGCCGGCGTGCCCCGCACCGGCTGCACGGTTCATTACGTCACCGAGGACGTCGATGCAGGGCCGGTCATCCTCCAGGCGGAGGTGCCGGTGCTCCCCGGCGACGACTCCGAATCGTTGCGGGCGCGCGTCCAGGCCCGCGAGCACGAGATCCTGCCCAAGGCGATCGAGATGGCGAGTGATGCCGCGCGCGCTGCTATCGGTCAGTAACAAGGCCGGGCTCCCGGCCTTCGCGCGGGGCCTGGCCCGCCTGGGCTACGAGCTGTACTCGACGGGCGGCACGCTCAAGGCGCTGGAGACCGCCTCCATCGACGCTCGGCCGGTCAGCGACCTGACCGGGTTCCCGGAGATCATGGACGGCCGCGTCAAGACGCTGCACCCCGGCGTCCACGGCGGCCTGCTGGCGCGCCGGGACCGGCCCGAGCACATGGCGGCCCTGGACGAGCACGGCCTCAAGCCCATCGACGTGCTGTGCGTGAACCTCTACCCATTCGTGGAGACGGTGTCCGCGGGCGGCTCCTTCGACGAGGCCCTGGAGCAGATCGACATCGGCGGCCCGGCCATGATCCGAGCAGGGGCCAAGAACTTCGCCGGCGTGGTGGTGGTGGTACGCCCCGAGCGCTATGCCGAGGTCCTGCAGGCCCTGGGCGACGGCGGCGTGACCTCGGTGATGCGCAAGCGGCTGGCAACCGAGGCGTTCGGCCACACCGCCGCCTACGACGCTCAGATCGCGGCATGGCTGGGCGCCGAGGTCGACTCCGGCTCGGGCTTTCCGGGCGAGCTGACGATCACGGGCACGCTGGCCCAGCCGCTCCGCTACGGCGAGAACCCGCACCAGCGCGCCGCCTTCTATCGCGTCGGTTCCGATCCCGGCGGCCTGGGCTCGGCTCGCCAGCTGCAGGGCCCGGAGCTCTCGTTCAACAACATCCAGGACGCCTCGGCCGCCTACCAGCTGGTCCACGAGTTCTCGCGGCCGGCGGCGGCCATCATCAAGCACATGAACCCCTGCGGCCTGGCCGCCGGAGAGAGCTCCGCCGACGCCTACCGCCGGGCGTACGAATGCGACACGGTCTCGGCGTTCGGCGGCGTGGTGGCGCTGAACCAGGAGCTGGACGCCGAGACGGCGGTGCAGGTGATCAATGTCAAGACCGATGTCGTGATCGCGCCTTCGGTGTCGGCCGAGGCCCTCCAGGTCCTGGCCGGCCGCAAGTACACGCGCGTGTTGGAAGCGGGACCGGTGCGTGTGGTGGGCCTGGACCTGCGCACGGTCCCCGGCGGCTTTCTGGTCCAGACCTGGGACCAGACCGGTTTCGACCGCGCCCAGTGCAAGGTGGTGACGCGGCGCGAGCCCACACCGGCGGAGTGGGAGCAGCTGGAGTTCGCCTGGCTGGCCGTCAAGCACGTGAAGTCGAATGCGATCGTGCTGGCCCGCGACTTCAGCGCGGTATGCGTTTTTCCCTTTCCCGGACGGCCTTCAGGAGGGCATCAAGGCCGGGATCACCGCGGTGATCCAGCCCGGCGGCTCGATGCGCGACGCCGAGGTGGTGGGCGCCGCCGATGCCGCGGGCATCGCCATGGTGATGACCGGTGAGCGGCACTTCCGGCACTAGCGGCACTGCGCTGCTCTGCGGCAGAGCGACCCATATCCCGGGATATCGCCCCAAAAATCGCGCCAGATGGGCCGATGTCCCGGGATATCAGCGGGTGAGGCCGCGTTGAACAGATTTGCCGTCGCTGCCGTCGGCTTACTCGCGGCGAGTTGCGGGCTGCTCGGTTCCGGATCCTCCCCAGGACCGTATGGCGTGAGCGGCCATTCGAATCGGATTGCGGCGATCGAGGCCCAGATCCGCGCCTCCCAGAACCCCGACGTGGGCTACGTCGTTTTTTCCGACGTCTCCGACAAGGCCAAAGACGGGATCTCGCGGATCGTCCAGTTGGCGGGCGGCGCCACCCACATCGAGGTGCTCTGCGATGCTCCCCATCACGAGTGCGAGGACGCAGCGACCCAGGATCTGATCACCAAGATGGGCTTCACGCCGCTCAACAAGTACGCCGGCGCCTACCAGAAGGACGACGCCAAGGCCAGCCCGCACGATTCGGCACTGTTCACCGAGCAGCTCTTCCTTCAGGCGCTGAAGGCCTCGCCCGACTACCAGCTGACGTACTACAACCAGGTCCAGCAGAGCCCGACGCCGCTCCCGGTCAAGAGCGGATGAACTCCGAACCTCCGTGGGGGCGGATGAAGAAGCGCCCACTCTCCAACGCGCGCGTCACCTGCGGGTCCTGCCGGCGCTTCGACGGGCACACCTGGTGCCACCACTGGAACTTCCACACCGAAGCCGAGTCGCCGATCTGCGACCACTACCGGCCGCAGCAGGTCAGCTCAGCTGGTGACGTCGCGCCTCTGCAAGAAGACGGCTGAGAGGATCACGAAGGCCACGCAGTAGAGCAGCAGCATGGTCACCGCATGGGTGGCGTCCGCAAAAGGCGGTCGTGGGTTCGCGCCCACCTCGCGCGTGGGCGGGCCGAAGGACTGGATCAGGTATTGGGCGTTGGCCAGAGGGAACCACTGCTGGACCTTGCGCACCGGGTCCCCCACGAACTGGGAGAGCAGCCCGAAAATCAGGGCTTCGATCACCAGCGCGTAGGCCAGGCCCAGGCCGATGGCCATCGCCGACTGCCTGAACAGCGTGGCCAGGCCGAAGCCGAAGAAGCCCCAGAAGCAGTAGATGAGCCAGGCCGAGAGAATGCCCTTCAGGATCACGACCGCAGCCGGCCAGGTGCGGTCACCACCGTCGATGGTGGCCAGCACGAAGCTGGTCAGCGCGGCCATGGCCAGCAGCAGCAGCGTCATCACGAGCATGGTCAGGGCGACTGAAACCAGCTTCCCGGCCAGCCATTCCAGCCGTCGCGGGCGTTGGGTGAAAGCGGTCTTGACGGTACCCCACCCGTACTCGCTGCCCTGCGAGAGCACGCCGATGATCAGCGCCAGGACACCGCCCAGCTGGGTGCCACCGTTGAGCGTGTTCTGGATGAAGTGCAGCGGGTAGAGCCCCTTCTTCAGGTCCGCGTAGGTCACGCCCGGCGGCACTCCGTTGGGACCGGTCGGGGGCTTCGTGTAGGTGAAGACGATCCAGCTCAGCAGGTACCCGAAGGCCAGCAGCAGCAGGAGCAGGATGCCGATGCAGACCCAGACCGCCGGCCGTTTGCGCAGCTTCAGAAACTCGCCCTGGAGCACCCCGAGGACGTTCACAGTCCGCCCTCGGTGCCGGTGAGCTCGATGAAGACGTCCTCCAGCGAGCGCTGCCCGGAGACCAGCTCGCTGACCTCAACTCCCGCCGTCACCAGCTCCCGGTTGACCTCGGCGGCCCGCCCGGCATCGACCCTGAGTCTGAAGGCGCCATCCCGCTGGATCACCGCGTCAGCGCCGAGCATCCGCGTGAGGACCATCTGCGCTTGCGAAACCGGGGCGGCGCGCACGGTCAGCGTGGCGGCGCCGCGCAGCTCGCCGATCGTGCCCTCGGCCACCAGCTTGCCATCCTGGATGACGCCGATCCGGGTGCACATCTGCTCCACCTCGCCCAGCAGGTGGCTGGATACCAGGACGGTGCGGTCGCCCTTGCCCAGCTCCACGATCAGCTTGCGCATGTCGATCATGCCCTGGGGATCCAGGCCGTTGGTGGGCTCGTCCAGGATCAGCAGCTCAGGCTCTTTGATCAGCGCTGCGGCCACCCCCAGGCGCTGCTTCATGCCCATCGAGTACGTCGAGAACTTGGTCTTCGCCCGAGGCGTGAGCTCGACCTGCTCCAGGGCGTCGGCCAGACGCGAGTCGGGCACGCCCGCGTAATCGGCTACGACCTTCAGGTTGTCCCAGCCGCTCAGGTACGGATAGAAGGCCGGCGTCTCGATGATGGCGCCGATCCGGGCCAATCCGGCTGGGTCGCCGGGGGCGTGGCCGGCCACGGTCGCCGATCCGGCGGTGGGCCGGATCAGGCCCAGGAGCATGCGCAGGGTGGTGGTCTTGCCCGCGCCGTTGGGCCCCAGGAACCCGTAGACCTCGCCCCTGTGCACGTTCAGGTCGAGCTGGTCGACCGCGAGCACCGTGTTGCCGTAGCGCTTGCTCAGCCCTCGCGTCTCGACCACCAGCTCTCCCGCGGGCACGGCACGCAACTTTAATCGGGCGCGGCGGAGTCGCGCAGGTAGGCGGCGCAGTCCTCCGGGGAGGGCATGGGCATGATGCCGCGGAACCTCGCGGCCGCCGATTCCAGCTTGGCAGCGGCAGCCTGGTCGCCCTGGGTGCGGGCGATGTGGGCCAAGCCCAGCATGGTGCGGCCGGCCAGGTCGCCACGGTCCGCGGCCACCAGCGAGGCCGCGCTGGTCAGCACCATTTCCAGTCCCGGCTCCCGGTTGCCCGCCAGGTACTCGAGCGCGCCCCGGGAGAGCGCGACCTGCCCGGGCAGGCCACGCCCGAAGCGGCGCGCCCGCTCGGCGGAGTCGTCCAAGTGGCGCCGGGCGAGATCCCAATTCCCGGTACGGGTTGCGAGCCTGCCGGCCATCAGCTCGTACAGGACGGCCAGGCTGCCGCCGCCTCGAGGTGCCTCTTGCCGGGCCGCGGCCAGGCTGCGCTCGGCCGCGCCGAAGTCGAACTCCAGATAGGAGATCCAGGCCAGGTTGTAGAGCGCCGCGGCCCGCTGCTCAGGCCGCGCCTTCCGGTCCCGGACCACCCAGGCCAGCAACGGGGCCGCCTCCTGCAGCCGTCGCTGCGCGATCAAGCAGGCGCCAAGGTTGATCAAGGTGTGCCTCTCCAAGCGCCGGTGCCGGTGCTGGCGGGCGTAGTCGAAGACCACACGGAATCGCTGCTCGGCCGCCTCCAGCTCGCCGGCGTAAAACTGCGCGACCGCGATGTTGCCCTGGCCGGACATTCGCGCCAGCGGGCTCAGGGCTCGTCCATACCAGCGCTCGGCGGCGGCATAGTCGCCGGCGCGTGCGCGCCTCAGGCCGAGCAGCTGCGGCAGCACCAGCCATGCCACCGTCGGCAGGACCGCAATCGTCAGCACCCACCACAGGACTCCGGCCACGGCGGCTAAACTACCTGCTCGACAAGTCCTTTAAGTCCGGTCCAGCGAGGCCGGTAAGGAGGTTTTTTGGTGGCCGTCGGACAGAAGCTCCGCCACGTCGTCGAGTCCCAGCAGTTCAGCCGGGACCTCCTGGAAGAAGTCTTCCGCCGCGCTGACGAGATGCGCGCCGAGCCTCATCGAGCGGCGGGCCGGCTCCAGGGCCGGGTCCTGGCCGCCCTTTTCTACGAGCCCTCCACCCGCACCCGGCTTTCCTTCGAGTCCGCGATGCTGCGCCTGGGAGGGCGCACCATGGGCACGGACAACGCCCGCGAGTTCTCCAGCGCCGCCAAGGGCGAGACGCTGGAAGACACGATCCGGATCGTCAGCGGCTACTCGGACGTGATCGTGCTCCGCCACAACGAGGAGGGCGCGGCCAGGCGGGCGGCGGCGGTCAGTGACGTGCCTGTCATCAACGCCGGCGACGGCAAGGGCCAGCATCCGACCCAGGCGCTGCTCGACGTCTACACGATCCGCGACGAGATCGGCCGTCTGGACGGGATCCAGGTGGCGATGGTGGGCGACCTCGCCAATGGGCGCACGGCGCGCTCGCTGGCCTATCTGCTGAGCAAGTTCCGCGACGTCACCGTCTGGTTCGTCGCCCCGCCGCAGGTGGCGATGCGCGACGACATCAAGGCTCATCTCGACGAGCACGGGGTGCGCTGGCGCGAGGAGCCGGACCTGCACGCGGTGCTGCCCCAGGTGGACGTGGTCTACCAGACGCGGATCCAGAAGGAGCGGTTCGACGACGCCGCCACCTACGAGGCGGTGAAGGGCGTGTACCGGATGGGCGCCCCCGAGATGGCGCTGCTGGGACGGCGCGCAATCCTCATGCACCCGCTGCCGCGGGTGGACGAGATCGATCCTGCGATCGATTCCGATCCCCGGGCGGCTTACTTCCGCCAGGCCCGCAACGGCGTGCAGATCCGGATGGCACTGCTGGACATGGTCTTGTCGTGAGCGCTCCGCTTGCGCTCCGCATCGTGGGAAGAACCTGCGGTTCCTCCCCCGGACCCTACCTCCCTTCTGTCGCTGTGCAGCGCCCCCAACGTCTGGATCACGGACCCATCCGGCCCGGCAAGCCGGGCCTTCCAGCAACTTTGGTGCTCCTATATACCCCAGCGACGGCGTTGCGCCGGCGCGGCGCCCTTGGAAGTGCCTCGTCGACCGCGTTGCGCCGGCGCAACGCCCTTGCGAAAGAGGCGCTGTCGTGAGCGCGGTCCAGCCCAAGCTCAAGGCCACCGTCATGGACGCCGACGCGGTCCGGCGCTCACTGAACCGGATGGCGCACGAGATCGTGGAGCGCAACCGGGGCGTGCATGACGTGGTGCTGGTCGGAATCCTGAGCAAGGGCGACATCCTGGCCCGGCGCCTGAGCGCGGCGCTGACAGAGCTGGAGCACCACCAGGTGCCGGCGGGCAGCATCGACGTCACCAGCCACCGCGACGACCTGCACCTGCGCACCCCCAGCACCGAGCGTCCGCCCAGCCAGGTGCCGGCGGTCGACGACAAGATCGTGGTGCTGGTCGACGACGTGATCTGGCACGGGCGCACGGTGCGCGCGGCGCTGGACGCCCTGTTGGAGTACGGCCGCCCGCGCGCGGTGCAGCTGGCGGTGCTGGTCGACCGGGGCCACCGTGAGCTGCCGATCCGCCCCGACTTCGTGGGCAAGAACCTGCCCACCTCCAGCGACGAGCGGGTCGAGGTCTGTCTCGGCGAAACCGAAGGGGTGGACGCGGTGGTGCTGCTTGGCTAAGGAGTTCGCCGCCCTCGTCCTGGAGGACGGCCGCGCCTTCGCCGGCCGGGCCTTCGGGGCCGACGTCCTGGGCGAAGGCGAGGTGGTGTTCAACACCGCCATGACCGGCTACCAGGAGATCCTCACCGACCCGTCCTACGCCGGCCAGATGCTCTGCATGACCTATCCGCTGCAGGGCAACTACGGCGTGCGCGCCGCCGACGCCGAGTCGGCGCGGCCCTGGGCGCGGGCCTTCATCGTGCGCTGGCTCGCCGAACGCCCGTCGCACCACTCCAGCGAAGCCACGCTTCACGACTACCTGGCGGAGCACGGCATCCCGGGCATCAGCGGCATCGACACCCGCGCGCTGACGCGCCACCTGCGCACTAACGGCGCGCTGCGCGCGGTGGTCAGCCACGAGGCGGACCCCCCCGGCGCGGAGCGGCTGCGCGAGCTGGCGAGGCTGGCCCGGCGCGTGCAGCCGCTGGAGCAGCAGGACCTGGTCGCGCAGGTCTCCCGGCGCCAGGTCGAGGAGTGGACCGACGGACTGCCACCAGAGCTGAAAGGTCGCGGGCGGCGGGCCGACGGCCGCGGCCTGACCATCGCGGTCGTCGACTATGGGGTCAAGCACAACATGCTGCGCAGCCTGCGCGAGCGCGGCTGCCGGGTCCTGGTGCTGCCGCACACGGCGACACTCGACGAAGTCCTGGGGGTCGAAGCCGACGGTCTCCTGCTCAGCAACGGCCCGGGCGACCCGGCCGTGCTGCCGGGTCCGGTCGAGCTGGCGCGCCAGGCCATCGACCGGCTGCCGCTCTTCGGCATCTGCCTGGGCCACCAGCTTCTCGGGCAGGCCATCGGCGGCACGACCTCGCGGCTGCCCTTCGGGCACCACGGCGCCAACCATCCGGTCAAAGACCTGGAAACCGGCCACACCCACATCACCTCCCAGAACCACGAGTTCCAGGTCGACCGGGCGTCGCTGCCCGAGGGCGACTTCTTCGTCAGCCAGGTCAACCTCAACGACGGCTCGGTCGAGGGCCTGGCCAACCGCCGGCTCCCAGTCTTTAGCGTCCAGTACCACCCCGAGGGGGCGCCTGGCCCGACCGACAACCATCCTCACTTCGACCGCTTTCTCGAGATGGTTCGCGAACGCAGACCAGCGCTGCATGCGGTCGGAGGCGGCGCTCCGGAGCCGGCGCGGCCACGCAAGGTACTGATCATCGGCTCGGGCCCGATCGTGATCGGCCAGGCGGCCGAGTTCGACTACGCGGGCACGCAGGCCTGCAAGGCGCTGCGCGAAGAGGGCGTGGAGACCGTGCTGGTCAACTCCAACCCGGCCACGATCATGACCGACGAGGAGGTCGCCGACCGCGTGTACATCGAGCCGCTGACCGTGGAGGCGGTGGAGAAGGTGATCGCGCGCGAGCGGCCGGAGGCGCTGTTGCCCACCCTGGGCGGGCAGACCGGTCTGAACCTGGCCATGGAGCTGGCCGAGGCCGGCGTGCTGGAACGCCACGGCGTGCGCCTGCTGGGCGCCGACCAGGAGACGATCCGCAAGGCCGAGGACCGCCAGGCCTTCAAGGAGATGCTGCAGTCGATAGGCGAGCCGGTTCCGCCCTCGGCGGTCTGCAACCGCTTGGAGGAGGTCCTCGAGTTCGCCGAGCAGATAGGCCTGCCGCTGGTGATCCGGCCCGCCTACACCCTGGGCGGCACCGGCGGCGGCTTCGTGCGCACCCGCGACGACCTCGAGAAGGTGGCGCGCGGCGGGCTGGCCGCCTCGCCCATACACCAGGTGCTGGTCGAGCGCTCGCTGTGGGGCTGGAAGGAGATCGAGTACGAGGTGATGCGGGACGCCGCCGACACCTGCATCACCGTCTGCAACATGGAGAACCTCGACCCCATGGGGGTGCACACGGGCGACTCGATCGTGGTCGCACCCGCCCAGACGCTCTCCGACCGCGACCACCAGATGCTGCGCGCCTCGGCGCTGCGCATCATCCGCGCGCTGGGCATCGAGGGCGGCTGCAACGTGCAGTTCGCGCTGGACACCAGGAGCAGCGCCTACTACGTGATCGAGGTCAACCCGCGGGTCTCGCGGTCGTCGGCGCTGGCCTCCAAAGCCACCGGCTACCCGATCGCCCGGGCCGCGGCCAAGGTCGCGGTCGGGCAGCGGCTGGACGAGATCCGCAACCCGATCACCGGCCGCACCTTCGCCGCCTTCGAGCCGGCCCTCGACTACTGCGTCGTAAAGATCCCCCGCTGGCCGTTCGACAAGTTCCCCGGCGGCACACGCAACCTGGGCACGCAGATGGCCAGCACGGGCGAGGTGATGGCCATCGAGCGGACCTTCGAGGCGGCTCTCATGAAGGCGCTGCGCTCGCTTGAGCAGCGCCAGCCGGCGGCGGCCGAGCTCGACGACCCGGCCCTGATCGACAAGCCCAACGACCGCCGCCTGTTCGCCCTCCTGCACGCCCTGCGCGGCGGCGCCCGGCCGGAGGAGCTGGCGGAGCGCAGTGGCTGGGATCCCTGGTTCCTCGAACGGCTGCTCCGGATCGTGGAGCTGGAGCGGTCCACCGACGTGGCCGAGATGCGCCGGGCAGGCTTCTCGGATGCCCTGATCGAGCAGCTCACCGGCGTCCGGCCGGAGCCCACGGTGCCCGCCTACAAGCTGGTCGACACCTGCGCGGCCGAGTTCGAGGCGGCCACGCCCTACTACTACTCCTGCTGGGAGGAGGAGTCGGAGGCCGCGCCTGACGGTGAGCGCAGCGCGCTCGTGGTGGGCAGCGGGCCGATCCGGATTGGCCAGGGCATCGAGTTCGACTACTGCTCGGTGCACGCGGCCTGGGCGCTGCGCGAGGCCGACGTGAGCGCGGTGCTCGCCAACTCCAACCCGGAGACGGTGTCGACCGACTTCGACACCTCGGACCGCCTGTACTTCGAGCCTCTCGACCTGGACGCCGTGCGCCAGGTGGCGCAGCTGGAGCATGTGCAGGGTGCGGTGGTGCAGTTCGGCGGCCAGACCGCCATCAATCTGGCCGACCCCCTGGCCGCGGCCGGGATCCGCATCCTGGGATCTACCACCGAAGCCATCGACCTGGCCGAGGATCGGCGCGCCTTCGCCTCAGCGCTGAACGCGCTCGGCATCCCGCAGCCGGTCGGCGACACCACGACATCGCTGGAAGAGGCGCTGGCCATCGCGCAGCGCATCGGCTATCCGGTGCTGGTGCGGCCGTCCTATGTGCTGGGCGGCCGGGCCATGGAGATCGTGCGCAACCCCGAAGAGCTCGAGCGCTACATGGACTGGGCGCTGCGCGCGCTCCCCCGGGGCGAGGTGCTGGTCGACAAGTACCTGGTCGGCGTGGAGGTCGAGGTCGACGCCATCTCCGACGGCGAGACCGTGGTGATCCCGGGGATCATGCAGCACGTCGAGCGCGCGGGCGTGCACTCGGGCGACTCCTATGCCGTCTACCCGGCGCCGGGGCTCGAGGCCTGGGAGGAGAAGGACGTCGTCGACTACACGGTGCGCATCGCGCGCCACCTGCAGCTGCGGGGCCTCGTCAATGTGCAGTACGTGGTCCACCGCGGCCGCGTCCACGTGCTGGAGGTCAATCCGCGCGCCTCACGCACGGTGCCCATGCTTTCCAAGGTCACCGGGGTGCCGATGGTCAAGCTGGCCACACGGGTGATGCTCGGGGAACGCCTGGCCAACCTCGGCTACGTGAGCGGTCTGATCCCGGCGCGCCCGCTGGTGGCCGTCAAGGCGCCCGTCTTCTCGATGAACAAGCTGCCCGCCGTCGACTCCTACCTGGGCCCGGAGATGAAGTCGACCGGCGAGGTGATGGGCGTCGACACCACGCTGGCCGGCGCTCTGCGCAAAGCCTTCCAGGCCGCGGGCGTCACCGTGAAGCCGCGCGGCACGGCTCTGCTCACGATCGCTGACCCCGACAAGCCTGAGCTGTTGCCGATCGTCTCCGGCCTCGTCCAGCTGGGCTACCAGCTGGTGGCGACGTCCGGCACCGCCGCGGCCCTGCGCGCGGCCGGTTTCTCGCCGCGCCAGGTGGGCAAGATCGGCGATCCCGCGCCAACCGTGCTCGACGTGATCCAGGGTGGCGAGGTCGACCTGGTGGTCAACACGCAGTCTTTCATCGGCGAGCAGGAGGTGCCGGGCGGGCCCGTGATGCGGGACGGATTCTCGATCCGGCGCGCTGCGGTCGAGCGCCGCATCCCCTGCCTGACCTCGCTGGACACCGCAGCCGCGCTGGTGGAATCGGCCGCCGTGGCCGCTGCTGATTTCGAGGTGCGCACGATCCCTGAGTGGCGCGGTGCTTGAGCTGACCGCCATCGTCGCCGAAGTGCGTCATCCCACAGCCCATTACCGCGTCATCGGCTTCCACGCGCCGGCTATCGCGGAGCCGGTCCGTGCCGGCCAGTTCGTGAACGTTCTCCTGCGGCCGGGTCCTCTGCTGCGGCGCCCGTTCTCCGTGTACTCAGCGGTTGGCGGCGTCGTCGAGATCATCTATCGGCCCGTCGGGGAAGGCACGGCGCTCCTCGCCGATCTGAAGGAGGGCGACCGCGTCTCTCTGCTCGGTCCGCTGGGACGTCCGTTCGAGTTCGATCCCGACTGGGACTCTGTGGCACTGGTGAGCGGCGGTCTTGGCGTGGCGCCCATGCTGCTGGCCGCCCGCGACGCGCGCGATGCCGGGTTGCGGGTGACGTGGGTGCACGGTGCGCGCACGGTGACGGAGCTCAGCCCGGAGTCGGCCGGCGATCGAAGCGTCATCGCCACCGACGACGGCTCCGCCGGTCATCACGGCAGCGCCGTGGCCGCGGTCCCCGACGGGGTCGGCGGCGTCCTCGCCTGCGGCCCCAACCGCATGCTGGCGGCCGTCGCCGCGCGCTGGCCCGATGCCCAGGTGGCGGTCGAGACCTACATGGGGTGCGGCACCGGCGTCTGCCTGGGCTGCGCGGTGCCCCTGCGCGCCGGTGGCTACGACCGGGCCTGCAAGGAGGGCCCGGTCTACCGGGCGGCCGACGTCGATTGGGAGGCACTGCCCTCGCACCTGCACTACGCCGCCGGCGCATGAGTGTGGACATGGCCGTGGACGTCGGCGAGCTGAACCTCCGCGGCCCCGTGGTCGCCGCCAGCGGAACCTTCGGCTACGGCACCGAGGTGCCGCTGCTCGAGCGCCGCGCCCTGGGCGCCATCGTCTCCAAGGGCATCTTCCTGCGGCCGCGCATCGGCAATCCTCCGCCCCGAATCGTGGAAACCCCGAGCGGGATGCTGAACGCGATCGGCCTGCAGGGCCCCGGGGTCGAGGCCCTGATCCGGGATTACTGCCCGCAGTGGGCGGCGTGGGATTTCCCGGTGCTGGTGAACATCAACGGCGAGTCGGCCGTCGAGTACGGAGAGCTGGCGGCGCGCCTTGACGGGGTGCCGGGCGTCGCCGGCTTCGAGATCAACGTCAGCTGCCCCAACGTGGAGCAGGGCGGCATGTACTTCGGCAACGACCCTCGCGCCGCGGCCGAAGTCACCGCCGCCGTACGGCGGCGGACGCGGCTGCCGATCTGGGTGAAGCTGACGCCCATGGTCTCGGACATCGCCGTCATCGCGCGCGCCTGCGAGTCGGCCGGAGCCGACGGTCTGAGCGCGGTCAACACCTTCGTCGGCATGTCCATCGATCTCCACACCTACCGGCCCCGCCTGGCCTTCCGCACGGGCGGCCTCAGCGGCCCGGCGATCCGGCCGATGGCCGTGCATCTCGCGCACCAGGCGGCGCGCGCGGTGCGCATTCCCGTGATCGGCGTCGGCGGCATCGTCAGCGCCGACGACGCGCTGGAGTTCCTGGTCGCCGGCTGCTCGGCGGTGCAGGTGGGCACCGCCACCTTCGCCGACCCGCGCGCCATCGCCCGCGTGCACGACGGCATCGCCGCCCACCTGGAGGCGAGGGGCCTCAGCTCGCTGGCCGAGCTGCCCCGCTACCTACCGCGCGACTGAGCGCAGCATTGTCACGCCCAGCCAGGCGTACCAGGCCGGGTTCACGATCAGCCCGGCCAGGGCGGCCGGGCCCAGCACCAGTGGATTGCTGGGCGACAGGATGATCAGCCGCGCGAGGTAGACGATCACCAGGAGGACGGCGGTCAGGTAGCCGAGCAGCGCCAGGCCTCGGGGCCAGGCGCGCGTGGCGCCGATCAGCGTGGCGAAGCCGGCCGCGGCCAGCCCGGCGAAGCCGAAGGTCAGGAGGCCGCGCGGGTCGACCTGGCTGGGTGCGTCGGGGATCCCACCCGGCGGCGGGTGGATCGCGTTGGCGAGGTCATAGCCGCCGTGGGCTGCGGCGCCCAGACCGGCCGCCACCGCCAGGGCGAAGGCCGCCGTCGCCAGTCCAGGGCCGGCGGGAGCGACCAGCTCGCGCAGGCCGGCCAGGGCGATGATCGTGAGCACGCCGCCCACCAGCAGGCAGGCTCCGGCCAGGCCGCTGTTCTTCAGGACCACGAAGGCAACCGAGTAAAGAAGCCCGTCGAGCGCGGCCAGCAGCGCGCAGATCCCGGCCACCCGGGCGAAGTCGAAAGTCATCGCTAGCGCGCGACAGAGGGCCGCGGCCGGCCGCTGTAGATCGTGGCCTCGGCCGGGCCATCGACCTGCTCCAGCTCGCCGAACACGGCCGGATCCAGGGTCGACGAATCCGGCCAGTCCAGCTCCACGCGGTTTCCGGCGGGGTCGCGGATGTACATCTGCACGGCGCCGTCCGGGAACCGGCGCGGCCGGCCCTCCAGGATTCCGCGCCGTCGCGCCTCCTTGAACGCCGCCGTGTAGTCGTCGACGTCGAGTGCGAAGTGGTGGTACTGGGGCGCCTCGGTCTTGCGGTCGAACAGGTGGACCTGCAGCTCGCCCACCTCCAGCCAGATCACCGGATAGCCGAAGTCGGGCGTCGGCACCCGGCGCATCCCGAAGAACTCCTCGTAGAAGCGCGCCGACGTCTCGAGGTCATTCGCGTGCACGCTGACGTGGTTGAGCCCGGTCGCCTTCACCGGCCACCAGACTAGCTGCCGAGGGCGGCCACGACGTTGCTGAACACGTTGGAGATCTGGTTGCCCATGGTCAGCAGGATCACGATCACGACGATCGAGGTGAGGACCAGGATGCCGATGCAGCCCGCCACCAGCCCTATCACCACGCCGGCCGTACCGCCGCGGCTCGGCGGCGGCGCCGGCACCCAGGCCGTTCCGTTCCAGACCCAGCGGCCGTCCGGCGAGCGCTGGCCGGGTTGGATCATCAGTGGCCGAACGCCTCGGGCAGCCACTCGGCGACCACGGTGGGCACGATCTTGGCGTCGACAACCATGGGCCTGTTGCGCCGGCCCAGCCACTCCCCCAGGGCCACCAGGTCCTCGCGGCGCCGAACCGTCATGGCCGCGGCGCCGGCTGCCCGCCCTAACGCCGCAAAGTCCGTGTCCGGGAAGCGCACGGCGTCCAGCTTGGCACCTGAGGGACCGAAGTGGTGGACCTCGGCGCCGTAGGCGGCGTCGTTGAAGACGACGCAGAGCACCGGGAGGCCCAGGCGCACCAGGGTCTCCAACTCGGAGAGGCCCATCAGCGCGCCACCGTCGCCCAGGCCGCAGACGACCAGGCGGTCGGGCCGCGCCACCGCCGCCCCCACGGCGGTGGCGAAACCGCCGCCGATGGCCTGGAAGGCTTGCGTGAAGACCATCCCCTGCTGGTCGGGGACCGCGCAGTACATGGGCAGCCAGCCCATGAAGTGGCCGCCGTCGCAGGCCAGCAGCCGCTCAGCCGGCAGCAGGTCGTCGAGGGCGACCACCAAAGTCCGGGGATCGATGCGGCCATCCGTCGAAGCGTCCGCGTAGGGCTCGTCGCGCCAGCGGCGGCGGGCGATCTCGGCCGCCAACTCGGGCGTGCGCCACGTCTGCGCGGAGCCGCCGCCGACGAGATCCAGGAGAGCTCGCGCGGTTTCGGCGGCGTCGCCGACCACGCCCAGTGCGGCGCCGTGGTGCGCGCCGATCGCATCAGCTTCCAGGTCCACTTGAATCACCCGTGCGGTGGGGCTTAAGAGCCGGCCGTGCCGGGTCGTCCACATGTTGAGGCTGGCCCCGAAGGCCACCACCGCGTCGGCGCTCGCCATCAGCTCGGCGGCCAGCGGGGTCGCGAAGCCGCCGGCGATGCCCAGGTAGTAGGGGTCGCCGGCGAAGAGGCCGTTGGCCACGGCGGAGGTCGCCAATAGCGCCCCGGTGGCTCGCGCCAGTCTCTGGATGGGCGGCCCTGCCCCGGCCAGCACCGCGCCCCTGCCCGCGAGCAGCAGCGGCCGCCGGGCGGCGGTCAGCAGGCGGGCGGCCACGGACAGCGATTCGGCATCCGGCGGCGCAGGTGCAGGCAAAGGGGGCGCTTTGAATGAATCCGGGACCGCGCACTCCGCGGCCTGGACGTCGATCGGCATGGTCACCACCACCGGCTTGCGCTCGCTGAGCGCCCGGCCCCAGGCGCGCAGCACGTCCGCGACCGCGCCCTCGGCGCCGCCCAGAGTCTCCGACAGGGCGCCGACCGACTCCGCCAGCCCGGCCTGGTCCATCTGGAAGTTGGAGTGGCGAGCACCGGCCGGACTATCGCCGGCCAGCACCAGCATCGGCGTCCGGCTCTTGGCGGCTTCGGCCAGGCCGGTCACGGAGTTGGTCAGGCCCGGACCCTGGTGCACGGTGACCAGGCCCACGTGCCCGCTCACCCGCGCATAAGCGTCGGCGGCGGTGACGGCGCCGGACTCGTGGCGGGTGGGAAGGAACCGGACACCGCCGGCGACCAGCGCGTTGGTGACCTCGAAGTTGCCGCTGCCGACCACCCCGAAGCAGCGCTCCACGCCCAGCTCGGCCAGCACCTGGCCTACGGCCTGGGCGACCCGCACGCGCCGAAGCCTACCTGCGGTTGCGGCCTCGAGGCGACGTGCGCGTCAGCTTCTTGATCTGCTCCCAGCTGTCGGCGAGCTGGTCGGCACGCTTGGCCAGCCGCTGGTTCTGGGCCTTCAGCGAGCGGTTCTCGCGAACCAGCCTGGCCACCAGATCCTGGGTCTCCGCGAGCAGCCTGGAAAGTGAGTCCGAAGAGGGGCGGCGCCTCACTGCGGCTGAAATATTATCCGGGCCGTGCTCGAGGTCCAATCCCTTGTCAAGCAATATGGCGAGGTCCCGGCCCTCCGAGACTTGACAGTTTCGGTGGGGCCGGGGGAGTGCCTGGTCCTGATCGGTCGCAACGGCGCGGGCAAGACCACCGCCCTGCGCTGCATGGCCGGCGTGATCCAGCCCAGCGCCGGCACCGTGATCGTCGACGGACTCGACGTGCAGGCCGATCCCGACGCGGTGCGGGGCCGCGTCGGCTTGATGCCCGAGGTGCCGGGACTCTACGAACGGATGTCGGCGCGCGCCTACCTCGACCACTTCGGCGCCATCTACGACCTCCCGGTGCCGGAGCGCCGGCGCCGCATCGAGCGCCTGCTCGAGCTCTTCGACCTGTGCGAAGCCGCCGACCGCTGGATGGGCACCTACTCCAAGGGCATGCGCCAGAAGGTGGCGCTGATCCGGGCCACGCTGCACCAGCCCGGCCTGGTGCTGGCCGACGAGCCGACCAGCGCCCTCGACCCCGACTCGACCCGCCGCGCCTGGGCGTACCTGGCCGAGCTGCGGGAGGCGGGTTCTGCCCTGGTGGTCTGCACGCACTCGATGGAGGAGGCGGAGGAGCTGGCCGGCAATATCGGGATCATGTCGGCCGGCCGGCTGCTGGCACTGGGGTCCATGGATGAGTTGGTCGCCGGCTCCGGGCTGCGGCCGCGCCAGGAAGTTCGCCGCTGGCCCGGCCTGCAGGACATCTACCTGGCGGTGGTCGGGGAGCGCTTTCACGATGAACCGGCTGCGACCGCATAGAGGGCCGGCAGAGCGCCCGGGCCGGAAGATGCGGCGGCCAAGTGCGCCGAGATTGCCGTCCGGGTGCGAGCAGTGGAGTGAGCGCACCAGGTGATGCGCGAGCGAGCAGCGCAGCAACCGGGCGCAAAGATCGGCCGCTTGGGCGTCGCAGGGCTGGGTCGGGTGCTCGGCCGGCCCTCGAAAGCTCGGCTGGTCGCAATCCGCGACCTGCGCGAGGCCGCCGGCGACCTGCGCCTGGTGCTGGCCATGGTCGGCCTGTCGCTGGCGATCCCGGTGGCCAGCGCGCTCGGCATCCGGGGGCTCGCTGTCTACGGCGGCGGCGTCAACGACGTGGTGGAGCGGCTGTCGGTGGTGGGCGCCTTCTTCGTGGTCTTTCTGCCGGCCAGCTTCTCGCTGGTGCTCGCGCTGGAATCCTTCGTCGGCGAGCGCGAGCGCTCCACGCTGGAAGTCCTGCTTTCGACGCCGCTGCGCGAGGCGGAGATCTACGTGGGCAAGGTGGCCTCCGTGCTCGTGATCTCGCTGGCGCTCTGCTACGGCGCGCTTGCCGTTTACTGCCTGGCGGTCTTTCCAGGGCTCGGCTACTTTCCCCTGGCGATCCTGGTCAGCCTGGCCCTCTCCACGATCTGCCAGGTCGCGGCGATGGTGGCCGGAGCCGTGATCGTGAGCGCTCACGCCCGCACCATGCGGGCGGCCAACGTGATGGCCAGCTTCATCATCCTGCCCATGTCGGTCGTCCTCCAGGCGGAGGCGGCCCTCATCCTGGTCGGCCGCGGCGAGCTGCTCTGGGCTTTCGCCGCGACCATGAGCGTGGGCGCCGCCATCCTGCTCCGGATGGGCCTGGCCGGGTTCAACCGCGAGCAGCTTCTGGCCCGCGACGCCGGCTACCGCGACCCCCTCCGCCGCCTCGGCCGGGCCCTGGCCGCGGCCTTTGCGGAACGGCCCGGGATCGCGCGCCTGGCGTGGCGGCGCCGGGTGCCCGTCCTGGTCTCGCTCGCCGGTCTCCCGGTTGGAGCCGCCTGCGGCTGGCTCGCGGGCTCGACGCACGCTCTGCCCAATGCGGTGGTACGGCCGGCTTTGACCTCGCTCCTGGCCGCTGCCAGCGCGCCCAACCCCCCGGCCGCGGCCTTCAACTACTTCGCGCACAACCTGGCCGCGCTGCTCCTGGCAGCGGTCCTGGCACCCCTGACGGTGGGACTGGTCGGCTTCCTGCTCACCTTCCTGCCCGGCTTCCTGCTCGGCTACGCGGCCTCGTTGTCCTCTTGGTCCCTGGCGCTGACCGGCATCCTCCCCAACGGGCTGGTCGAGATCCCCGCCGCCACCCTGGCGGGCGGGCTGCTGGTGCAGATCGGCGCCACCGTCATCCACATGGAGCCGGACGGCGGCTGGTCGCACCGGTTGTTGGCGGCATACGCCGACTACCTGCGGGCGCTGCGCTGGATCGTGCCCGCGCTGGCCGTGGCCGCGGTCCTGGAAGCCTATTTCGGCTGATCCCCAGCGCTCCTGACCACGTTTGACAGCCGCGGGCTCCGCTGCCGACAATTTTTTCAAGTCGCAAATCCGGCTCGGGTGAAGGGGGAACGTTCATGGGGAAGCTTCGTCTCGCCGTGCTGCCGACCGCTCTGCTGCTGGCGTTCGCCTCTAGCCTGCCGGCGAGTGCCGCCAGCGGCGACACGCTCGTCACCAAGGGAAGTCCGCCGGCGCCGTTCTCGGAAAACAAGCAGAACGAGCCCGCGCTGGCGGTCGACGCCAATCATCCCAACGTGTTGGCGGCGGGCGCCAACGACGAGATCGACATGGAGGCGTGCAACGCGGGCAACGACACCACCTGCCCGTTCACGCCCGGCATCGGTGTTTCCGGCGTGTATTTCTCGTTCGACAGCGGCCAGACCTGGACCCAGCCCACGTACACCGGACTGACCGCCCGTAACTGCCAGGGAGTCGTTGGCAACAGTGATCCGGGATGCACGCCCACGCCGGGGCCGATCGGGACCCTGCCCTGGTACTACGAAAACGGGCTGGTCTCAGACGGCGATCCGGCGCTGGCGTTCGGTCCCCGCAGGGGCACCAACGGCACCTACTCCTGGGCGAACGGATCTCGCCTCTACTACGCAAACCTGGCCGCGAACCTTGGAGCCACTCGATCCGAGGAAGTCTTCAAGGGATTCGAGGCGATCGCCGTTTCGAGGACCGATGACGTGCAGTCCGCGGCGGCCGACAACAAGGCCGCCTGGCTGCCTCCAGTAGTCGTTTCACGGCAGTCGACGACCACGTTCTCGGACAAGGAGCAGATTTGGGCGGATAACGCGAGCTCGAGCCCCTTCTTCGGCAACGTCTACCTGTGCTGGGCCTCGTTCCGGGGCCAGGAGAAGAGTGGCAACGCCGCTCCCGCACCGCTGATCGTGGCCGTCTCGCGGGACGGTGGCGATACCTGGACTCAGCACCAGCTCACGGCTGCCGCAAATAACAGCGAACGCAACCCGATGGACGGCTGCACGGTGCGGACCGACAGCACCGGCACGGCTTACGTATTCGGTGTGGGCACCCTCTCTTCGACAGGACACCAGGCTTTTGAGTTCATGTCGCGCTCGTTTGACGGTGGCGGCAGCTGGTCGAGGCCGACCCCCGTCGCGGGTCCCGTCACTCAGCCGGGGGTCTTCGATCCCGTGCAGGGCCGGCCGGTGATCGACGGCATGGCCGGTGCTCGCAGCGATCTCGCGCCTGCCCCTAGCGTCGACATCGCGAACGATGCTCCGAATGGTTCCGATGCGACCAACCGGATCGTGATGACCTACGTCAGCGGCGAGATCACAAAGCCGCACGTCTACTTCACCGAATCGACGAACCGCGGCAACAGCTGGTCGACGCCGCTATCGATCGAGGGGGCGAGCGACCGGGGTTACTACACGGCGCCGGCGATCTCGCCAAACGGCACCGACGTGTACGTCGTCTACAACGCGTTTACAACCCCATACCAGGCGACCACGTCAACTCCGCGCGCCCTGGTCGGAGTCGTGCTTCACGCGACGGCGCCCACGAGCGCCGGAGCGACCGGCGCCTTCACTGAGATCCACCGGAGTACTCCAGGCGACCCACGCGGCTCCAGCGCAAACGCGCTGATCAGCGAGTTTCTAGGGGACTACGTCTATGCCGTCGCCACACGCACCTACGGGGCCGCGGTCTGGAACGACGCACGGAACGCCGCCGATTGTCCGGCAGTCGACGCCTGGCGGCAGGCTCTTCGGACCGGTGACACGACCGTGCCGCGGCCGGCGCCTCAGCAGGACTGCGCGCCCAACTTCGGCAACTCCGACATCTTCAGCTTCACGACGGCCCCATAGAGCAGCCCTAAGCCGGGGGCGGTCTGATGACCGCCCCCGGACCGGACTTCGGCTGATCGCGGAGGAACACCTCCGGGCGCCAGAACCGGACGCCCACGATCGTGGCCCCGGCCACCACCGCTCCGATGGCCATCGCGGCCGGGGGCCCGAGGAGGGCGGAGAGCGCGCCGGCCTGCGTGGAGCCGATGGGACCCGTGCCCATCATCCCCTGCGCGTACAGAGACATCACCCGGCCCCGCAGGTGGTCCGGGGTCACCAGCTGGATGCGCGTGTTGGCGGTGGCCAGGAACAGCATCTGGCAGAAACCGACTCCGTAGAGCATCACCAGCGAAAGCCAGAAGGAGCGGCTGAAGCTGAAGAGCAGCAGCATCACCACCCAGGCCATTCCGACGCGGAACTGGCGGCGACCGCTCACGCTGCCGGGCAGCACCGCCAGCGAGAGCGCGCCCGTCAACGCGCCCAGGCCCAGAGCACCCATCAGAAAGCCGAATCCACTCGCCCCCACCTGCAGGACCCTGTCCGCGAAGAGCGGGATCAGCGTCAGCCGGTTCATGGCGAACATCGAGAACACCGAGACCGCCACCAGCAGCGTGCCCACCAGGCGGTCGTGGCGCACATAGCTGGCGCCTTCGCGGATGCGGTCCCAGACCGTGCTCGCGCGCTCCTCGTCGCGGACCAGCCGCGGTAGGTTGCGCATGAGCAGCAGCCCACCGATGGGCGCCAGGAAGCTCAGCGAGTTGATCAGGAAGCACAGCTGCACGCCCAGGAAGCCGATCAACAGCCCGGCCACCGCGGGGCCGACCACGGCCGCGCCGTTGAACACGGAGGAGTTGAGCGCGATCGCGTTCATGAGGTCTTCGCGGCCCACCATCTCGATCGAGAAGGCCTGGCGCGCGGGCACGTCGAAGACGTTGATGAGACCGACCATGAAAGCCGCGGCCAGAACCATTGGGTACTGCGCGAGTCCGAAGTGGGTCAGCAGGAAGAGCGCGCCCGAAGGAACCATGAACGCGGTCTGGGTGATGAGCAAGATCCGCCGCTTGTGAAAGCGGTCGGCGACGATCCCGCCCAGTGGACCCAGCACCAGCATGGGCAGGAACTGGCAGGCTAGCGTGACGCCGACCAGGAGGTCGTTGTGGGTGAGCAGGAGCACCAGCCAGGGCAGCGCGATGCTTTGCATCCAGGTACCGACCTGTGAGATGACCTGCCCGGTGAAGAACAGCCGGTAGTTGCGGTGGCGCAGCGCGCCGAGCACGCGCCGGCGGCGGCCGACGACCGCCGGCTGCGGCTGTGGGGCGGACAATCCACCCCGATAATCGCACCATGACCAGGATCCGCGAGGAGGTCTCCATCGCGGCGCCGCCGGAGCGCGTGTGGGCGGTCGTCCACGAGGATTTGAAGAACGCCCCCAAGTGGTCGGCGAACCTGTCCCGGGCCACGCGTAGGGGCTCGATCGTCACCTACCAGCTGCGCCTGCCGGCCTGGAAGGGCGCCATCGAGGTCGAGGAAACCGACAAGAGCCCGTACCGCAAGTGCGCGGGGGTGTTCTCCGACGGCCCGCTGGAAGGCGAGTGGTCGTACAGCTATTCCCAGCGCGCCGGCAAGACCAAGCTGGTCTACGAGATGGATTACCGGCTCAAGGGCATGCTGCGCTTCCTGGGCGGCGCGCTGGCCGGCCAGTACGCGGCCGGCATTCGCGAGCAGATGGACTCCCTGAAGGAATACATCGAGTCGGGCAAGGGACCAAAGGTTCCGAAATGACCGCCCGCCGCTCCTGCCTTTCGGTGCCGGCCACCAACGAGCACTTTCAGCAGAAGGCCGAGCAGTCGGCGGCCGACATGGTGATCCTCGACCTCGAAGACTCGGTGGCGCCGGCCGCCAAGGACCGCGGTCGCGAGCTGGCTGCCCGCGCACTGACGCGCTTTGCCTACGCGGGCAAGCTGCGCGCCGTGCGCGTCAACGCCTGCGGCAGCCCCTGGTGCCACCAGGACGTGATCGCGGTCGTGACCGCAGCCGGCAACCGCCTCGACGCGCTGGTGGTGCCCAAGGTCGAGGGCCCGGAGCAGGTTCACTTCCTGGACCTGCTGCTCACCGAGCTGGGCTCGGATGCCGGCCTCGAGCTGCAGATCGAGACCGCCCGCGGCATGGAGAACGCGGGCCTGATTGCCGGCGCCTCCCCGCGGGTGCGCGCGCTCCACTTCGGACCAGGCGACTTCGCGGCCAGCATGAGCATCCCCGGTCTCGGCATCGGGCAGGCGCCGGCCGGCTATCCAGGCGAGTTCTGGCACTACTTCCACGCGCGCGTGGTGACGGCGGCGCGAGCCCACGGCCTGCAGGCCGTGGACGGACCGTACGGCGCGGTGCGCGACCTTGACGGCCTGCGCGACGCCGCCGCGCGGGCGGCCATGATCGGCTTCGACGGCAAGTGGGCCCTCAACCCGCAGCAGGTGGAGATCATCAACGAGGTCTTCACGCCGGGCCAGGAGGAGTTCGACCGCGCCAGCGCGCTGGTCGCGGCCTATGAGCGAGCCACCGGGGTGGATCACACGGGCGCTGTGCTCCTGGGGGAGGAGATGATCGACGAGGCCTCTCGCAAGATGGCGGTGGGGACCGTGGAGCGGGGCCGCGCCGCCGGCCTGCGCCCTTCGGGTTAAGAGCGTGCTCGCCTACGTGTTCCGGCACTGGCCGGCGGAGGATGCCGATCGTGCTTCGTATGAAGCCAGACTGCTGGCCTTCCACCGCGAGCTCGCCGCTGCCGGCTGTGAAGGCTTCCTGGGCTCGGCGGTCTACCGCATCGGCGAGCGCTACGAGGACTGGTACCTGGTCGAGGGCTCCTTCGCGCTGGACCCGCTCAACGAAGCAGCGGTGGGCGCGCGGGCGCGGGGCGCGCATGACGCGGTTGCAGCCGGCACCGGCGGCGGCCAGGGCTCGCTCTTCCGGCTGCACTCGGGCGTGCCAGAGTCCAGCTCCGGCGAGGTGACCTGGCTGTCCAAGCCGGCCGGCGAAAAGTACCCGGACTTCTACGCGCGCTTCCCGCCCGACGCAGTGCTCTGGCGTCGCCAGCTGGTGCT
Organism: Chloroflexota bacterium; assembly: GCA_005881825.1. Lineage (GTDB taxonomy): Bacteria > Chloroflexota > Dormibacteria > Dormibacterales > Dormibacteraceae > CF-28. The sequence goes on along the minus strand of VBEO01000074.1, from coordinate 28,398 downwards.
CGGCGGCCCCACGGAGTTCCTGCTCGAGGGGAGGCCTCCGGCCGGACTCACAGGCGAGACGGTGCGCCGGGAGCTGCTGTTCGGCTGATCAGCCGAAGTGGAGCAGCTCCAGCTGCTCGGAACGGTCCTTTACCGCCTGCTTCAGCTCCTCGACCAGCCGCCGGTAGCGGCCCTCCGCCTCGCCGTCGCCGAGGCTGATCTCGCGCAGCCCGCGCAGCACGCCGGCCAGGGCCAGCAGGCCCTGTGCCTCGTCGGTACGCACTCGACGCGCGGCCATGCGCAGCTCGCCCGCCACCCGGTCTTCGCCGTTGGCACGGAGCAGGCTGTAGGTGCGGGCGGCGGCGGTCAGCGCTTTCACGGTGGTGGGATGCAGGTCGGGGTGAGCCGGCTGGCTAGGTGCGCTGACCTGCGTTGAAGGGCGGGCCGGTGGCCGGCGGCGCCGGGTCAGGACTCGCAGCGCGCGCCAGGCTCGGGGCAGCGCAGGCCAGGCGATGATGGCCGCGCCCGTCAGCGCCAGCAGCACTGCGACCGCGCCCACCACCAGCTCCAGCATCGACTCGACACTAGGGTACCCTTCCCCGAAGTGAGCACCAGCCGCCGTATCGCCGTGGTCACCGGGGCCTCGGCGGGGATCGGCGCGGCCACCGCCAAGCGCCTGGCGGGGGAGGGTTTCACGATAGTGGCGGGGGCTCGCCGGCGCGATCGCCTGGAGGAACTGGCGCGCCATATCGACGCCGTCGTGCTCGATTTGGATGTGCGCGAGGCCGACAGCATCGAGGCCTTCGCGACCGAGATCCAGGGACGTTTCGGATACATCGACGTGCTGGTCAACAACGCCGGCCTGGCGCTGGGTCTCAGCCCGGTGGCGGAGACTCCGGACGAAGACTGGACGGGAATGCTGGACACCAACGTGCTTGGACTCCTGCGCGTGACGCGCGCGCTGCTGCCGCTGCTGCGCAAGGCGCCCCACGCCCACATCGTCAACCTGGGTTCGATCGCTGGCTTCGAGGTCTACAAAGGGGGCGCCGGTTACACCGCGACCAAGCACGCGGTCCGGGCGATCAGCCGCACGCTGCGCCTGGAGCTCAACGGCGAGCCGATTCGGGTGACCGAGGTTGCGCCTGGAATGGTCGAGACGGAGTTCAGCCTGGTCCGCTTCAAGGGGGACGAGCAGACTGCCGCCAACGTGTACAAGGGCGTCCAGCCGCTGACGGCGGAGGACATCGCCGACATCATCACGTTCTGCGTGACGCGACCCCCGCACGTCGACATCGACGAGGTGGTGGTGCGCCCGATCGCCCAGGCCGCGGCCCATCAGGTGGCGCGCAAGGAGTCGTAGGGGAGGGGCTTGCCCCTCCCGGGCGAGGCGAGCCTCGCCCCTACGTGTACCGCGTGCCGCCGAGGTCGATCCAGCCTGGCTCCGGGCAGCCGCTGGACGTGTGGGCGTGGGTGCAGTGCACGCCCGGCCGGCCGCTGTCGATGTAGAGCTGGCCGTGCACGATCACCTGATCGCCGGTGTGCGCCGGGACCGGGCGCGCCAGGCCCACGTTGTGATCGATCTCGAGGACGTCCCCACTACCGGCGCGTACCTCGATGTGCTCGTGGCCCGGCGCCGAGGTGGGATCCGCCAGCACGGTGCCGTCGAACGTCACTTCGGTGCCCGTGTGGTCGTGGACGATGGCCTGGTGGAGGGCGGCGTCGTCTGGTGTGGGATCTCCGCCGCAAGCGGCCACCAGCAGCGCAACCAGCACCGCTACAGTCAGCCGGCGCAGGCCAGCGCCTCCTCCAGGCGAAAACGCCCTTCGGCGCAGGGTCTCCAGGTCGGGCCCTTCCAGGGTGCCGTCGCGGTCGACGCTGGTGAGGATCACGCCGCCCAGCGCGGCCTGATTCCAGGCCTCCAGCAGGGTCTCCAGCTCGATCTCTTCGACCCCGGTCCAGCCCCTGACGGCGGGGCGGCCGGCCTTGACGTCCAGCGCCGCCAGGACACGCCCCGGCCGGTCGGCCGCCAGCGTGCGCAGGAGCTCGGGCCGGCGGACCGCCGTGGTGCCCATCACGACCGCCGCGGCTCCGGCCTCCAGCCAGCGATCGCACTCGAGCGCCCCGCCGATCCCGCCCGCCACTTGCACCGCCACCGGCGTGCGGTCGAGGATGGCCGCCACCGCGCCCCGGTTGTGGGCGCCGCCGCGGACGGCGTCCAGATCGACCACGTGCAGGCGGGCGGCGCCGGCGGCGGCGAAGGCCGCGGCCGCCGCGGCCGGGTCGTCGCTGTAGGCCCGTTCGGAGGCGAAGTCGCCCTGCCGCAGCCGCACCACGCGGCCCCCGCGCAGGTCGAGAGCGGGGATGACTTGCATTCGAAGCCACTTTAGGATTCACGGCGATGGCGGAGACCGACTCGGAGCACCCCAATCTGGATGTGCCGGCCGACTTCCGCCACGCGCTCGCGACCACCGGGCTGGGGCTGGATTTCGAGCGCCTGCCGCTGGCATCGCGGCGGCGCTACCTGGACTGGATCAAGCACGGGCCGGACGACGCGCGCGCGGCGCGCATCGCGCAGGCCATGGAGTCGGTCCGCGCGCACGAGGACGCGCCCAGCCAGACCCAGTAAGGCCAGGTGAGCGGGCCGCCCATCTCACCCGACGGACGCTGGTGGTGGGACGGCCGCCAGTGGCAGACGCTGCTCTCCCCCGACGGGACGCAGCGCTGGGATGGCAAGCAGTGGGTGCCGGCCTGGCTCCCGCCAGAGTCGGCCACCGCCTTGCACGGCCCGCCCGAGTTCGCGGCCTCGCCGAGCGCACCGGCGGAGCCGGTGCCGGCCTGGACGGGGCAACCCCGAAAGGCGAGGCCGTGGGTAATTTGGGGCGCGCTCGCGGTCGGGGCCGCCCTGATCCTGGTGACGTTTCTTTCGGTCCGCGACATCCTGCCTCCGCTGCCGGCCCTGCCCAGCTTCGGCTCCAGCCCGCCGCCGCGGGTACCGGCCCGGGCCACGCCCGACCTCTCGCTGACCCAGCACCAGCGCGCGGACAAGCTCCTCAACCTGCAGCTGGCGCCCGCCCTGGCCGGCGCCGCGCAGAGCGAGCAGGTGCTGGCCGCCGACTGCGGCAGCGGCCACCAGCAGGAGCAGGCCTGCCGGGCGGCGATCGCCGACACCTACCACAAGCTCAGCGGCGTCGTCGACCAGATCGACCGCGCGGACGTGCCGCCCTGCATCGCCAAGCCACTCCAGGACTTCCGCAACCGGATCAACCTGGCCGCGAACGCGCTGGCACTGGCCATCCGGTACTTCGACGCCAAGGACGGCACGCGCCAGGGCAAAGCCCTGGACGATTTCGCGAGCGACATCCAAGGCACAGCGCCGCTGGCCCAGGCAGTGCAGACCGCCTACGCGGCCTGTCCGGGTTAGCCCATGACGCCACCCATCCCGAGCAAAGCCGACCCCATCGTTCTCAGCCAGGAGGACCTTCGCGCGGTCACGTTCGCTAGAGGTGGGAAGCGGGGAAGGTCACTGCGCGACACCGCGTGGGCGGCGCAGCGGGCCGCTGGAGACGCGGGCACCCCGGCCGCGGGGCACGCTGCCCGAGCAGCCATGTGCGCCGCCTCCGCCGCCTACCTGCATCCGCTGGCCGATGCGCATCAGGTGAAGCACATCCTCGGCGCAGCGGCCCACGCGGCAAGAGCAGCCGAACTGTTGGCTGGGGATGATCCGGAGATCGGAGCCGATCACATAGCCAAAGCTCGCCAGCACGCCACGAGAGTCGTCGTTGACGTTCTCAGCCGATACCCCGCGGCGCCCCCCGGAGGCGGGCGCATCGGCGAGCTGCTGCGAGCGCTCGACCAGGCCCTCCGCTATCGGTAGTTGCGGAACTCCAGCGGGACGGGGATGTCTTCTGCCTCGCGCAGCATCTTGATCACAGCCTGAAGCTGGTCCTTGCTGCTGCTGGTGACCCGCAGCTGGTCGCCCTGGATGCGCGCCTGGACTTTGTTGCTGACGCCCCGGATCCGCTTCTGCATGTCCTTGGCCAGGGCGTCGTCGATGCCCGCATTCAGCTTGACCTCGATCTGACCCCGGCCCCGCCCGACCGTCTTTGGCTCGCCCGGCTTGAAGAGCTTGGCCGAAAGCCCACGGCGGGCGCCCTTTTCGATCAGAACCTGGACCAGCGCCCGGGCGCGGTCCTCGGTCGAGGCTTCGGCCACGATCACGCCGCCGCGGTGCTCCAGGCTCGGCTCGGTGCCCTTGAAGTCGAACCGGGTGCCGGCCTCGCGACGGGCCTGGTCGAGCGCGTTCGTCAGCTCGGCGTGGTCGTACTCGGAGACGACGTCGAAGCTGAACTCAGGCAAAGTGCACGATCTGGTTGAGGCCGATCAGGAAGAGGAGGACTCCCAGCGCCACAGCCAGCGCCGCGCTGCCGCCGAGTAGGACCGCGATGCCCAGCTGGCCCTCGTCGATCGGCTCGTAGGTGGCGGGGTCTCCGGGCGGCGGGGCGGCTTCCAGGTCGGCCACGCCCTCGGCTTCGGCCCGCTGCAGGAGCTCCTCGAGGACGGGCTTGCCGCCGGCCGGGATGGGCTTGTCCTCCAGGTGCCCGACCGCGTCGCGCAGGTTGTCGCGGGTGCGGCCTAGCTCGGCGACGACCATGTCCAGCGTCCGGGACGCCGAGGGCGTCTGATGCTCACGCCGGAGGTCGGCGATGATCCCGTAAAGGCTCACTCGCACAGGATTCTAAGGGCGGGCCGGGGCAGGCCTAGAATCGGGCAAATGAGTGCAGACCCGCATACCAGCGCGCCGCCCTACATGTCCAAGGGCCCGGCGCCCGCCAATTACTGGGTCTACTTCGACGGCGAGTTCAAGCGCTATCACGACGTGCACCTGGGCCTGATGACGCACGCCCTCCACTACGGCACCGGCTGCTTCGAGGGCATTCGCGCCTACTGGAACGACAAGCGCGGCCAGCTGTTCCTGCTGGCGGCGGCTCCGCACTTCGACCGGCTGCGGCGCTCGGCGCGGATCATGCGCATGGAGCTGCCGGAGGACACCAGCACGCTGGTCAACATCACCCTCGACCTGCTGCGCCGCAACGAGTTCAAGTCCGACGCCTACGTCCGGCCCCTGGTTTTCAAGTCGGCCGAGCAGATCGGGGTCACGCTGCGCGGCCTGCCCGAGACGTTCGCCATCTACACGGTGCCTTTCGGCAACTACGTGGAGATCGACGCCGGCATCCGCTGCATGGTCTCGAGCTGGCGGCGGGTGTCCGACCAGTCGCTGCCCGCGCGCGCCAAGATCACCGGGTCCTACGCGAACTCGGCGCTGGCCAAGAACGAGGCGCTGGAGTCCGGCTTCGATGAGGCCATCGTGCTCGCGGTCGACGGCCATGTCTCGGAGGGTTCGGCCGAGAACCTGTTCATGGTCAAGGAAGGCGAGGTCATCACCCCGCCGGTGACCGACGACATCCTGGAAGGCATCACTCGCAAGTACGTGATGAAGATCGTGCGCGACGAGCTCCGCATGCCGGTGGTCGAGCGCAGCATCGACCGCACCGAGCTCTACACCTGCGACGAGCTGATCCTGTGCGGCACCGGCGCCCAAATCTCGCCCGTGATCGAGATCGATCACCGCCCCGTCGGCGATGGCAAGGTCGGCGAGATCGCGCAGGAGCTGCAGCAGATCTACTTCGGGGCGGTGCGCGGCGAGAACCCCAAGTATTCGGACTGGGTCCTCGCCGTCTACTAGTTAGGACGGTTCGGGTTAAGAACCCGGCCGGTTAGACTCGGCCGCGCCCATGAAGGTCGTGGCCGCGCCCAACCCGTTCAAGGGGAGCCTCGGTGCGCCCGCGGCCGCCCGCGCCATCGCCCGCGGCGTGCGCCGGGCCTGGCCCGAGGCCGAGGTGGCCGAGGTGCCGGTCGCCGACGGCGGCGAAGGCACCGTGGAGGCGCTGGTGGCCGCCGGCCACGGCGAGATCGTGCGCGTCGGCGTCGAAGGCCCGCTCGGCGATGCCGTGGATGCCGAGTTCGGCCTCCTGGAGGGCGGCCGAACCGCGGTCGTCGAGCTGGCCTCCAGCAGCGGCCTGCCGCTGGTCCCGTCCGGCCGGTTGGATCCGCGTCTTGCCTCCACGTACGGCTTCGGTCAGGTGCTGGAGGCGGCGCGGTCGAGAGGCGTGAGCAAGATCATCGCCGGAGTCGGTGGCTCGGCGACCAATGACGCCGGCGCCGGGATGGCGCAAGCACTCGGCTACCGGCTGCTGGACGCCGAGGGCAAGGAGCTGCCGCGTGGCGGCGCCGCCCTGGCGGCGCTGGACCACATCGACGCGTCCGGCGTCGACGCCGGCTGGCGGGAGGTGAGCGTCGACGTGGCGGTCGACGTCACCAACCCGCTGACCGGCCCCGAAGGCGCCAGCGCCGTCTATGGGCCCCAGAAGGGGGCCACGCCGGAAGCGATCGCCGAATTGGATGCCGCCCTGACGCGCTTTGCGCAGGTGGTCGAACGAGACCTCGGCCGCGCGGTGGCGGACATCCCCGGCGCGGGCGCGGCGGGCGGCGCCGGGGCGGGCCTGGTCGCCTTCCTGGACGCGCGCCTGGTGCGCGGCGCTCCCCTGGTCGTAGACGCCACCGGCTTCGACGAGGCCCTCGGGGGCGCCGCCGTGGTCATGAGCGGCGAGGGGCGCGTCGACGCCCAGACCGCCTACGGCAAGGGCCCGGCCGAGGTGGCGGCGCGGTCCCGGCGCGCGGGGGTGCCGGTGGTGCTCCTGGCCGGCGCCCTGGGCGAGGGCTGGGAGGCGGTGCTGGAGTGCGGGGTGGTCGCCGTGCTACCCCTGGCCGAGGGACCCAGCAGCGCGGACGAGATGCGGCGGGACGCCGAAGGCCTGGTCGAGCGAGCGGCGGAGCGTGCCTGCCACCTCATGGCCACGCTGCGATGACCACGACCGACACCCGCACCGACGTCGACCTGGTCGAAGCCTTCCGCTCCGGCGAGACGGCGGCCTTCGAGGAGCTCCATCGCCGCTACGTGGGTTCGATCTACCGGCTGGTGCGGCGCAAGCTCGGAGATGCGCTGCTGGCCGAGGACATCGCGCAGGAGACCTTCCTGAAAGCGCTGCGCAACCTGGACCGCGTCGACGAGAGCTTCAACTTCGGCGGCTGGATCCACACCGTGGCCCGCAACCTCTGCTACGACGAGCTGCGCCGCCGGCAGCGCGACCCGCGCGAGCTGGCCGACAACCTGGGGGAGGACGACGAGGACGCCATGCTCCGGCTGCCGGCGCCTGCCCACGCCTACGACCCGGTCGTCCAAAGCGAGACCAACGAGCTTCGGCGCCAGGTCTGGCTGGTGGCTCAGCGGCTGCCCGAAAAGTACCGGCTGGTGCTGACGCTGCGCGAGCTCCAGGGCCTCAGCTATCGGCGCATCGCGCAGGTCATGAAGATCAGCGAGAGCGCGGTGGAGACGCTGCTATACCGGGCCCGGCTCCGCTTCAAGGAGGAGTTCGTGACCATGCAGGGCGGCACCGAGCTGGCCTGCGCGGAGGTGCTGCCGCTGCTCGCCCCTTACCTTGCCGGCAAGCTCCGCGCCGCCCAGGCCGAGGGGGTGCGCCGGCACCTGGCGACCTGCGTCTCCTGTTCTCGCAAGTTGGGCCCGCGGCGGCCCGTTAAGGTTTAGGTACAGCGCCGATGGCACACGTCAACATCCGCTTCTTCGACGACGAGATGATGTCCGGCAACGCCCGCGAGCTGGACTTCGACGAACCCGATTTCCTGGTGGATGTGGACGACGTGGCCGGCATCGAGAACAACGAGACCGCCTGGGTCCCGCTGTCGGCCGTGAAGTGGGTGGAGCTGCCGCTGAGCGAGGATCGCCAGCCGGAGACGCCGACACGCAAGGTGGCCATTCGCTTCCTGGACGGCGAGGTGCTGCGCGGCCACATCGACGGCGCGCTGCAGCGGCACCGCTACGGCATCGTGCTCCTCCTGCATCCCGAGGAGGGCGGCGCCAATGGCGGCGTACGCAAGCTGGGCATTCCGTTCTCGGCCGTCAAGGCGCTGTTCTACGTGCGCGAGTTCGATCCCCGGCACCCGGAGGAGCGCGGTTCCTCCGACGGGTACCTGGCCCGGCGCACCATGGCGCCGCTGCTCGACGTGCTGGAGGAGATGGACATGCTCGACCGCCTGCACTCCAACGGCGTCCTCAGTGACAGCGAGTACTCGAGCAAGCGAACCGCGGTCCTAGAGCGGCTCTAACCCGAGACTCCTCCCCACACTGTGGGGAGGTGCCGAGCGCAGCGAGGCGGAGGGGGTCGCGGGGCGCAGCAGCTCTGATCCTCGTAATCGCGGCCTGCTCCACCGGCAGTCCCAGCGCCACACCACCCCCGACCGCCGCCACCGCCTCGGCGCTGGCTCCCGCCCCGCGCTACCAGGCCGAGCCGGCACGCCACCAGGGCGGCGTGGTCACGATCGGCGACTGGCAGTTTCCATCCAGCTTCCCGCCGACCTACCTGCCCGGTCCGGCGGGCGCCGAGCTGGTCGAGCAGACCCTCTTCAACGGCCTGCTCGGCGTGGATCCCGGCCTCGACTTCTACGGCGACCTCGCCCGGTCGGTACCGAGTCCCAAGCCCATCGGTGCCGGCATGGACGTCGCGTACGAGCTGCGGCCCGGCCTGCACTGGTCGGACGGCCAGCCCATCAACGCCGATGACGTGATCTTCACCTGGCAGGTCACGCCGCGCACCGAGGGATACGACCAGATCTCCGGCGTCGACAAGACGGGCGATCTGGCGTTCACCATCCACTTCAAGGCCGTCTATCCGGCCTTCGGGCTGCTCTTCCCGGCGATCCTGCCCAAGCACCGGCTGGCCGGCGTCGACCGGGCGCGGCTGGACACCGACGCGTACTGGTCGGCGCCCAGCGTGGTGTCGGGACCCTTCATGGTCGCCGAGTCGGTGCCGGCCGACCACATCACGCTGCAGCGCAACCCGCGCTATGGCGACGGCCGCGCGGAGCAGCCGCTCCTGCACCACAGCCCATACCTCGAGAAGCTGCTGTTCAAGGCCTTTGCCACCAAGAGCGCGCTGCTTTCGGCACTCAAAGCGGGCGACGTGCACGTCGCTCTACAGCTGGATGAGTCCGACCGCGCCGCCGGCGCACGCCTGCAATCGGTGCCGGCCCTCTCCTACGAGCAGGTCACGTTCAACCAGCAGTCTGCAGTCTGGAAAGACGACCCGCAGCTGTTGACGGCGCTCACCGAAGCCGTCGACGTGGATGGGGTGATCGCCGGGCCGCTCCAGAAGCGGGCGCCGGCGGCGGTGGGCCCGATCAGCCCCCAGCTCGACTGGGCCTACAACGGTGACCTGGCGCCTCCGCACGTACAGCTGGATGCGGCCCGGGCGATGCTCGACGGCGACGGCTGGGTTCCCGGCCCCGACGGCATCCGAGCCAAGTCGGGCCGGCGCCTGCAGTTCAGCCTGGTCTCGCTCGCCGGCTCACCGCTGCGCGAATCCGAGGCGGCGACGCTGGCCGCCGGCTGGCGCCAGGCCGGCGCTGAGGCGCGGCTGCAGTACTACAGCCCGGACCAGCTCTTTGGAAGTGTGTTGGCGCCGGGCGGCTTCGACGCAGCCCTGTTCGCCTGGGACTCGCCGGCGGATCCCGACGGGCTGTTCGCGACGCTCCACAGCTCACGCGTGCCGCCCGCCGGCGCCAACTATTCGCGTTGCTCCAGCCCGGCTCTCGACGCCGACCTGGTTGCCGGCCGCGCCACCCTCGACCGTGCCCGGCGAGGCGCCGCCTACCGCGACCTCCAGGCCCAATATCGCAAGCTGACCTGCGAGGTGCCGCTCTATCAGCGCCTGGACATCGGGGTCAGCTCACGGCATCTGCACAACTACGCGCCCAATCCTGCCGGCCCCGGGAATACCTGGAACGTGGCGGATTGGTGGATCGATGGTTAGATTCGGGACGGGATGAGCGGAGATCTTCTGCGCGTCGAGAACCTGCGGACACATTTCCACACGCAGGCCGGTGTGGTGCGCGCGGTGGACGGGGTCGACCTCAACATCGCGCCGGGGCGCACGCTGGGCGTGGTCGGGGAGTCAGGCTGCGGCAAGTCGGTCACCGCGCTCTCGGTCATGCGTCTCATCGACCATCCCGGCCGCATCGAGGCCGGGAGCAAGATCCTCTTCGGCGAGCGCGACCTCGCGGAGCTGGAGGAGGACGAGCTGCAGCGGATCCGCGGCAACGACATCTCGATGATCTTCCAGGAGCCAATGACCTCCCTCAACCCCGTCTACACGGTGGGGGACCAGATCGCGGAAGCGGTCCAGCTGCACCAGAGGGTGGGCGCGCACAAGGCCACCGAGCGGGCGGTGGAGATGATGCGGCTGGTGGGCATCCCGTCGCCAGATAGGCGCGTTCGCGACTACCCGCACCAGATGTCGGGCGGCATGCGACAGCGCGTCATGATCGCCATGGCCCTCTCGTGCAACCCCAAGCTCTTGATCGCGGACGAGCCCACCACCGCGCTCGACGTGACCATCCAGGCCCAGATCCTGGAGCTGATGAAGGAGCTCCGCGACCGCCTCGGGATGGCGATCATGCTGATCACCCACGACCTCGGCGTGGTGGCCGAGATGGCCGATGACGTGGCCGTCATGTATGCGGGGCGGGTGGTCGAGCGAGGGCCGGTCGAGGCCATCTTCAACAGCCCGCAGCATCCTTACACCGAGGCGCTGCTGCATTCGATCCCGGTCCTCGGTATGACGCAGGCAGAGCCACTGAAAGTGATCCGCGGCATGGTGCCGAGCCCGCTCAACTGGCCGGGAGGCTGCCGCTTTGCGACGCGCTGTGACTACACCTTCGATCGCTGCCTGAAAGAGGACCCGCCGCTGCTGGAGGCGGGTGTGCAGCGGAGCGCTTGCTGGCTGTGCGAGAAAGGCCCGCGCAACTCGACCGGGCTCGAAGTTCCAGCGTGACCGCTGTGACCGGGAGGGCCACCGAGGCCAAGCCATTGCTTCAGGCTCGGGGCGTGACCAAGCACTTCCCGATCCGGCGCGGGATTCTGCAGCGCACGGTTGGCAAGGTGCAGGCGGTCGACGGCGTCGACCTGGACGTCCTGCCTGGCGAGACCGTGGGGCTGGTCGGCGAATCAGGCTGCGGCAAGTCGACGCTGGGCCGCACGCTGCTGCGCCTGGTGGAGCCGACCGCGGGCGAGATCCTCTTCGAAGGACGCGACGTGGCCCAGATGCGCGGCCGCGAGCTGAAAGGCGTGCGCCGCGACATGCAGATCATCTTTCAGGACCCGGTCGGCTCCCTCGACCCGCGCATGACCGTGCGCGAGATCGTGAGCGAGGGCCTGGCGATCCACGGACTGGCGCCCGGCCGCCAGCGCGCGGCCAAGGTGAAGGAGATCCTGCAGAGGGTGGGGCTGCGGCCCGAGGCCGCCGGGCGCTACCCGCACGAGTTCTCGGGCGGCCAGCGCCAGCGCATCGGGATCGCGCGGGCGCTGGTCCTGCAGCCCAAGTTCGTGGTTGCCGACGAGCCGGTATCGGCGCTGGACGTCTCGATCCAGTCGCAGGTCCTGAACCTGCTGGTCGAGCTGAAGCGCGAGTTCAATCTCACTTACCTTTTCGTGGCCCACAACCTGGCGGTGGTCGGCTACATCTCCGACCGCATCGCCGTGATGTACCTGGGCAAAGTGGTCGAGCTGGCGGAGGCCGCCGAGCTCTACCGCCGGCCGCTGCACCCGTACACGATGGCGCTGCTCTCGGCGATCCCAGAACCCAAGCCGGGCGCCCGCCGCCAGCGGATCGTGCTGCGTGGAGACGTGCCCAGCCCGATCAACCCGCCGTCCGGCTGCCGCTTCCGCACCCGCTGCCCGATCGCGCAGCAGATCTGTGCGGAAGTCGAGCCGCCGCTCGAGATGAAGCCCGAGGGGCACGTGGCGGCCTGCCACTTCGCCGGCACCCCGATCGAGGCCTCCGCCTAACGCAGGTCGTCGGGCCAAGTGCCGGCACTTGGCGCTCCAAGGTCGTGCTTCGCGGCCCAACTGCCGGCACTTGCCGCCTTTACAAGCAGCGTTGACGCCCTTCCGCGCCCTCGAATACCCTCGGGCCACATCCCCCGGGTGGGTGGTTATGGGGGAGGGCAGCTGCGGCCGCGAGGGGCGCTAGACGGCGGCGGGGGCGGCGGCTCCGAGGGCGGCGGGGAGGCGGACGGTGAAGGTCGAGCCGCGGCCGGGCCGGGCGTCGAGCACCAGCGACCCTCCCATCAGCTCCATCAGGCGGCGGGACAGGGCCAGGCCCAACCCGGTGCCCTCCTCGCTGCGCGTGCGCCCGGTGCGGACCTGCGTGAAGGCCTCGAAGATCCGCTCCCGTTCGGCGGCCGGGATCCCCACGCCGGTGTCGCGCACGTGAATCAGCACCTCGCTTCCATCGCGCTCCGTCTCCAGCGTCACGACCCCGCCTTCGGGCGTGAACTTGATCGCGTTGGAGAGCAGGTTCAGGATGACCTGCCGCAGGCGCCGGGAATCCGACCGCACGGATACGTCGGCCCGCGCCTTGACCACCACCCGCTGCGTCTTGTGCCGCGCCAGCGGGCCGATCTCCTCGACGCACCCGGTCAGCAGCTGCTTCAAGCCGACCACCTCGGACATGACCTCCAGCTGCCCGGCCTCCACCTTGGTCAGGTCGAGCACGTCGTTGATCAGGGAGAGCAGGTGTTCCCCGCTGCTGGTGACGTGCGCCACATAACGGTGCTGCCGCGCGTTGAGGCTCCCGAACTCCTCGCCGGCCAGCAGCTGCGCAAAACCCAGGATCGAGTTCAGCGGTGTGCGCAGCTCATGGCTCATGTGGGCCAGGAACTCGCTCTTGTGCCGGTTGGCGTGCTCCAGGTACTTGATGAGACGGGCCACGTTCAGCGAAGAGGCCACATGCGGAATGGTCATCAAGGCGCGGCTCAGGTCCGCCTCGGTGAAGGCGGGCTGGTCCACCCGCCGCCCGAGCGCCACCGCGCCGACCAGGTCGCCGGCCGAAACCATGGGCACCAGGACCATCGAGGCCAGGCCTGAGCGGCTTGCAAATTCGGTCAACGAGGCGGGCCAGCGCCCGTCGCGGGCGTCCGTCAGCATCGGCCGCCGCGTGCGCAGGCAGTGGCTGACCGGTGAGCCCGGCGGAACCGGCGCCCGGTTGAGGCCCCCCAGGCCCAGCCCGGGTTCCGTGGTCAGGTGTGTGATCAGCTCGTTTTCGGGGTCCAACACGGAGATGCCGACCAGGGCCGCCGAGAACTGGCGTGCCAGCAGCCGGCCGGCGCGGGCGAGCACTTCGTCCGGGTCGACTTGCTCGTTGACCGCGGCCATGTCCTCGGCGAGACGGAGCCGGGCATCCATGAGGCCGCGCCAGACCGCCAGCGCATGGCTCAGCTCCCGCACCTCCTGCGTGCCCTCTCCGGTCGGAATCACAGCGTCGCGGCCGGCGCTGAGCTGGATGGCAGCGGCGGCCAGACGCGTGATCGGCCGCAGGTTTCCGATGAAGAACAGCCACGACAGCATGAGCAGGCCGACCACGCCGACAACACGCCCGACCAAGGTGAAGGTCAGGATTTGCTGATCGGCCGCAGCCGCGGCGTCGCGGGCGGTGTTGGCCGCGCTGCCGGCGCGGAGATCGAAGATGCCCGCCTCACCGTCCAGGGTCTCGTCCAGGGCCGCGCCCTCGTCCCAGAAGCTGCCGGGGATCGACTCTCGATCCTCTATCCGGCCCAGCAGCTCCTCGGTCCACACCTGCACGGCGTCGGCGGCGGCCAGCAGGCGCACCCGCTCTGCCGCCACCGTGCCCGATGCGGGCATCCGGGCCAGCGCGCTCCGGGCCTCCACCACCCGCTGGCGGTCGCGCTCATAGACCACCAGCTTGGAGGCGTCCTGGGTCAGCTCGTATTCGTTTAGGGCGTTCTCCTCGGCGGTGATGCGCTCGGTGTAGACGTAGGCGCTGTAGCGCAGGCTGGCCGCCGCGTCGGCGGCGCGGCTTTGCTGGTCGGCCGAGGTGAGCGAGCTGATGATGACGCCGCTGGCGATCGCGACTACGACCAGCAGCGCGCCCACCAGCGTGAGGCCCTGGAACCGCAGCGAGCGGCCCGTCCACAGCCTGGTCCGGCCCGCCAGTTTCACGAGATGCAATTGAACCCGCGCACGCGCGCGTAAGAGGTGCCCTAGCGGCGTCGACCCGACGTCATTCGAGCGTCAGCCCAGCCACCAATCCGCGGCGTTCCAGCCGTCGACGGCCGGCCCGCCGGCGGGGGCGAAGTTGTGCAGAGTCTCCGCCACCTGACGCACCTCCGGCCACTCGTAGAGCGTGATGGTGCAGTGATAGGCCAGCCATTCCCGCTGCAGTGCCAGGTAGGCCGCCTGCCGGCGGGCCCGGTCCAGGGTGGCGGCGCCGGCCGCCAGCCGGCGGTCGAGCTCGGGGTCGCGGCAGCGGTTCCAATTCGCACCCGCATCAGCGAAGTCGGCCCAGGCACTGGGGTCGGGCAGCCATTGGTTGGAGTACACCGTCATGTCGAACGCCCCGTCGGGGTTGGTGGTGCCGAAGAAGGCCGACCGGGGCTGGCAGGCGGTGTCGACCGCGGCGCCGACCTCCTGCCACTGCTGCTTCAGGATGGCGAGCTCCTGGTCGGCGGCCTGGGTCGCGCACGCGGCCAGCAGCTGGAACTGGAGCCGGCGGCCGTTCTTCTGGCGCACTCCGTCGGCACCCGGCTTCCAGCCGTCGTCGTCGAGCAGCTTGCGAGCCCCCGCCAGGTCTCGCGAAGGGCCGGGCGCCGAGGGGTCTACCCAGGTGCCCATGGCGCTCGGGAAGAGCGCGCGGCTGGGTTTGCCCTGGCCGCTCAGCTCGGTATGCGTCAACGCCGGCCGGTCGAGCGCCCGGTCCAGCGCCTCCAGCACCGCGCCATCGTCCAGCCAGGGCGGGCTCTGACCGGTGGCCGTGTTGGCGGCATGGTTGGGGTTGAGGAACTCTGTGCGCAGGCCCGTGAAAACCAACGGAGCTGAGCGGCTCATGCCCTGCAGGTCGTGGAGGTCGTTCGTGCTGAGGTTGAAGCCCAGGTCCGCCTCACCCGCACGCAGGCCGGCCAGCAGCGCGGTCTTGCTCGGGTAAATGCGGTAAACGAGACGGTCGAGGTAGGCCCGGTGCGCGAAGTACCCGTGGCGGCCGTCGGGATAGCGCGGGTTAGCGACGTATGTGAGGCTGTGGCCCGGCTCGCGGCCGGCCAGCTCGAACGGCCCCGAGGCCACCTCCGCCGGCTGTGGGTGGTGCGCCGGGAGCACCCAGAACTGCGGGCCGATCTGCAGGTAGGGCGCGTAGACGGAACCGAAGCTCCAGACCACCTCGGTGTCGGAGCGCCGCTCCATGCCCTCGATCCGGCCGAAGGCGGAACGATGTGCCTGCCAGGTGTAGACGATATCGTCGGCGGTCAGGGGCTGGCCGTCGCTCCAGGTCAGGCCGGGCAGCAGTTTGACGTCGACGGTCATCGAGCCGCCGGCCGCCACCTTGACGTCGCCGTTCTCCACGGTCGGCACCTCGCGCACCAGGTCCGGGTACGGCTGCAGGCTGGGATCCACGCCCCACAGCCGCGCGTACAGGAGGTCCGCCGCCCGGAAATCGGCCTCTGTGGCGGCCGAATAGATGTCGAGCGTTTGCGGGAACTCCCAATCCCCCAGCACCAACGTGCCGCCGCGGTGGGCGGGGGGGCTGGGGCGGTAGCTGGCCGGCAGGTGCGAAACCGCCGGCGGAGGAGTCAAGAAGGGATTGCAGGCGGCCGTCAGCAAAAGTGCGGCCGCCGGCAGCCAGCGGGAGCGCAAGCTATCAACGGTAGCCGCGAGGTGCCCGTGGGTACAATTCGGGCACTGTGACCGAACCCAACGGCAACGGCGTCCTCAAAGGCTCTTTCAAGGTCAAGGCCGGCCTGGCCGAGATGCTGAAAGGCGGCGTGATCATGGACGTCGTCACGCCCGAGCAGGCCAAGATCGCCGAGGACGCGGGCGCCTGCGCGGTGATGGCCCTGGAGCGGGTGCCGGCCGACATCCGCCGCGACGGCGGCGTGGCCCGCATGTCCGATCCGGCCCTGATCAAGGGCATCAAGGCCGCGGTCACCATCCCGGTCATGGCCAAGTGCCGGATCGGGCACTTCGTCGAGGCCAGGATCCTGGAAGCGCTGGAGATCGACTACATCGACGAGTCCGAGGTGCTGACGCCCGCCGACGAGGAGAACCACATCGACAAGCACCCCTTCAAGGTGCCCTTCGTCTGCGGCTGCCGAGACCTCGGCGAGGCGCTGCGCCGGATCGCCGAAGGCGCGGCCATGATCCGCACCAAGGGCGAGGCGGGGACCGGCAACGTGGTCGAAGCGGTGCGCCACATGCGGGCCGTCAACAACGGCATCCGCCGCCTGCACGGCCTCAGCCACGCCGAGCTGGTGCACGAAGCCAAGCAGATCGGCGCGCCCGTCGACCTGCTCGCCGAATGCCAGCGCTTGGGGCGGCTGCCGGTCGTCAACTTCTCGGCGGGCGGCATCTCCACGCCGGCCGACGCGGCGCTGATGATGCAGCTCGGCTGCGACGGCAACTTCGTGGGGTCCGGGATCTTCAAGTCCGAGGACCCGCTCAAGATGGCCAAGGCGATCGTGACCGCGACCACCTACCACGACCAGCCTGAGGTCCTCGCCGAGATTTCGGCCGGGCTCGGACAGCCCATGCGCGGCCTGGAGATCCCCCAGATCCCCAAGGAGGAGCTGCTCGCGGCCAGAGGCTGGTAGAGACGTGTCTCGCGAAACCCGAGTGGTGCCCTCCCCAGAGGGGGAGGGCGGAGGGTAGGGGGAGCGAGTGACTGCAGCTGCCAGTCCCCTGGTCGGCGTGCTCGCCCTGCAGGGCGCGTTCAAGGAGCACGAGCGTGCGCTGCAAGCCATCGGCGCCCGCACCCGCCTGGTGCGCCTGCCCGCCGAGCTCGACGACCTCGACGCCCTGGTCATCCCCGGCGGCGAGAGCACGACCATGACGATCCTGATGGAGCGCATGGGACTCTGGGAGCCAGTACGCAAGGCCCTGTCCGAGGGCCTGCCCGCGCTGGCCACCTGCGCCGGCATGATCGTGCTGGCGCGGGACATCACGGACGGCGTGAACGGCCAGCATGGCTTTGGCCTGCTCGACATCGCCGTCCGCCGCAACGGTTACGGCCGCCAGGTCCACAGCTTCGAGGCGCCGGTGCGCGTCGAGGGTCTGGACCACGAGTTCCCGGGCGTCTTCATCAGAGCGCCCTTCGTGGAGGACACGGGCACCGCCGACGTCTACGCGGTCCAGGACGATCAGCCGGTCGGTGTGCGCCAGGGCCGGTTGACCGCGCTTTGCTTCCATCCCGAGCTTTCGGGCGACCTGCGCCTGCACAGGGAGTTCGTCAACGCGCTGTGAGAGTCCGCAGCGCCACCGTCCTCGACCTGGGCAAGATCGAGGACCTGCACCGGGCCACAGGGGCCGTGTTCTCGGCCCAGCCCCCCTCGGTGCGCCTGTGGTCCCTGGTCTCGCACACGCTGTCGGCGCTGCTGCCCCTGGGCCAGGACACGCTGCTGTACGTGGCGGAGGACGGCGGCCGCATCGTGGGCTTCGCCCAGGCCTCGGGCGCGGGTTCGGCGATCGGACTGCAGCCCGGCGCCACCACGCTCCAGGTCCTCAACCTGGTGGTGGCCGAGGGCGCCGATCCCAACGAAGTCCTGCCCGAGCTGCTCGAGCACCTCGCCAACCGGGCACTGGGCAGGGGTGGGCTCCGGCTCACCGTTCGCGTGCCCCTCGACGATCCGCTGCTGCGCACGATCCGGATGCAGGGCTTCCGCCAGTACGCCACCGAGAACGTGCTCTACGCGGAGGAGCCGAAAGCTCAGCGCGACGTCAGCCTGGCCGGCGTGCGGCCGGCGCGGGGCAAGGACGACCGGGTGCTCTACCACCTCTATCGCAAGGTCACGCCTCAAGGCGTCTCCAACGTGGAAGCGCCCACCTTCCGGGAGTGGAAGCGGCTGCGCCAGGAGCCAGGTGAGCAGTACGTGGTCGATAGGGTGGAGATGGTGGCCTGGTTCGGCGTAGAGCGCAGCTCGGAGCCGGCACGTCCCCACACCCTGCGCTTCATGGCGCTGCCCGAGGCCGGCCTGGCCGAGGACGTGGCCGACCACGTGCTCGGGCTCACGGGCGGCGGCCCGGCCTGGTCGAGCCTCCGCCACTATGATGCGAACATGATCGACGCCCTCAGAGGGCGCGGTTTCTCCAACCTGCTGACGCAGGCGCTGTTGGTCAAAGAACTGGCTCTTAGGGAGCCTCTGCGCGAGAAAGGCCTTGTCCCTTCCTACGGCTAGCGACCTTCCGTTTCAGCGCTGGGAGCCTGAGCTGGAGCTGCTGGCGCAGGCCCTGCCGCCGCACCTGTATCGAGCGCTGCATGAGCGCACGGCGTCGGCGCAGCTGCTGGAGATCGTCCTCGACCTGGGTCGCGAGCCGGAAGCGAGGGTGCCGGGCCGCGAGATCCTGCTTTCCGAGATGGCGGTCACCGAGGCCGACCTCGAGTACGTGGCCGAGCGCGTGGGCGAGTTCAGCGACGACAACCGCGCCGGCATCGCGCGCACGCTGCATCGCATCTCCGCCATCCGCAACCGGCGCGGCCGCATCGTCGGCCTCACCTGCCGCGTCGGCCGCGCTGTCGGCGGTACGGCCGAGATCATCCGTGACATCGTCGTCAGCGGTGAGTCGATCCTGCTCCTGGGCCGGCCCGGGATCGGCAAGACAACCATCCTCCGCGAGTGCGCACGCATGCTCGCCGACGAGCAGCGCAAGCGCGTGGTGATCGTCGACACCTCCAACGAAATCGGCGGCGACGGCGACATCCCGCATCCGGGTATCGGCCGCGCGCGGCGCATGCAGGTGCGCACGCCGCTGCTGCAGCACAACGTGATGATCGAGGCTGTCGAGAACCACATGCCCGAGGTCATCGTCATCGACGAGATCGGCACCGAGCTGGAGGCCGCCGCCGCGCGCACCATCGCCGAGCGCGGCGTGCAATTGATCGCCACCGCGCACGGGCAGACGCTCGAGAACCTGATGGTCAACCCGGTCCTCAACGACCTGCTGGGCGGCATCCAGAGCGTCACGCTCTCTGACGAGGAAGCGCGCCGCCGCGGCACCCAGAAGTCGGTGCTGGAGCGCAAGGCGCCGCCCACCTTCGATGTGCTGATCGAGATCCAGGATCGCGACCGGATGGCGATCAACCAGCCGCTGGCCGATGTGGTCGACCTGGCGCTGCGCGGTCCGCTGCCCACGCCCAAGATCCGGGTGCGCACGCGTGAGGGGCGGATCATCTCCAACGTCGAGCAGGCCGTGGCGCCGAACGGTGAGCGGCCCACCACGGGAGTGCTCTCCAAGCCACGCACGATCTTTCCCTACGGCGTCAGCCGCAGCCACCTGGAGCAGGCCATCCGCGACCTCGAGCTGCCCGTGCGCGTGCTCGGCAACTCCGACGGCGCGGACATCGTGATGACGCTGAAGAACTACTACCGGCGCCGGCCCGACAGCATCCGCCAGGCCGAAGCCTCGGGCGTGCCCATCCACATCCTGAAGAGCAACACCGTGACGCAGGTTAAAGAGGCTTTGACGCGCATCTACGGCGCCGACCGTCCGGATGCCGCGACGTCGCGCGCGCTGCAGGAGGCGCTGGAGGCGATCCGGCGCGTCAAAGCCACGCTGCAGCCGATGGAGGTGTCGCCGCAGAACGCGTACGTGCGCCGCCTGCAGCACCAGCTGGTGGCGGAAAACGACCTGGTCGCGCGGAGCACGGGCAAAGAGCCGCAGCGCCGGCTGCGCATCTTTCCGTCGCCCGACCTGGTCGACTGAATTTGGCGGGCCTCTTCATCACCTTCGAAGGCCCCGAGGGGTCCGGCAAGTCCACGCAGGTTGAGCTGCTGCGCCGCTGGTTCGGCAAAGCCGTCGTGGTCCGTGAGCCTGGCGGCACTGCGCTCGGCGAGCGCATCCGCGACCTGGTGCTGCACGACCGCGCCATGTCCCCAGCTGCCGAGATGTATCTGTTCATGGCGGCGCGAGCCGAGCTCCTGGCGGAGCAGATCTGTCCCGCCCTGCGGGCCGGCGAGAGCGTGATCGCAGACCGCTACCACGACTCCACGCTCGCCTACCAGGGCGGCGGGCGCGGCCTGGAAACCTCGTGGCCGACCTTCTTCCCGAAACCGGATCGCACCTATCTGCTGGCGCTGCCTCCAGAGATCTCGCTGCGCAGGCTGTCGGACGCGGACCGCATCGAGCGCGAGCCGCTCGAATTTCATCAGGCGGTGGCCAAGGCCTACGAGCGCCTGGCCGCGGCGGAGCCCAAACGTTGGATGGTTTTGGACGCGACCGCCAGCCCGGAGGCGATCCACGAGATCGTCAGGTCCGACCTGGCCGGCTTTCTGAAGAGGTCGCAGCCATCAAGCTCGTAATCGCCATCGTTCAGGGCGAGGATGCCGGCCAGACGGTGCAGGCGCTGTCGGCCGCCGGGATCAGCGTCACCCGGCTCAACTCGGTGGGAGGCTTCCTGCAGCAAGGGAACGCCACGCTGCTGAGCGCGGTCGACGAGGAGAAGATCGAGCAGGTGCTGGGCGTGATCCGCGAGAACTGCCGAGAGCGCTCGCGCTTCCTGACTCCGATGCCGCCCATGGTGGAACCCGGCGAGATGCTGATGCCCTACCCGGTCGAGGTCCAGGTCGGGGGCGCCACCGTAATCGTGCTCGACGTCGCCCAGTTCGAAAAGCTCTGAAAGTCCTCCTGGTCTCCGGCAAGGCCGAGCTGGGACCGCTCGTTGCCGAGTGGTTGCGCGAGGCCGGGCACTCAGTCATCGAGCAGGGCAAGGCCGAGGTGGTGGTCGACGTCACCTTCGGCTGGCAGAACTCGCTGCTCCACGACGGCTGGAAGTGGCGCGGCTTTGCGCGGTTCGCGCCCGCACACGCCACCGAGCTGATGCGCGTCGCGCGCGAAGCCGAAGCCCGGCTCGTCATCTTCGGCGGTTTTGCGCTGGCCGCCGCGGGACCATTCGACGAACCCGACCTGCGGCCGCCGCTGGAGGTGGAAGGCGCGCTGCGCTCCAGCGACCTCCCGATCTGCGCACTCCGGCTGGGGTGGCTCTACGGCCCTGGGATGGAAAACCTCCGCCAGTACCGGACGGCGTTCCGGCGGCTGCGTCCCTACTACGGCGGTCCGCGCACCCAACAGTCCTGGCTGCACGAGGAGGACGCCGCCGCGGCGGTGCTGGCGGCGGTGGAGAAGGGCCAATCCGGTGAGCTTTACGGAGTCGCCGACGAGCGACCGGCCGGCAACCGGGAGGTGCTCGACCACTTCGCCTGGCACGTGGCCCGCCGCCCTCCCATCAGCTTTCCACGAGCCGGCCTACCGCTGAGCCCCGTGCGCGAAGCCCAGGCGCTGGTGCTCGAGCGCAGCTCGGTGGTCGACCCACAAGCCTTCCGGACGGCCACCGGCTGGCGGCCGCGCTACCCGACCTATGTCGAGGGCCTGGCCCAGGTCGCCCGGACCTGGAGCTAGGCGGGAATCGCCTGCGGGCGCCCGCCACGGCGCCGGCCGCCGCGCCGGCGTCCGCTCCGCCGCTCCGCCGACTGGACCGCGGCCACCGCCGCCCGGTAGCGCCACTGGCCGAGCTCGAGCAGCGCTTGGGCGTCCAGCTCGGGCAGGTCGGGCGCGCCCTCTCGGCGCAGCCGGCTCCACAGCGTCGAATCCTCGGGGGCCAGCAGCGTGATGGCCCAGCCCTCCGCGCCATTGCGCGCAGTGCGCCCAACCCGGTGTGTGAGCCACTGCGGAGTATCGGGCAGGTCGAAGTTCACGATCAGGCTGACGTGGCTGATATCCAGGCCGCGAGCCGCCACGTTGGTGGCGACCAGCAGGTTGCTGCGGCCGGACCGGAAGTGGTCCATGGCGCGATCGCGGGCGCCCTGCGTGAGGTCTCCCTGCAGGAGCACGCACTCATGCCCGAGACGGGTCAGATCGCGATGCAGCTTGCGGACACCGTGCTTGGTGCGGCCGAACACGATGGCGGCGCCGGGGTGGATCTTGAGCAGCCGGCTCACCACCTGCACCTTGTCGTCCCGGCGCGCCCGCAGCAGCCCGTGCTCGAGCTTGGACTCCTCCCCCGGCGCACTGTTGATGTGGACCGGGTCCTGCATGTGCTTGCGCATCAGGCGCGTGACCCAATCGGGCATGGTGGCCGAGGCCAGCACCATCTGCGGCTCGTAGGTCTGGGCGAGGATCCGCTCCACGTCGGGCGCAAAGCCGGCGTCCAGCATCTCGTCCGCCTCGTCGAGGACGGCGTACTCGACCCGGCTCAGCGCCAGCAGGCGCTTGCCGATCATGTCCAGGATGCGGCCCGGCGTGCCGATCACCACGTCCGGTCCCTGCTTCAAGGCCAGGGTCTGGGTGGCGTAGCCGACGCCGCCGTAGAGCAGGGCGCATTTGAGGCCCGACTCCAGGGAGACGAAGACACGCTCGACCTGGATAGCCAGTTCGCGTGTGGGAGTGACCACCAGCGCGCGCGGGCCGGGACCGCTGCGCTCGCGCAGACGATCCACCAGCGGCAGCAGGAAGGCCAGGCTCTTGCCCGACCCGGTCGGGGCTTCGATCACCACGTCGTCCCCATCCAGGAGGGCGGGCACCGCGTCGGCCTGGACGGCGAGCGGCTCGGTGATGCCCTGGCGGCTGAGGGCGGCCAGGGTGCGGGCGTTGACGCCCAGTTCAGCGAATGTCGACAAAAAAGCTCCTTTCCCTCTCGTTACGTTGATTGCCGCGACCTGTTGAGGGAAACGAGCCGGACGTGGCGCTTCGGCGGAAGCGTCCAGGTGGAGAGTCTACCCTTTCGCCGGTGATTTCGATCCTCGGCCTCGAGAAGGCGTTCGGCAGCGTGCTGGCGGTGCGCGGCGTGGACCTCCAGGTCGAGGCCGGTCAGCTCCTGGTCCTGCTGGGCCAAAACGGGGCCGGCAAGTCGACGACGCTGCGCTGCGCCGGCGGCATCCTGCACCCCGACGCCGGTCAGATCCGGTTCGGTGAGCTGCGGCTGCCGGCCGACCTGGACGCCGTGCGTCGGCGCCTGGGGGTCGTCGCCGACCAGGCCCGCCTGTACGGCCGCAACACCGCGGTCGAGTACCTCGACCACTTCGGCTACCTCTACGGCGTGCCGGAGCCCGAGCGCTCGCGGCGCATCCAGGAGCTGCTGGAGCGGTTCGACCTGCTGGCGGAGAGCGGCCGTCCGCTCGCCACCTTCTCCCGGGGCATGGCCCAGAAGGTGGCCCTGATCCGTGCCACCCTGCACCGGCCGGACTGGCTGTTCTGCGACGAGCCGACCTCCGGCCTCGACCCCGTGGCCGCCGCCGAGATGCGCGCCTACCTGGCCGAGCAGCGGGATCGCGGCGCCGCCCTGATCGTGACCACGCACATCCTGGGCGAGGCGGAGTTGATGGCCGATCGGGTGGCGATCATGCGCCAGGGTCGGATCGTGACCCAGGGTTCGCTGGCCGAGCTGCGACGGGGAGCCGCCCAGCGCCGGCGTGAGGGGGCCGAGCTGGTGCGCTGGGTGCGCTCCGAGGCCCAGGACCGGATGGCGGCCGCCGGCGTCCCTCGCTTCAGCCCACCCGAGAAGCCCCCCAGCCTGGAGTCGATCTATCTGACGGCAATTTCCGTAGGGGAGGGGCTTGCCCCTCCCTCGAGGGCGGGTCAAGACCCGCCCCTACGAGAGCCGGTCGGGGAAGGTATAAGGCCACGCCAGATGCTGGCCTCGCTGCGCGGGCAACCAGCCCTGCTGCGCCACCTGCTGCCCTTCTACGTCAGCTCCTGGTGGCGCCGCGGCGACCTCTCCTGGGTCCTCTACCTCAACGCTTTCGTGCTCCTCTTGATCGCCGGCGCCTCGCTCTTCGGCTCGCTGCCCGCGGGGGGCGGCATCACCTCGCGCCTGGGCAGAGGCAGCCTCGACGCCGGGCTCCTGCTGCCGCTCTTCTTCATGACCTTCGCGCTCCTGGAATCGATCAAGACCTCGATCGGCCTGTGGTGGGAGAAGGCGCAGGGCTCGCTCGAGGTCCTGCTCTACGCGCCGCTCGACGATCCCTCCCTGGTCTGGATGGAGGTGCTGCCGGGCGCGGTTGTGAGCGTGGTCTGGGTGACGGCCTGGCTGGCGGGCGGCATGGCGCTGCTGGCGCTCTTCGGGCGGCCGGCGCCCTGGTCGCTGCTGCCGGTGTTCGCCCTGGTCGCGCTGGTCACCGCCTACTGGGCCGCGATGGGCCGCATCCTGGGCTTTCTGCTTTTCCCGCGCGAGGGCGCAGCCGGCGGCGCCTGGTCCTTCCTGCTCTCGCCGGTCTCGGCGGCGGTGGCCGACCTGCCGCTGGCGCTGTTCGTGGTGGGGTCGCCGCTGGCGCCCTACTCGCTGCTGGTGCCGCTGGCCGCCTGCCTGGCTTTGACCGTGCTGGTCGGCGTGAGCTTCGATCGCGAGCGCCTGCTGGATGCTGGCGTCACGCGTCGGCGCGAGCGCCGGCGCTGGTTCGCCGGCTTCTCCCTGCGGGCACATGCCGGCGGCCTGGCGGTCGCTTTCCTGGCCGCGCTGATCGCGGCCGGGGCCGGCGCCGCGCTGTCGGCAGCCCTCGGAGTGCACAGCTGGGCCGATCTCCGACTGGCGCTGGCCGGCGGGCACGCCGGCGGGTTGCCGTCCGGCGGCGGGTTCGGACCGCCCAGCGTCCATCTGCACGGCGGCGTCAACCTGGCGGCCGCCGCGCTGGCCGGGATCACGGCGGGGCTGGCACTGGCGCTGGCGCTGCTGGCCGTCAACTTCGCCGCCTTCTTCCTGCTCGGCCTGCCCGAGCTGGTGCTGCTGCTGGCCGCGGGCCTGCTCTGGGGTGCGCAGGCCGGATTCGGCCCGGCAGCGCCACTAGCCGGCTGGCTGGGCGTGGGCGGCGGTATCGTGCTCCTGGCCCTGACCCTCAACACCGGCGCGGCCCTGCCGATCTATTCGGCGCTGGTCTTCGGCGCCGGCCGGCGCCTCGACCGCTTGCGCGCGGCCTGGGCGTCCTACTTCGCGCTCTACCGCAGCCTGGTCCTGCCCTGCTGCGCAGCCTTCGGGCTGGCCGTGATCGCGCTGCTAGCGGTCGGATGAACGTCAGCCCGCCCGAGCTCGAGGAGCTGCTGGCGCAGACCAGCTTCACGGCGGGACGCGGGCTGCGCGTGGTCCGCCTGGAGGATGGGGTGTGCTGCCTGCGCGTGCCCTTCCGGCCGGAGATGGAGCGGCCTGGCGGCGTGGTCGCCGGCGAGTTCTACATGTCCGCGGCCGATGTCGCATTCTGGTGCGCCATGAAAACCCGGCTCGGGTTGGACGACCCGTCGACGACCAGCCACCTGGACACGGCCTTCCTGTCCTCGGCGCGGGCCGAGGATTTCGACTGCACCGCTAGCGTCCTGCGCTGGGGCCGGCGGCTTGTCTTCGGGACCGCCGAATGCCGCACGTTGGAGGGCAAGCTGCTGACCCACCACGTGCTGACTTACGTTCGAGGATGACCACCAAGGCCGACGTCTTCGCCGATGAGGTCGACACGGCCTGGCTCGAGCTGCGCCAGGAGGTCGACAGGCTCGACGCTCAGGATTTCGAAGCCCGGACGCCTGCCGGCTGGACGGTCAAGGAGATGCTGGCCCACGTCGCCTTCTGGGCAGAGACGGTGGAGATGGTCATCGTCGGACAGCTGCGCGGTGAGCCGATCTCAGAGGCCGAGTGGTACGGCGGCGACAACCTGCGGCTCAGCGGCTCCTGGCCTCATGCCGATGTGCACAACGCTCGGGAGGCGGAGTGGGCCCGCCGGCACAGCACGCGCGAGGTTCTGCAGCGGCTGGATGCCGCGCACCGGCGGGCCGTGACCACTGCCGCCAGCCTCGACGACGACGAGATGGCGGACGAGCGCTATACGGGCAAGGTGCGCGCCAACACCATCTACCACTACACCGAGCACCTGGCGGAGCTGCGGCATCGAATCTCTGCCTAGCAATGGTATTGGTCGATAAGCTGATAGGTACGCTATAATTATTTAGGCTCGGCCACGTGCGGCCAGGCCGTTCAATGCCGTTCACTGAACGTCAGGCACAAATTCTCGAACTGGCGGCGCGCGGGCACTCCGACAAGGAGATCGCTCGCGAATTGGGGCTGTCGGTGCACACGATCCGCACCCACCTCCAGCGGCTCTATACGACCGAGGGCTTCAGCAACCGGGCCGCGGCCGTGGGTGCCTGGGTCGCTCTGCAGGCCGGCGACGCACCTCCTTCGAAGCCGCTCAGCGGGCTCCACCGCCACGTGCCGATCTGGCGCGCTGGGATTGCGCTGGGCGTGGTGGCCGCGCTTGCCCTCAGCGTGCCCCTGGCCCGGGCGGTCGTCGAGATGGCACCCTCCTCCGGCCACCGCCTGGCTGCGTCGAGTTCAGGAGTGGCGTCGCCGCCGCCGAGCCCTTCCTCGCAGGTGTCCCTGCAGGCCGCAACTCCTCAAGCCAGCCCGCAGAAGACCACGCCGACCCCCGGCGCCACGATGCTGCCCTTACGCACAACCGTGCCGATCCAGGTCATGTCCGCCAATGGAGAGCTGAGCACCATCAACCAGGACCGCGCCGCTGCCGGGCTGCCACCGCTGGTCTGGCACCAGTGCCTGGCGACGGTCGCCACGACCCAGGTTCAGCGTGTGGCCGCCCAGGGCTTCGTGTCGTCCGCCGATGGCTCGGCGCGAGATGCGGGCTGCCACCTGGGCAGCCTGGCCAGCCCCCCGCCGGCTGAGGTCCTGACCTACTGGTCAGGCGTCAACGACGCCCAGGTCAACTCGCTGATCATGGGAGATCCTGTCCAGCGGACCGCCGTCTTGGGGCCCTACCACTACCTCGGCGGCGCCTGGGCGGTGGCTCCCAGCGGAGTCGCCTACCTGGCACTCGAGCTGGCCTGAACTGCAGCTTGTGGTCGGTAATGACCACAAGGGCCCGGCAGTCGTTTTTCGCGTATTGCCCTGGCGGCGGACCGCTTCCTAGCGTCGGAACCGGCGTTGCGGCACCGCGCTCGACGCCCAAATCCCGAAATCAGGAGGTTCCGATATGGAACACAAGCTGACCGACCTACCAACTACATCCCGCAGAGCATCTAGGAGGTTCCACATGAATACCGAGCTGCACAAGCTGGACGACCAGCAGATCGAGGCTCTTCCCGACCGCGAGGAGATGTCACTGATCAACGCCAACCTCGCGGCGCCCATCAACCTGGCCCTGGCGGCCAACGTCCTCTCGGACAACGCGACCGCCGGCGCCCTCGCCACCCAGAGCAACCAGATCCCGCAGGGGATCTAGCTCCGGATCATCGGGAGCGGCCCCTCGCGGGCCGCTCCCCTCTTCACGCCATGGCTGTGCGCCAGCTCGAGCTGCCAGAGATCGACCCCACCGGCGCCCCGCCGCCGGCGCTGGCTGACGGCACCGAGCTGATCGGTGAGTACGAGGGATCCGGATACCGGGATCCCACTTTCCTGGCCCGGCGGGGCGACGGCCTGACCGTGCGCATGACGCCGCTGCTCTACGAGATCGCGCGCCGGGCCGACGGCCGGCGCAGCTACCGCCAGATCGTGGACGACCTGAACCGCGCGCACGGTGGCGACCTGACCACGCTGGACGTCTGGCGGTTGGCCGGCGAGCACCTGCAGCCGGCCGGGATCCTGGCCGGACCTCAGGCTCGTACCCTCGCGCGACCGCCGGAGACCCTGGGTCTGCGGTTGCGGCTCGGCGTGCTGCCGCCGCGCCTCACCGGTTTCCTGGCAGGCGGCCTGACGCCGTTCTTCAGGGCCGGGGTGGTCATCGCCGTCCTGGCGGCGGCCGTCGCGCTGGACGCCTGGCTCTTCGCTGCGCACGGCGTGGCCCGGCCGGCGGCCGATCTGCTCACGCATCCCAGCGCCATGGCCGTCGCCTTCGGCCTGGTGATCGCAGCCGGCGGCCTCCATGAGCTCGGCCACGCCGCCGCCTGCCGCTACGGCGGCGCGCGGCCGGGTCGGATCGGGGCCGGCCTCTATCTGATCTGGCCGGCCTTCTTCTGCGACGTCACCGACGCCTACCGGCTGGGCCGGGGTGGCCGCATCCGGACGGACCTAGGAGGCGTCTACTTCAACCTCCTCTTCTGCCTGGGGCTGGCCGTCGCATACGCCTGGACCGGGCACGAGTTTCTGCTGGCGGTGGTGCTGCTGCAGCAGGTGGAGGCGCTCCACCAGTTCTTCCCATTCCTGCGGCTGGACGGCTACTACATGGTCGCGGACATGATCGGGGTGCCCGACCTCTTCGCCCGTATCCGGCCCACCCTGGCTTCCTTCCTGCCGGGGCGCCAGCTCG
>VBEO01000118.1 GCA_005881825.1 Chloroflexota bacterium | reverse complement strand
GCCGTGGAAGCAGCGCGGGTTCGACGTGGTCGAGGACCTCGTTTACGTGGACCCCGTGCACCACGGCCGCGGGATCGGCCGCGAGCTGCTGAGCCGGCTGATCGAGGAGGCGCGGACCAGCGGCTGCAAGACCATCGTGGCCAGCGTGGCGACCGACAACCAGGCCGGGCTCAAGCTGCACCAGGGACTGGGTTTCGAGGTGGTGGGGACGATCCTGAACTGCGCCTTCAAGTTCGACCGCTGGATGGACATCACGCTGGTCCAGCGGGCGCTCTAAAGGGCGGGGCAAGCCCCGCCCCTACGACAACGCCTCGAGTTCTTTTACGTAGTTCAGGTCGC
>VBEO01000117.1 GCA_005881825.1 Chloroflexota bacterium | reverse complement strand
GCCGGCCAGCGCACGATAGGCGTCCTCGGGCGTGATCCGGGGCATCAGAGGGGCGCCGCGACCGCGTAGCCGGCCGGGTAGACCACCCGCATAACGGGCCCCGGCTGCCACTGGCCCACCACCGTCGCCGCGCGGATGTTCTGGCCGGCCTCGAACCTGACGCCGCCCCCGTTGATCTGGGAGCCGGCCGGCTCGTCCACCGCCTGAGCGGCGGTCCGGATGGCGGCCGCGTTCGCGTTTGCCGGCAAACGTGGAAACACGTCGTGGAAGAGGGTCCAGCCGCCCACGAAGCCGGCCACCGCCGGAATCGTCAGCTCGCCGCCGTAGGCGCCGCGCGCCTGCGCCAGCAGCGCCTGCGCCGCCGGCGAGAGCGCCGAGGGATTGATGGTGCCGTCCGGCTTGTCCGCCGCGAAGACCCCGACGGCGGCGCTGCCCAGGGTGGTCCCGAACTCGTCCATGCAGAAGGCCGACGAGGTGCCGACCGCCGCCCGCAGTGGGATGCCCTGCTCGTGGACCTGGCGCCAGATGGCGATCCCGTCGGCGATGTAGCTGACGTCCCAGAGCCAGGTGGCGTGCGCCGCTCCGACCTGGCGCGCGATGGCATCCGCGTCGTAGTGCAGCGGGTCATATTCGATGCGAGCGGCCACCCGGAGGCCCTGGGCGGCGGCCTCGGCGACCTCGCCGTCGGCCACGGAGCGACCGTAGACGTCGTTCACGTTGACGATCACAGCGCTCCCACCCGGCGTCAAAAGGGCCGATTTCGTGAAATCGACCGCGGTGCGGCCCAGGTTCATGCCGGTGGCGACGGTGCGGAAGACCCAGTGCCGGCGCTGGGTGATGTCGTCGGCGACGGCGCCGGTCTCCCAATACACGACATGGCGGGCGTCGGCGCGGGCCGCCGCGGCTTCGGCCAGCGTGGAGCCGTAGGTGCCGGCGATCAGCTGCACGTGGTACTGGTCGATCAGCCGGTCGACCGCGCCCGCCGCGCCTTCCGGCGTCTCCACCGGCATCACGTGCAGCTGCACCTGGCGCCCGCCCAGGTCGCCGCGCCGGCGCGCTACGGCCAGCGCGGCCTGCAGACCGCCCAACTCCTCCTTGCCACCCTGGGCCTGGGAGCCGGAAAGCGGATAGATCGCGCCCATCACCAGCGGCTGCGGCGGCGGGGTGGACGAAGAGCAGGCGGCGGCCGCCAGCAGGACGGCCGCCGCCAGGACGAAAGCTATTTTTCGATAGGCACGCGGATCGAGCTTCCCCATTCGGTCCAGGAACCATCGTAATTGCGGACCTTGGGGTAGCCGAGGAGCTCCGTCAGCACGAACCAGGTGTGGGCCGAGCGCTCGCCGATGCGGCAGTAGGCCACCACTTCCCGGTCGGGTGAGATGCCCTTGCCGCCGTAGATCTCCTTGAGCTCGGCGCCGCTCTTGAAGGTGCCGTCCTCCTTGACCGCGGTGGCCCAGGGGATGTTGACGGCGCTGGGGATGTGGCCGCCGCGCTGGGCGCCCTCCTGGGGCAGGTTCTCGGGCGCCAGCAGCTCACCTGAGAACTCCTTGGGGGAGCGGACGTCGACCAGCCCAGCCTTGCCGATGCGCTCCAGCACCTGCTCCTTGTAGGCGCGGATGTCCTCGCGGGGCGCGCCTTTGAACTGGTACTGGGTCTCCGGATAACTGGGCACGTCGGTGGTATAGGGCCGGCCCTCGGCCTCCCACTTGACGCGGCCGCCGTTCAGGAGCTGGACCTGGTCGTGGCCGTAGTACTTGAGCGCCCAGTAGGCGTAGGCCGCGAACCAGTTGTTGTTGTCACCGTAAAGCACGATCTGGGTGTCGGGCGTGATGCCGCTCTTGCCCAGGATGCGGGCCAGGTTCTCGGCCGAGACCAGGTCGCGGACGGTCTGGTCCTGAAGGTCGCGCCGCCAGTTCCAGCCCACGGCGCCCTCGATGTGGCCCTTGTCGTAGACGCTGGTGTCGACGTCGACCTCCACCAGCCGTACGCCTTGATCGCGTCCGTGCTCGGCGACCCAGTCGGTGCTGACCAGGGCCTCCGAATTCGTGTAGCCGTTGCTCGAAGCCATATGCAAAACCTCCAAATGGCAGGTGATTGGAGAGCGCGCGCGGAAATCGAGCCGCGCGCTTAGGGACCGCTGACGCGGTCAGCTACAGAAGCAGGCTGGAGATTGCACGCGCCGTTGAGCGGGCCAGCTGAAGGCGCCCTGCATCGCTTGTGATTCTATGCAACGCGTCGTGGCCGCCCTTGATTCCCTCTTCCTGACCAAGTACCAGGCGCTCGGCAACGACTACCTGGTCGTCGATGCTCCGAGCCGCTTCGACGCCGCCCTCGTCGCGACCACGTTCCTCTGTGATCGCCACCTGGGTGTGGGCGCCGACGGCGTGCTGCTGGTCGACCCGGCGGGCGGCCGGGTGCGGGTGATCAACCCCGACGGCTCTGAAGCCGAGAAGAGCGGCAACGGGCTGCGCATCGCCGCCGCTCACCTGGTCCTGGCGCATGGTCGCGAAGGCGCCTTCGAGCTGCGGGTGCCGGCCGGGGCGGTGATGGTGCGTGTGCTGGGGGTCAGCGGCGCCGAGGTGACGGCCGAGGTCGACCTGGGCGCCGCTCGGGTCGGCGCCCGCGAGCGGCTGGAGCCGCCGGGGGTCGAGGTGGTGCCGGTGGACATTGGCAACCCCCACTGCGTGGTCTTCGGCGAGCCCGTCAGCGTCGAGCGCTGCGCTCAGCTGGGCCCGGTGCTGGAGCGGCACGCGCGCTTTCCGGCGCGTGCCAACGTCCAGCTGGCGGAGGCGCCCACCCGCGCCACGGTGCACATCGAGATCTGGGAGCGCGGCGCCGGGTACACGCTGGCCTCCGGGACCAGCGCCGCCGCCGCCGCGGCCGCCTGCATGGCGGCCGGTATCGTCGATGAGGAGGTGCGGGTGGTAATGCCCGGCGGCTCGCTCCACGTGCGTCGAGAGCCGGACGGACGCCTGCTCCAGACCGGGCCCGCGCGGCGGGTGTTCAGAGGGCAGGTCGACCTGCCTTGAAGATCGAGGCGGTCAAGGGCGATATCACCCGCGAGCAGGTCGATGCCGTGGTCAACGCGGCCAATGAGCACCTGGCCGGCGGCGGCGGCGTGGACGGAGCCATTCATCGGGCCGCGGGGTGGCGGCACCTGCAGGAGGCCTGCCAGAAGCTCGGCGGATGCCCGACCGGCGACGCGAGGCCCACGCCCGGCTTCGCTCTGCCCGCCCGCTGGATCATCCACGCCGTCGGTCCGCGCTGGCGGGGCGGGGCCGCGGGCGAGCGGGAGCTGCTGGCGTCAGCCTACCGGCGCTCGCTCGAGGTCGCGGACGAGCTGGGGGCGAAGTCGGTCGCCTTCCCGGCGATCTCGACCGGGGTCTACGGCTATCCGAAAGAAGAGGCGGCGCGGGTGGCCGTGGAGACCATCCGCGCCGCCAGGACTAAGGTCGAACTGGTCCGCCTAGTCGCCTTCGACGAAGAGACGCTGGGCCTCTACCGCGGCCTCCTCGACCCGGCGTAGATCGCTTAGCCTCGGATCTCGATGTCCAGGGTTTGGGGGACCTTCTGGGAAGACCCGGACCAGATGCGCGAGTTCCGGTTCTCCCGCCGGCAGTTCGCGCGCGCCTGGCGGTTCGCGCGGCCCTACCGCGGCGCGCTCCTCTTCTACCTGGTCGTCAGCACCCTCAACGCCCTGGTCGCGATCCTGCCCGCGCTGGTCATCAAGCGCTTGATCGACCACACCCTGCCCGCCCGCGACGCCGCCGAGCTCACGGCCCTGGCCGCCGCGCTGGCCGGTATTTACATCGCCAACACCGCGCTCAACCTGGGCGCCGCCTACGTCGGCGAGCGGATCGCCCTGGGCATCATCCTGAACCTGCGCCTGGCGCTCTTCGACCACCTGCAGCGCATGCCGCTCGCCTTTTTCACCCGCACCCAGACCGGCATGCTGCAGAGCCGGCTCAACAACGACGTCGGCGAGGTCAACTCCTTTTTCACGCAGACCGCCAGCTCGACCGTGACCGACCTCCTGAGCATCGCCTTCACGCTGGCCGCGATGCTCGCTCTGAGCCCGCTGGTGACGCTCTTCGTCTGCCTGCTGATCCCGGTGCTCCTGGTCCCCGCCGAGTACGTGGCGCGGCGCTCGCGCGTGCTCAACCGCCTGCAGATGAAGCGCTGGGGCGCCATGAACGCGACCACCGCGGAGCGTTTCAACGTGGCCGGCGCACTCCTGGTCAAGCTCTTCGGCCGCTACGACCGCGAGCTTCGGGCATTCGCGGAGCGGGTCACTTTGATCCGCAACACCGCGATCCAGACCGAGATGCTGAGCACCCTGTTCGGCAGCGCGCTGGGCCTTGCCGGCTCGCTGGCCGTGGTCGCCATCTACTTCGTCGGGGGCCGCTCCGTGATCGCGGGCAGCCTCACCCTGGGCACCATCGTGGCGCTGGCCACCCTGGCCCAGCGGGTGTACGCGCCTGCCGTCGACCTGGCCCACACGCGCATCCAGCTGGCCGCCGGCATGGTCGCCTTCGAGCGCGTCTTCGAAGTGCTGGACGCCCCCCATGCCATCACGCAGCGGCCCGGCGCCAGGGATCTGGTCGAGCCGCGCGGCGAGGTCGAGTTGGAGGACGTCTGGTTCCGCTACCCCGCGCCCGTCAGCTACTCGATCGCTTCGCTGGAGGCGGAAAAGCCCGGCGAGGAGGGCAAGGACGGCCAGCTGCCGGCGGAGCCCTCGGATTGGATCCTGCGGGGCGTTTCGCTGCGCGCGCAGCCCGGCACCATGTCCGCGCTGGTCGGGCACTCGGGCGCCGGCAAGACGACGCTCTGCAACCTGGTGCCGCGCCTCTACGACGTGACCCGGGGCCGGGTCCTGGTCGACGGGGACGACGTGCGCGACCTGACGCTGGAGAGCCTGGCCGGAGCGGTCGGCATGGTGCCGCAGGATCCCCACCTCTTCCACGACACCGTGATGGCGAACCTGCGCTACGCGCGGCCGGACGCCGCCGACGAGGAGGTGTTCGCGGCCTGCCGCGCAGCCCGCATCCACGATCTCATCCAGAGCCTGCCCGACGGCTACGAGACGATGGCCGGGGAGCGCGGCTACCGCTTCTCAGGCGGCGAGAAGCAGAGGCTCGCGATCGCTCGCCTGATCCTCAAAGCGCCCGCGGTGATGATCCTGGACGAGGCCACCTCGCACCTCGACTCGGAGACCGAAACGCTGGTCAAGGAGGCGCTGGCCGCCGCCTTTCGGGGCCGCACCTCCTTCGTGATCGCGCATCGCCTGTCGACCATCCGCGCCGCCGACCAGATCCTGGTCGTGCACGAGGGCCGAATCGTGGAGCGGGGGCGCCACGAGGAGCTGCTGGCGCGGGGCGGGCTTTACGCGGAGTTGTACGAGACTCAGTTCGCGATCATCGGCTGAGACCAGGCTGGCCCACATCAAGCCGGAAGCTCGTCGATGATCTGCGGGAGCTCCCCGAGGTTGTTGACCGTCAGGCTTGCGCCCGACGCGCGCAGCGTCTCAACGGTTGCTGCACCTGTCGCCACGCCGACCGCGACCATGTTCGCTGCACAGGCCGCCCGCATGTCCCACTCCGAATCGCCCACGTACCAGATGGTGGGGGGCGGCAGGTCAAGCTCTTTCGCCGCGAAGAGCAGCAGATCCGGCGCAGGTTTCGCCTCCTTGACCTGGCTGCCGTCGATGACCCTTGGCGGGCGCGCCAAGGCCAGTGCAGCAAGCGATTGCCGGACCTGCTCTCGCCGGCTCGAGGTCGCGATCGCCCAGGGCAGTTCATGCCTTTCCAGCCAGCGAATCAGGCTCGTCGCACCGGGAAGCGGCTGCGGATCGGTGTTCAGCCGGTCGTAGATCGCGCCGGATCGTTGATCGATCTCCTCGGCTGTCGCTTCATCGAGCGACTTACCAGCCGCCTTCGCAACGGTTCGCGCCAACCACCGGCCGTCGGACCCGATCAGGCTTGCGACCTGGTCGCGGTCAGGCTTCAGGTCGTACTCCTGGAGGGCCTGGAGCCAGGCCAGGATCCGGGTCCCGACGGTGTCGACGAGGGTTCCATCGAGGTCGAAGAGCACGGCCGAAAGGCGCACGGTTCCTACGCCGCGGCCGGATTCTGATGGAGCCACTCCGCCACCTGGTGGGCGTGCCCGTTGGGCGGACACACCGGATAGAAAACGTGCTCGATGGTGCCGCCGCGAATGACCAGTGTCAGTCGCCGGTAGAACTGAATCCCGTCCGCTTCGAACACTGGCAGGTTCAACGCCTTCTGGAGAAGGAAATCGGGATCAGACAGCAGCGGATAGGGCAGGCGGAGCCGGCGCGCGAGCTCGCGTTGATACTTCGATTCCTGCATCGACAGCCCGTAGACGGCGCCGATTCCGGCATCGAGAAGAGCTGGAAAGTTGTCGCGGAACCCGCATGCCTCAGCTGTGCAGCCACGGGCACCCGGGATCTCGTTCCAACCCCGGGGCATGTCCTCCCCGGGGACGCCCGTCATGGGGTAGACGAAGATCACCCAGCGCGCGTTCATCCGGGCGCTGTGGTTCGACCGCAGTCCCACCTCGCGCCCGTCCGTAGACAGGAGAGGGATGTCGGGAAGCATCAGACCGGCGAGGTGGGCTGCACCGCCGTCGTCGGCTGGTGGCGGAAGGTTTTCCGGAAGCCCGTACGTCTTGACCCGGCGGCGCGTCTGCTTCGCCGGGGCTTCCTCGCCGAATCCGCGCGAGGCTGCTTCGGTAAGGCGCGCGCTGAGCATGTCCCGACGCTGGCTCAGCTCACGGACCACCGCGTCCAGCCTGGCGATCTCCTGGTGATAGGCCGCGAGCGATTCAGGACATTCGTCGCCGTGGGCGTGACCTTGCTTCAGGCATTCGATGAACGGTCGCGTGCCTCTCACCGACAGGCCCAGCCGCGTCAGCGTCGTGACCTGCTGGATCAGTTCGAGGTCGGTCGGTGTGAAAGTGCGATAGCCGTTGGGAAGACGCGCGGGCGCAATGAGGCCGATGCGCTCGTAGTAGCGCAGCGCTTTCACGCTGACTCCCGCCCGAGCCGCCGCGTCCTTCGCCTTCATTCCGCCGCCAACATAAACCCAGCCCTATGGGCCCAGGTCAATGGCCGCTGCGCGCTTGACTTGACCCCGCGGGGTCGGGCTTATCCTGCGGCCCGTCCATGCCGCCGGACCTGACACTCAGCGCTTACGTCGCGTTTGTCGCGGTGTCCCTTCTCGTCATCTGCACACCCGGTCAAGACACCGCGCTGATGATCCGCAACACGCTGGCGGGTGGGACCCGCGCCGGCCTTGGAACCGCCGCCGGCGTGGCTGCCGGTCAGGCCATCTGGACCATCGCGACCAGCGCCGGCCTGGCTGCGCTCCTGACGGCATCCGAGCCGCTGTTTCTCGCCATCCGGCTGGCCGGCGCGGCCTACCTGATCTACCTGGGCCTTCGCTCTCTTGGCGGCGCGCTCTGGGCGCCGAGCGAGCAATTCCAGAAACCTGTTGAGCGGGCTTCGCTTTCCGCCGGGGCGGCATTCCGGCAGGGACTGGTGAGCAACCTTTCCAACGCCAAGATGGTCGCGTTCTTCACCAGCTTGCTGCCGCAGTTTGGAGGTAGGCATCCAGCCTTCCCGGTGCTGATGGTGCTCGGCCTCAACTTCAGCCTGATGACGCTGGTCTGGCTGATCGGCTACACCGCCGCCGTCCAGCGGATGCACCGATTCCTACGCCGGTCATGGGTCAAGCGAGGCATGGAAGGCCTGCTCGGGACCGTGCTTGTCGGCCTCGGTCTGCGCGTCGGCGCCGAGGCCGT
>VBEO01000073.1 GCA_005881825.1 Chloroflexota bacterium | reverse complement strand
AGCGACGGCCGCTCCCTGGGCTCGTTGGTGGCGGAATGGCTGCCCGGCACCCGGGTCGAGGAGCACAACGGCAAGAGCTTCGGGCCTGCCGACGTGCCCCAGACCCGGGTCGTCCTGACCTACTCCGGAGGCCTCGGGCACCTGTACTTCGCCAGCTTCCCGGACCGCCTGCCGCTCTCCGAGGTCCGCCGCCGCTTCCCGGGGCTCGCCGAGCGGCTGGCGGGGCTGGACCGGCTGGCCTTCGTGCTGGGCCGCGACCGGGGGGTCAACGTCGCGGTGACCCCCGCCGGCGACCTGCGCTGGGGGTCAGAAGACGCGGGCGAGGCTCGCGAGCTGCTGGCGCGCTTCGACGACCCCGACCGGCTGGCGCGCCAGCTGGACCGGCTCAACTCCTTCGGCCGGACTGGCGACCTGCTCGTCTTCGGGTCCTACGACGGCCACACTCAGGTCAACCTGGAAAGCCAGGCGGGCGGCCACGGCTCGATCGGCGGCGAGCAGGGCCATCCCTTCGTGCTCGCTCGCCCGGAGTGGGGAATCGACACTTCTCAGATCGAGGACGCGTTCCAGCTCCACCCCCAGCTCCTAGACCTGCGCAAGCGACTCACCGGGAAGTGAGGAGGTGGTCGTACACGATCTGCGACCAGCTCTCCATGCCCAGGTAGAAGATCCGCATATCGGGCAGCGCCAGGAGCTCGCCCTCCAGCTTGTCCGTCTCTCGGATGGCGATCTCGGGCCGGTCGCCGTCGACCAGGAAGACCAGCCCCAGATGCACCTTGGACACCGGCGCCGAGTCGTCGTTGATGAGGCCCAGCAGGCGGGCCTGGAAGTGACCCTGGTACTCGACCTCCTCCGCCCACTCGCGGCGCATGCCATCGTCGATGGGGTCGCCGTTCTCGAGGTCGCCGGGATTGATGTGCCCGCCCACGCCCAGCGAGTACTGCTGGTGCAGCCGCTTCTCACCGGAGGCTTTCAGGCGCCGCGTGAGCAGGTAGCGCTCGCCGTGCCGGAAGACGACGTAGGGGATGATCTGCTGGTAGCGCGGGTCCTCTTCCACCTCGGCCCGGGGCATGAAGAAGCTGCGGTGCCGGATCACGTCCTGGGCACGGTCGAGACCCTGGTCGACGAAGCCGTGCCAGGCGCCGTCCGGAAAGATGTCCTCCCGGCTCACGCACAGCACGTGCTCGGAGAAGACCCCCGGCACTAGCTCACGATCATCAGGCCGCGGCCGTACTGGGACACCAGCTCCGCGGTCCGCCCCAGCACCTGCTTCCCCACCGGCAGGAACCAGATCCAGGCCGCGTGCTCGGTGGCGGTCGTGATCATGGTTCGCGCCGAATCGGAGCTTGGATTGCCGCAGGGTCCGAAGGCGTCGGCCACGCACAGCCGCCCGGCCACGTTGATGCGGTCCTTGCGGATCCCCTCGTAGCCCTCGCCCTCGGTCCCGATGCGCAGCGTGAGCGGCCCCTCCACGCGGTCCAGGTCGTACAAGCCCACCGGCGCCTGGGCCAGCAGCGACATCACGTTGGCCACGTCGACCAGCGAGTTTATGCGCGGGAAGGGGTGGCCCCGGACGGCCCGCCGCAGCAGCGCCTCGCTCGAAGGGCGGGTCTTGGTGGGGTCGATTCCAAACCGCCGGTAGAGCGCGCGAGCGGCTTTGGGGTCGCCCCAGACCTTGCCCGCCTCGGCGGCCTTCACCGCCTCCTCCACCACCGGCGTGAAGTCTTCGCGCGGCTCCGAGATCTCCAGCTCCCGGAGGTCCAGCGCCACGATCTCGACGTCGGCCTCGATGGCGACGGCTAAGGGTGCCAAAGGCGGTCCAGGTCGTTCCAGAAGCCGGGGTAGGAGATGGCCACGCAGTCGGCATCTTCGATCGTGGATTCGCCGTGCGCCAGCAGGCCCGCCACCGCCAGCGCCATGGCCACCCGGTGGTCGCCTTCGGAGCGCACGCGGGCGCCCTCCAGGTGATGCGGGCCGTGGATCTCCCAGCCATCCTCCAGCTCGCGCACATCCGCGCCCATGGCGTTCAACCCCGCGCTCATCGCCGCGATCCGGTCCGATTCCTTGACCCGCAGCTCGCCGGCGCCGGTGATCCGGCTCACCCCGGGCAGCAGGGTGGCCGCCACCGCCAGCACCGGCAGCTCGTCGATCAGCAGAGCGGCCTCGGCGGTCCCGATGCTGAACGGCCGGTCGGCTCTCGAGGTGCCTACCTCCAGGTCGGCCACCGGTTCCAGGCCCTCCAGGCGCTGGTTGCGCACCTTGACCTCGATCCCGGCGCGCGCCAAGACACCGAGCACGGCGGACCGCGAGGGATTGGTCCCAACCCCTCGCAGCGTGACCCGCGCCGCCGGGTGCAGCGCGCCCGCCACCAGCCAGAAGGCGGCCGCGGAAAGGTCGGCCGGGACCCGGATGTCCAGGGGGCGGAGTTGCGTCGCGGGCCCCACGGTGATGCCGGCGTGGTTGCGCTCCAGGGGAGCGCCCATCGCCTCCAGCATCCGCTCGGTGTGATCGCGGGTGGGCGCCGGTTCGGTCACGCGGGTGGTTCCCTCGGCCTGGATGCCGGCGAGCAGCACCGCCGATTTGACCTGCGCCGAGGCGACTGGCATCCGGTAATCGACGCCCCGCAGCGGCACCGCTCCGCCGACCCGCAGGGGCGGCCCGCTGTCGGCGGCGGCGCCCATCGCCCGCAGCGGCTCGACCACCCGCCCCATCGGCCGCCGGCTGAGCGATGCATCACCCACCAGCTCCGAAGCGAACGGCCGGCCGGCC
Organism: Chloroflexota bacterium; assembly: GCA_005881825.1. Taxonomy (GTDB): domain Bacteria; phylum Chloroflexota; class Dormibacteria; order Dormibacterales; family Dormibacteraceae; genus CF-28. The sequence continues at coordinate 21,562 of VBEO01000073.1, read as the reverse complement.
AGCACGCCGGCCAGCAGCCGCATGGTGGTTCCCGAGTTGCCGCAGTCGAGCGGCCCCGCCGCAGGCCGGAGGCCGTCGAAGCCGCGACCCGCCACCCGCCCGGCTTCGATCTCCACGCCCAGGGCGCGCAGGCAGTCGGCGGTGGAGACGACATCGGCGCCGGGCGACAGGTTTTCGACCTGCGCCTCGCCCGTGGCGATGGAGTTCAAGATCAGCGCCCGGTGCGAGACCGATTTGTCGCCGGGCAGCTCCAGGACGCCCTCCAGCCGCGCCGGCCTACGCACGGCGGTCATGCGCATCCTCCCAGCGCCGGCGCGCGCTGCGCGCCTCCTCCAGCAGCTCGCCCAACCGCGGATCCGCGCGGTCGAGGTGGCGGCGGAGCCGGGCCAGCGCCGCCTCGAAGCGATCCAGGGCGGCGGCGATCTGGGCCCGGTTGGTGGCCACGATCCCGGCATACATCTCCGGCTCGCCGGCCGCCAGCCGGGTCATGTCGCGAAAGCCGGAGCTGGCCAGCCGGCCCGCCTCGGGCCAGTCCTGGGAGCCGGTCGCCGACAGCAGATACGCCGCCGAAACCAGGAAGGCGGTATGGCTGACGCCCGCCACCAGGCGGTCATGCACCTCCGCCTCGAGCACCATGGGATGCGCCCCCACGGCCGCGATCAGCGCCTCCAGCCGCGGCTCGGCGCGGGTGAGAACCCAGGTGGCGCCCTGGAAAAGGTCGGCGTCCGCGGCTTCCAGGCCAGAAGCCTCGCGGCCGCACATGGGATGACCGCCGACCAGCTCGACGCCGGCGGCTGCCGCCCAGCCCATCACCTCGGCCTTGGTGCTGGCGAGGTCCGTGACCAGCGCTCGGCTGCCGGCCAGGCGTGGGAGCAGGTCGCGCATCGCCAGCACGGGGACCGCCAGCACCACCAGGTCCGCCGCCGCGGCGGCGTCGAGATCCGGACCGGCCACCGCCACCAGGTCGCGCTCCAGCGCCCGGCGCAACGTGAGCTGGTCGCGATCGACGCCGATCAACGTCAGCTCCGGCCGGGCTCGCTTGAGCGCCATGGCCAGGGACCCGCCCATCAGGCCCAGGCCGACCACGGCGACGGTGTTCACCGCACGTATGTTGCCCCCCGGCGGGGGGTCAGACCGCGCGGCGAGCGGTTGCGCGCTTGGGCGCGGCGGCGCCCAGGTTGCTGCCCACCGCCGGCAGCCGCAGCGCGAAGCGTGAGCCGGCGCCCGGAGAGCTGGCCTCCAGGGCCACCTCGCCGCCGTAGCGGCGCGCCAGCTCGCGGCTGATGTGCAGGCCCAGACCAGTGCCCGGCTGCGGGGCCAGGATCGGGTCGTTGACCCGGAAGAAGCGCTCGAAGACGAGCGCCCGGCGGTCTTCGGGGATGCCCAGTCCGTGGTCTTCGACGAGCACGGTGCCCTCGGACTGGACGGTGACCTTCACCCAGGGCTCCTCGGTGGTGTAGGTGAGGGCGTTGTTGATCAGGTTGTCGAGGATCCGGCCGAGGTGGATGGGGTCGGCCTCGACCAGGACGGTCTCCGGCGGCGTCTCCAGCAGGAGCTGGCCGCCCAGCAGGTTGGCGCGGGCCTCGGCTCGGCCCAGCGCCTCGCGCACCAGCTGGACCAGGTCGACCACCTCGGGCTGGCCCTGGATGGTTCCCGCCTCCATCCGCGCGGCCAGGAGCAGGGCGTCCACCAGCTTGTTGAGCTCGCCCGCCTTCAGGTTGAGGATCTCGATCGGCCGCCGCCAGGCGTCGGACGGGGTGCCCAGCGTGCCGTCGACCAGCATCGACAGGTAGCCGACCACCACCGAGAGCGGCGTGCGCAACTCGTGCGCCGCCATGTTCAGGAACTCCGACTTGCTGGCGCTCGCCAGCTCGGCGGCGGTGAAGAGCTGGGCGTTGCGCAGCGCCACCGTGGCCACGTTCCCGATCAGTTGCAGGGTCTGGAGGTCGCCCTCGCCGAAGGGCTCGTCCCGGCGGCGGGCCAGCAGCAGGACGGCCGCGACATCGTCGGCGACCACCACGGGCAGGGCCGCCGTGTAGCGCACCTGGGCCAGCCAGTTATTGACGCGGGAGGTCAGGCGAGCGGGATCCAGGGCGCCGTTCAACACGACCTGGCGCTCCTTCAACGCCCGCTCCAGGATGGGCGCCGCGCTGAACTCGCCGCCCCGTGTCAGCACCAGCTCGCGCTCCAGGTCGTGGCTGTCCTGCACCACCAGCCGTCCTTCCTCGACGGCCAGCAGAGTGCCCTGGTCGGCGCCCACGGCCTCCACCACCCGGATGAGCAGGCGGCCCATGACCTCGCGCGGGTTGAGGGAGCCGGCCACGTCGGCCACCATCTCGACGCCGTGCTGGAGGCGCTGGGCGAGCTCGCGGTTGAGCGCGCGCACCCGCTCCTCGGCACGTTTGCGCTCGGTGACGTCGCGGCAGACCACGGTCGTGATGACGTCGCCGCCGAAACTCTGCTGGGCGGTCGTCAGCTCGGCCGGGAAGGTGGATCCATCCTGGCGCAGAGCCTCGGTCTCGAAGGGATCCTCGCCCCTAATCGGGATGCCGTCTGGGATCAGGCTCTCGACGCTTTCCCCCAGCACGTCGGCGGCCGAGCGGCCGAAGATGCGCTCGGCGCCCTTGTTGAAGAGCGCCAGGCGGCCTTTGCCGTCGAAGCCGAAGATGCCGTCCGGCGCCAGGTCGAGGATGCTCTCGAACCGGGCTTCGGCCTGGGCCCGGCCCCGCTCCGCGGCCTCCAACTTGCGCCGGGCCTCGCGCAGCTCCATCTGGCGCAGCTGCTCGGCCTGCCGGCGCACGGCCTCGGTCTTGTGGAAGAGCTCGACGAAGACCCCCACCTTGGCCCGCAGCGCATGGGCCTGGTAGGGCTTGAAGATGAAGTCGGCCGCGCCCAGCTCGTAGCCGGCCTTGATGTCCGTCTCGGCGCGGTCGAAGGCCGTCACGAAGATGATCGGCACGTGCTCGGTGTGGGGCCGGGTTCGGATCAGCCGGGCGGTCTCGAAGCCGTCCAGGTCGCCCATGCGCACGTCCAGCAGGATCAGGGCGAAGTCCTCCTGGAGGAGCTTGCGGAGGGCCTCCCGGCCCGACCGCGCGCTGACCAGCCGCTGGCCGAGGGGCGCCAGGATGCTTTCCAGCGCGACCAGGTTGGCCGGTGTGTCGTCTACCAGCAGGATGGCGGCCGCGGGGACCGCTTCCAGGTTCAAGTCCGCTCCACGGCTCCCGCCGTCCAGCGCCGGAGCAGCTCGATCAGCTGCTCGGCATCGACGGGCTTGGCGATGTAGTCGGAGGCGCCTGCCTCCAGGCAGCGTTCGCGGTCTCCCTGCATGGCCTTGGCGGTGACGGCGATGATCGGCAGGCCCTGGAACTGGGAGTTCTCCCGGATCACGCCGATGGTCTGCAGGCCGTCCAGCTCGGGCATCATGACGTCCATCAGCACCGCGTCGAGGTTGGGCTGTCTGCTCAGCACCTCGATGGCTTCGACACCGCTCTCGGCGTTCAGCACCTGGGCCCCCTCGCGTTCCAGCAGCGCCGTCAGGGCATAGATGTTGCGCACGTCGTCGTCCACCACCAGCAGGCGCTTGCCCCGCAGAAGGCCGCCGTTACGGGTCTTGCCCGCCGACCGGGGCCGCCGCGGGGTGGCCGGGCCGGTGCTCCGGCCGTTGCCGTTGCCAGGCACCGGCTGACCCGCCGGCACCAACTCCAGCCCGCGCAGCCAGTGGCCGACCTCTTCCAGCAGCTCCTGGCTGCTGTTGGGATCCTTAATGACCACCCCGCGGGCGGTCTTCTTGAGCTTGGTCTGGGCCCGGCGGCTGAGGTCCAGGCTGGTGTAGACGACGATCGGAGTCGCACGCGTCAGCGGGTCGGACTGGGCCGCCTCGATGAACGCGGTGCCGGTCATGTCCGGCAGGCCGAGGTCGAGGATCACGCAGTCGAAGGTCTTCTTCTTGAGCGCGTCCAGGCCCTCGGCTCCGGTACCCACCGCTGTGATCTCCAGGCCGGGCTGCGCGAACTGGCGCACGATCTCCTCGCGCTGGATGGGCTCGTCCTCGACCACCAGCAGGCTCCGCATGTGCCTTTGACCACCCTTGATGCGGGTGAACAGCTGGCCCAGCTCCTCCTTGGTGACGGGCTTGGTGAGGAAGGTCAGGCCGGCGTCGGCCCCGCGCCGCTGGTCGGACTCGTGGACCGAGACCACGTGCACGGGGATGCTGGCTGTGGCAGGGTCGCGGATCAGCTGGTCGTACAGGTGCCAGCCGTTGCGGCCGGGTAGGCCGATGTCCAGGGTGATGGCGTCGGGTTCGTAGTCCTTGGCCAGCTGGTAGGCCTGGTCGGCAGTGTGCGCGACCAGGCCCTTGAACTTGTTGCGGTGGGCGATGTCGAGCACGACGGCGGCGAAGTTGGGGTCGTCCTCCACGATCAGGAGGATGCGATCGCCCGGATTGATGTCCAGGCGGTCGTCGTTGGCCACTGTCTCCTGCCTTTTCGGAGCGGCCTGCGGTGAACCTTCCGGCTCCAGGTCGAGCGCGTCGCTGATGGCGGTCGCCAGCGGCGATACCGGCTCCGCCGGCGCGGCGGGCGCCCCGATCGCCGGCAGGTACACCGTGAACGTGGAACCCTTGCCAGGGGCGCTGCGCAGGCTGATCTCACCACCCATCAGCTTCACCAGCTCTCGGCTGATGGAGAGGCCGAGTCCGGTGCCGCCGAACTTGCGACTGGTGGTGCCGTCCGCCTGTTGGAAGGCTTCGAAGACGATCTGCTGCTTCTCGGTGGCGATCCCGATCCCGGTATCGCGGACGCGGAGCGCGATCACCTTCTCGGCCTGGCGCAGGGTGCGGTTCTCGCGGGACCAGCCACCCTTGGCGCCCTCGATCGTGACCTGGACGCTTCCGCTTTCGGTGAACTTGATGGCGTTGGACACCAGGTTACGAACGATCTGCTGCAGCCGCTTGGGATCCGTCTGGATGGAGGGTGGAGCACTCCCCTCGACGGTGACCTCGAACTGCAGGCCCTTGTTCTCCGCCAGGTGCCGGAAGTTGAGGTCGGCGAAGTCGCGGACCTCCGCCAGCGGAACCTCGACGTAATCGAGGGCGACGGTGCCGGACTCGATCTTGGTCAGGTCGAGGATCTCGTTGATCAGGGCCAGCAGGTCCTGGCCGGAGCTGTGGATGATGTTGGCGAACTCGACCTGCTTCTCGGTCAGGTTCTGTTCCGGGTTCTCGGACAGCTGCTGGGCCAGGATGAGAAGGCTGTTGAGCGGCGTTCGCAGCTCGTGAGACATGTTGGCCATGAACTCGCTCTTGTACTTGGAGGTGATCTCCAGCTGCTGGGCCTTCTCCTCCAGTGAGGCGCGCGCCTGCTCGACCTCCAGGTTCTTGCGCTCCACCTCCTGGTTCTGATCCGCCAGCAGGCGCGCCTTCTCCTCGAGCTCGGCGTTGGTCTGCTGCAGCTCCTCCTGCCGGCTCTGGAGCTCGTTGGCCAGCGACTGGGACTGCACCAGCAGCTCCTCGGTCCGCATGTTGGCCTCGATCGTGTTGAGCACGATGCCGATCGACTCGGTGAGCTGGTCCAGGAAGTCCTTGTGGGTCTCGCTGAAGGCCTCGAAGGAGGCCAGCTCGATCACGGCCTTGACCTCGCCCTCGAAGAGGACGGGCAGGACGATGATGTTGAGCGGCGGCGCGCTGCCCAGGCCTGACGAGATCTGCACATAATCGGCAGGCACGTTGTTGAGCAGGATTCGCTGCTTCTCCAGCGCGCACTGGCCGACCAGACCCTCGCCCAGCCGGAAGATGGTGTTGAGGCCCTTGCGCTCGCGGTACGCGTAGGACGCGTGCAGGCGCAGGACCATGTCGTTGCCGCTCACGGCCTCGGCCGTGTAGAAGACGCCGTGCTGCGCGTTCACGAGCGGCGCCAGCTCGGACAGGATCGTGCGGGCCACCGTGACCAGGTCGCGCTGGCCCTGCATCAGCCGCGTGAAGCGGTTGAGGTTGGTCTTCAGCCAGTCCTGCTCGGCGTTCCGGCGCGTGGTCACGCGCAGGTTGCCGATCATCTCGTTGACCTTGTCCTTGAGGACCGCCACCTCGCCGGCGGCCTCCACGGTGATGCTCCGGGTGAGATCGCCGTCGGTCACGGACGTGGATACGTCGGCCATGGCCCGGATCTGCGTGGTCAGCGTGGCGGCCAGCTGGTTGACGTTGTCGGTCAGGTCCTTCCACGTTCCGGCGGCGCCCGGCACCGCGGCCTGGGCGCCCAGGCGCCCTTCCACGCCCACCTCGCGGGCGACGGTGGTGACCTGGTCGGCAAAGATGGCCAGGGTGTCGGTCATCTCGTTGATGGTCTCGGCGAGCGCCGCCACCTCGCCCTTGGCTTCCACCGTCAGCTTGCGGCGCAGGTCACCCTGGGCGACCGCGGTGACCACGCCCGCGATACCGCGCACCTGGTCCGTCAGGTTGCCGGCCATCGAGTTCACGTTGTCGGTGAGGTCCTTCCAAACCCCGGCCACGCCGGGCACCTCGGCCTGACCGCCCAGCTTGCCTTCGGTGCCCACCTCGCGCGCCACGCGCGTGACCTCTGAGGCGAACGCGTTGAGCTGGTCGACCATGACGTTGATGGTGTTCTTGAGCTCCAGGATCTCCCCGGAGACGTCGACCGTGATCTTCTTGCTGAGGTCGCCGTTGGCGACCGCGGTGACCACGCGCGCGATTCCGCGCACCTGTCCCGTGAGCTGGCCGGCCATCAGGTTCACGTTGTCCGTCAGGTCCTTCCAGGTCCCGCCCACGCCGCGCACCTCGGCCTGACCGCCCAGCTTGCCCTCGGTGCCCACCTCGCGCGCCACGCGGGTGACCTCGGAGGCGAAGGCGTTGAGCTGGTCGACCATCACGTTGATGGTCTGCTTGAGCTCCAGGATCTCGCCCTGGACGTCGACGGTCACCTTCTTGGAGAGGTCGCCGTTGGCGACCGCCGTGGTGACCTCGGCGATGTTGCGGATCTGGCTGGTCAGCTGGCCGGCCAGGAGGTTGACGTTGTCGGTGAGGTCGCGCCAGACGCCGGCCACCCCGGGCACCCTGGCCTGGCCGCCCAGGTTGCCCTCGGTGCCCACCTCGCGCGCGACGCGCGTCACCTCACCGGCGAAGGCGTTGAGCTGGTCGACCATCACGTTGATGGTGTTCTTGAGCTCCAGGATCTCGCCCTGGCCCTCGACCGTGATCTTCTTGCTGAGGTCGCCGTTGGCGACCGCGGTGGTTACCTCGGCGATGTTGCGGATCTGGCTGGTCAGCTGGCCGGCCATCAGGTTCACGTTGTCGGTGAGGTCCTTCCAGGTGCCGCCCACCCCGCGCACGTCGGCCTGCCCGCCGAGCTTGCCCTCGGTACCAACCTCGCGCGCCACGCGCGTGACCTCGGAGGCGAATGCGTTGAGCTGATCGACCATCACGTTGATGGTCTCCTTGAGCTCGAGGATCTCCCCGCGCACGTCGACCGTGATCTTCTTGGTGAGGTTGCCGTTGGCGACCGCGGTCGTTACCTCGGCGATGTTCCGGATCTGGCTGGTCAGCTGGCCGGCCATCAGGTTCACGTTGTCGGTGAGGTCTTTCCAGACCCCGCCCACGCCCTCCACCTCGGCCTGGCCGCCCAGGTTGCCCTCGGTGCCCACCTCGCGGGCCACGCGCGTGACCTCACGGGCAAAGGCGTTGAGCTGGTCGACCATCACGTTGATGGTGTCTTTGAGCTCCAGGATCTCGCCCTGGCCCTCGACCGTGATCTTCTTGCTGAGGTCGCCATTGGCCACGGCGGTCGTGACTTCGGCGATGTTGCGGATCTGGCTGGTGAGCTGGCCGGCCATGGTGTTGACGTTGTCTGTCAGGTCCTTCCAGGTCCCGCCCACGCCGCGCACGTCGGCCTGACCGCCCAGCTTGCCCTCGGTGCCCACCTCGCGGGCCACGCGCGTCACTTCACCGGCGAACGCGTTGAGCTGGTCGACCATCACGTTGATCGTGTTCTTGAGCTCCAGGATCTCGCCCTGGACGTCGACGGTCACCTTCTTGGACAGGTCTCCGTTGGCGACCGCGGTCGTGACCTCGGCGATGTTGCGGATCTGGCTGGTGAGCTGGCCGGCCATGGTGTTGACGTTGTCTGTCAGGTCCTTCCAGGTCCCGCCCACGCCGCGCACGTCGGCCTGACCGCCCAGCTTGCCCTCGGTGCCCACCTCGCGGGCCACGCGCGTCACTTCACCGGCGAACGCGTTGAGCTGGTCGACCATCACGTTGATCGTGTTCTTGAGCTCCAGGATCTCGCCCTGGACGTCGACGGTCACCTTCTTGGACAGGTCTCCGTTGGCGACCGCGGTCGTGACCTCGGCGATGTTGCGGATCTGGCTGGTCAGCTGGCCGGCCAGCAGGTTCACGTTGTCGGTGAGATCGCGCCAGACGCCCCCCACGCCAGGCACCTGCGCCTGGCCACCCAGCTTGCCGTCGGTGCCCACCTCGCGGGCCACGCGCGTGACCTCGCGGGCGAAGCCGTTGAGCTGGTCGACCATCACGTTGATGGTGTTCTGGAGCTCCAGGATCTCGCCCTGGCCCTCCACCGTGATCTTCCTGCTGAGGTCGCCGTTGGCAACGGCGGTGGTGACGTCGGCGATGCTCCGGACCTGAACGGTCAGGTTGGAAGCCATTACGTTGACGCTGTCGGTGAGCTCGCGCCAGACGCCGGCCACGCCGCGCACCTTGGCCTGGCCACCGAGCTTGCCCTCGGTGCCCACCTCACGGGCCACACGCGTGACTTCGGAGGTGAAGGAACCCAGCTGCGCCACCATGGTGTTGACGGTCTTCGCGATGCGCGCGAAGTGGCCCTGCAGGGGCCGCCCGTCGACGTCCATCGCCATCTGCTGAGAGAGGTCGCCGCCCGCCACGGCGCCGATCACGCGCGCCATGTCCAGGGTGGGCGCGGTCAGGTCTTCGATCAGGGTGTTCACGGACTCGACCTTGCTGAGCCAGCCGCCACTGACGTCGCCCAGGTTCGCCCGCTGGTTGATCTTGCCTTCCTTGCCCACGACACGGCCGACGCGCCGGAGCTCCTGGTCGACCCTGGAGCTGGTCTCTATCACTTCGTTGAGGGTGTCGGCGATCTTGCCCGGTATTCCGGTCAGGTCACCCGGCATGCGGGCGCTGAAATCGCCGCGCTTGAAGTCGGTGAGCACCTTCAGGAGCAGCTTCTCGTCGAGCCGCTCGCGAGGTGCGAGCGTGGTGGCGGCCATCTTGGGTTTCCCCTCCTTTACATCGGCGTGCATGTACGGATACCGGTGGGCATCGGTATCAGATACCGCGCATTATGCACGGGACTAAGCGGGATAACGATGCCGTAAGAAGTGCACAGGGACTTGACGGCGGCCGACCTGGTTTGGTTGAATGACCAACCAATGCCCGAAGAAACCCGCGAACGCATCGTGGAGGCGGCCTACCAGGTCCTGGCCCGGGAGGGCTACGACGCGACCTCCGTCAAGGACATCGCGGCCGCCGCCGGCGTGGCGCCGGGCCTCGTGCACTACTACTTCAAGACCAAGGAGGACCTTGTCCTGGCGGCCATCGCTTGGGCCTGCCGGGATCACGCGCAGCCGGAAGGCGGTTCGCCGGAGGAACAGGCCCTGAACGCGTTCGCGAGATCGAAAGCCGAGCTGTCCGGACCGCGAGAGTTCCAGCGCCTCCTCTTCGACATGTTCGGCGTCGGCATGCACAACGCCGCGGTGGCCGACGCTCTGCGCCGCTTCGTCCGCGAGGACCGCACTCAGATCGAGCGCCTGGCCCGTGAGGTACTGGCGCAGCGCAGGACCCGCAGCCCGGAAAATAGGGGCCCCCGCGAAATCGCAGATTTCATGGGGATTGAAGAGGTGCCCGCGATCGCGGCTGCCGTTTGGGGTGGGATCTTCGGCATCTACCTGCAGTCGCTGGTCGACCCCGAACTCGACGCCGAGGCGGCCATGGACGCGTTCGCCCGAATGGTCATGACTTCGACATGAAGCGGCCCTAAGCACGCCACATAAGGGAGGAAAAAGTCACCGCATGTTCAACGCCTGGGGCCACCTCGTCCACCGCTTTCGATGGCTGGTGCTGGCCATCTCCGCCATCTGCCTGGGTATCTCGATCGTGGGGCTCTTCACGGGCGGCCAGTTCTCTATGGGCAACTCCAACGACAACTCGCTGCAGGCGGCGCATGCCAGCAACCTGATCAACGCCGAGGTCAACGCCGGCAAGTCGGCCGGCCAGCCCTCGGGCGGCACCTTCCTGCTGATCTTCAAGAGCGAGCGCCTCAGCGCCTCCGACCCGGCATTCAAGTCGGCGCTGGAGACCGCGGTTCAGCCGCTTGGATCCGATTCGCGCGTCGTCAAGGTGTCGACGCCTTACAACCAGGGCATTCCTTTGCTGCCCAACCTGGTTTCCAAGGACGGGCACCGGGCGCTCGTCAACGTCGAGCTGCGCGACCGCGGGCTGACCGCCCAGCGCTACGTCGACCAGGTCGCCGGCGAGGTGCACTCACCGACGCTGTCGGTGGTGACCACCGGCAACGTGGCCATCAACAAGGCGTTCGACACCACGCTGGAAACCGACCTGCAGCGGGCCGAGTACATCAGCCTGCCGGTCTCCCTGGTGCTCCTGCTGCTGATCTTCGGCGCTGTGGTCGCCGCTGGCCTGCCGATCGGGGTGGGCGTGCTCGCGATCCTGGGCGGGGTGGCGGCCACCCTGACGCTCGCCCGCTTCACGGACGTCTCCCAGTACGCGCTCAACATCGTGACCCTGATCGGCCTCGGCGTCGCCATCGACTATTCGCTGTTCGTCGTGAACCGCTACCGCGAGGAGCTGCGCGCGGGCGCCACCCGGCCGGACGCCTTGGGGACCACGCTGGCCACGGCCGGGCGGGCGGTCACCTTCTCCGGCATCACGGTCGCCATCGGCCTCTCCGCGATGCTGTTCTACCGGGGCACCTTCCTGGCTTCGATGGGCGCGGCCGGCGCCCTGGTCGTGTTCATCGCGGTCTTCTACGGGCTGACCTTCCTACCCGCTCTACTGGCGGTGCTCGGCCCCAACGTCGACCGCCTGAGCATCTTCCCCGTCCGCATGCGCGGGGGCGTCGGCTTCTGGCAGGGACTGGCGGCCTGGGTGATGCGGCGGCCGGTTCTGGTCCTGATTCCGACTCTCGGCTTCCTGGTCGTGCTCGGGCTGCCCTTCACGCAGCTGCGGATGGCCAACGGCGACGTGGACGTCCTGCCGCCCCACGTCCAGGCCCGGCAGGGCTACGACACCCTGGTGCGCGACTTCCCCGGCCAGGACCAGAACTTCTATGAGGTCGTCGTCTACTACGCCCAGGGCAACCCGATGAGCGCCGACCACGTCGGCAGCATCTATGACTTGAGCCGCCGGCTCGCGGGGCTGCACGGCGTGCTTCGCGTGGAGGGCATGGTCGACCTCGATCCCTCGCTCAGCCGTGCCGACTATGTGCGCATGTACACGGGGCCCACCGACCAGCTGCCGGCGGCGGTGCAAGCCAAGCTGCAGACCAGCACCGGCAGCCACCTGGCGGTGCTGACGGTCGCCAGCGACCTGCCGGCGAGCTCCGACGGCGCGCGCACGCTGCTGTCACAGATCCGGAGCCTCGGTGTGGGCGGCGAGGGCCAGGTCCTGGTCACAGGACAGACCGCGTTCGACGTGGACGTGATCGGCTACATCATCGACCACACGCCGATCGCGGTCGCCTTCGTGCTCGGCGTCACCTACCTGGTGCTCTTCCTGCTGACGGGTTCGGTGGTGCTGCCGCTGAAGGCGATCATCGCCAACCTGCTTTCGGTGTCGGCATCGTTTGGCGCCCTAGTCTGGATCTTTCAGCAGGGCCACCTGTCGGGACTCCTGGGCTTCACGCCGCAGCCCATCGATCCCACCACCCCGGTGATCCTCTTCAGCATCGTCTTCGGGCTCTCGATGGATTACGAGGTGCTGCTGGTCGCCCGCATCCACGAGGAGTACCTGCGCACCGGCGACAATAGGCGCGCGGTCGCCGAGGGGCTGGCCCGCAGCGGGCGGCTCATCACGGGCGCCGCCGCCATCATGGTGGCCGTCTTCGTGGCTTTCGGCACGGCCGAGGTGGTGATCATCAAGGCCATCGGCGTCGGCCTGGCGGTCGCCGTCGCGCTGGACGCCACCATCGTTCGCGGCTTGGTGGTGCCCTCTGTCATGCGGCTGCTCGGCGACTGGAACTGGTGGGCGCCGCGACCGCTGCGCGCGCTGTATCGCCGCAGCGGGCTGGCCGAGCTGGGGATGCATGGACCCTCGCCGCACCGGCCGGTCGGGGAGGCCGCGTAGACCGCCGGCGCTAGGCTCCGTGCGCCGGCTGGCCGAGCCTCATGAGGACCGACCGGTCCGGATTGACTAGGCTGCCGCGCCCGGATCAGCACCCGGCGTTTCGCGCAGCTCGAAATTTGGCGGCGGCCGGAAAGTCGTTATCTGGCCGTTCGCGTCCCTGAAGATCTGCCACCCACCTTCGTGCACGCGACGGTGATGGAAGTAGCAGAGCAGCACCTGGTTGTCGAGGTCGGTCGAGCCGCCGCGCGCCCAATGCACGAGATGGTGCGGGCTGCAGTACGAGGCCGGCCGCTCACAGCCAGGCCACACGCAGCCCTGATCGCGCCCGTCTAACGCGCTCCGCGCCGGCGGCGAGGGCACGCGGCGCGAACGCCCCACGTCGACGACGACCGAGTCGCTGTCCAGGACGAATCGTCGCAGCGAGCCGGAGCAGCTGAGACGATCCGAGGTCGGCTGAGCAATCGGCGGCTGACCTTCGATCTCGGCCGCGGGCGCGCCTTTCAGGCCAGCCAGTGTCTCGACCGACATGGTGATGTTGATGCGCGCCTCCTGCGCTGCGCCGAGCCGTTCGGTCATCGCGTCGTGAAGGCGCTGCTTGAAAGATCGGTGATCGTCCTTGCCCTGCCGTCGTGCCAGCGGGGCTAGCGCCGAACGCAAAGATGCGGCCGCGACGGGATCGAGGCGGCCCCATAGGGTGGACATCCCGTCGCGCCGGCGCCTGATCGTCAGCTCTCGCAGCAGGTGCTGGCCGATCGCTCCCTCGGCATAGCCAGCCGCGTCGCACGCGTACCGGTAGTTCTCGCACGTGTAGTAGAAGCGGCCGACGCTCTCCTCGCGCGCACACGCCAACAGCTGTAGTTCGTCGAAGCTGAGGGTTTGGTGCACCGAGTCGACGAGCGCACGCCGCGTCTTGGCGATCAGCACTAGATGGCCGAAGCCGATCTCGCCCGCCTCCATCGCAGCGACGCTCGCCGGTACATGGCCGGCCTGCTCGCCCACAAAAAGGCGATCGCGTACGTCGCCCTCGCGCATGTGCAGCGTAATGCGCAGCCAGTCGACAGCCGTGGCGAATCCGAACTCTTCATGCTCGCCGGACGCTGCCAGGCGCGCGAGCTCGACCGCCGACTGCAGCTCGCATCTGTCGATGCGAATCCGGCGGCGGCGGGCCTGTTCGAGCAGGGCGCTTGACTGGACCAAACGCATGTTCGTATTCTATCAAGTTTCGAACGCGCGTTCGACAGCTCGTTAACAGGCTGGATGTACCGCTGTGGGGACCGATCGCTGGTCGTACCCCAGCGCACGGATCCTTGAGCTACTTGGCGGCCACCTGCGTGAGCACCGAGGTCATCCGGTGCAGGTCGTCCATCATCCGGTCGAAGGCAGCGAAGTCCAGCGACTGCGCGCCGTCCGACAGCGCCTCGTCGGGGTGCGGATGCACCTCGACCAGCAGCCCGTGCGCGCCCGCCGCCACCGCGGCCAGGGCCATCGGCCGCACCAGCGACCACTTGCCCGTAGCCTGCGACGGGTCCACGACCATCGGCAGGTGCGTCAGCTCGCGCGCCAGCGGGATGACGTTGAGGTCCAGCGTGAAACGCGTCGCGACTTCGAAGGTGCGAATGCCCCGCTCGCAGAGCATCACGTTGCGGTTGCCCTGCGACAGCACGTACTCCGCCGCCAGCAGCCACTCCTCCACCGTCGACGACATGCCGCGCTTCAGCAGCACCGGCTTGCCGACCCGCCCCACCTCCTGCAGGAGCGCGTAGTTCTGCATGTTGCGCGTGCCGACCTGCAGCACGTCGACGTAGCGCGCGCACAGCTCCACGTCGGCGGGCGTCACCACCTCAGACACCACGCGCAGCCCGGTCTCCTCGCGCGCCATCGCAAGCATCTTCAAGCCGGCCTCGCCCAGTCCCTGGAACGAATACGGCGAGGTGCGCGGCTTGAAGGCGCCGCCGCGCAGCATCCGCGCACCGCGCGCGGCCACGTGGCGCGCGGTCTCGATCAGCATCTCCTCGCCCTCGACTGAGCAGGGACCGGCCATGACCACCACGTCCTGAGTCCCCCCCACCTTCACGCCTCCGACGTCCACCACCGTGTCCGCGGAGCGAAACTCGCGCGAGGCGAGCTTGAAAGGTTTGGTGATCGGGATGATCTCTTTGATCCCCGGCAGGTGCGAGAACGCCTCGCGATACGCGTAAGCGTTGGAGCCGATCACCCCCACCAGCGTGCGATCTTCCCCACGTGACAGCTCGAACTTGAGGCCGATCTCCTTGACGCGTTCCACGACCGCATTCACCTGCGGCTCGGTCGCCTGGTGCGACATCACGATGATCACCGCGGCACCTCGAGAGACATGCGCATGGCTTCGAGATCAGCCTTGATGGCCGCAGCGCCGCGGAGATATGCGTGGCGCATCTCGCGCTGCGGCTTGTCAGTGTTGTAGAGCAGGAGCACGCGCACGCAGCGCGGCAGCCCGCGCGGGTTGGGCGGCGCGACGTTCATGTCATGGCCGCACAGCAATGGCACGTCGACCCAGCCCAAACGGCGCGCGGCCAGGGCCGGGAACTCGGCATCGAGGTCGGTCGTCGTCGTGAGGTAAGCGAAAGCGACCTCGTCGATGTCGAGGTCATTCAACGACACCAGCTCGAGCAGCAGCGTCTCGGTCGCCTCCACAATCGCCTCGGCGGTGTTGGCCTCGGCCGTGATCGCGCCGCGGATCCCTCTCACCGCCATCCGTTCACCAACCCCTCGAACAGCGGTTGCGGATCGCGCCCTTCCTGCACCTCGTTCAACAGCACCGATGCCACCACTGCCGCGTCCGCCTGCCCGCGCAGGGCCTTCACGTGCTCTGGCCGCGAGATCCCGAACCCGGCGGCGACCGGCAGATCGGTCAGCCTCCGCACGCTCGCCAGCAGGCGCTCCAGCCGGGGATCGAGGTCTTCCCGAATGCCGGTCACTCCGGTCACCGTCACGCAGTAGAGGAAGCCCGAGCTGGCTGCCGCCGCCAGCTCGATGCGCGGATCCGGGCTCGTCGGCGCCACCAAGAAGACGGTGTCCAGGCCGGCCGAGCGCAGCCAGTCCAGGATCGACCCCGCCTCCTCGGGGGGCAGGTCGACCAGGAGCACCCCACGCACGCCCGCCCGCACGGCGTCCGCCGCGAAGCGCCGGGCGTCATAGGCCAGAAGCGGATTGACGTACGTCATCAGCACGACCGGGACGCCCGTGGCGGCCACGTCGGCGGCGACCGCGAGCGCTCCGGCCGTGGTCATGCCTCCTTCCAGCGCCGCTTGGCCCGCCCGCTGGATCACCGGGCCGTCGGCCAGCGGATCGCTGAACGGGATGCCGACCTCGATCGCGGCCGCCCCCGAGCGCGCATACATGCGGCCCAACTCGACGGAGCCCGCGCGGTCGGGATAGCCGGCCATCAGGTAGGGGATCAGCTTGACGTCGCCGTCGGCGCGGACGGCGGCCGCCAGCGCCGACTCAGCCCGTGCCGTCGCCATCGAACTCCTCGACCGAATCCATGTCTTTGTCACCCCGCCCGCTCAGGCAAACCAGCACCCGGCCGCCCGGCCCCAGCTCCTGCGCCAGCAGCCCCGCCTGGGCCAGCGCGTGCGCCGGTTCGAGAGCGGGCATTATCCCCTCCAGGCGCGTGCAGAGGCGGAACGCGGCCACCGCCGCCATGTCGTCGACCGCTACGTAATCGACTCGCTCCAGGTCCTTCAGGAAGGCGTGCTCGGGACCGACGCCCGGGTAGTCGAGGCCCGCCGACACCGAGTGCGTGACCGCGACCTGGCCCTCGGCGTCCTGCAGCAGGTAGGAGTAGGAGCCGTGCAGCACGCCGGGCCGGCCGGCGACCAGCGAGGCGGCGTTGGAGCCCACCTCCGAGCCCCGGCCCAGCGCCTCCACGCCCACCAGGCGCACGTTGGGATCGCCCAAAAAGGCGGTGAACATGCCAATCGCGTTGGAGCCCCCGCCCACGCAGGCCACCACCACGTCCGGCAGGCGTCCTTCGGCGACGAGGTACTGGTCGCGCGCCTCGTCGCCGATGACGCGCTGGAGGTCGCGGACCATCTGCGGATAGGGGTGCGGGCCGACCGCCGACCCGATGATGTAGTGGGTGTCGCCCACGTTGGTCACCCAGTCTCGGATCGCCTCCGAGGTGGCCTCCTTCAAGGTCGCGGACCCTGCCGTGACCTCGCGGACGCTGGCACCCAGGAGCTTCATGCGGCGCACGTTCATGTGCTGCCGGCGCATGTCCTCGGTTCCCATGTAGACCACGCACTCGAAGCCGAAGCGCGCGCAGACGGTGGCCGTCGCCACCCCGTGCTGGCCGGCACCGGTCTCGGCAATGATCCGGGTCTTGCCCATGCGCCGGGCCAGCAGCGCCTGGCCGAGGGCGTTGTTGAGCTTGTGGGCGCCGGTGTGGCACAGGTCCTCTCGCTTCAAGTGGATGGTGGCGCCCGCGAAGTGCTCGGTGAGCCGTTCGGCTGCGTAGATCGGCGTCGGCCGGCCGACGAAGGCGTGCCGGTGCCCGGCCAGCTCGAGCTGGAACTGGGGATCGTCGCGCGCCTCCAGCCAGGCGTGCTCCAACTCCTCCAGCGCCGACATCAGCGTCTCCGGCACGTACTGGCCGCCGTAAGGCCCGAACCGTCCTTTCACCGGCCGTCCGCCTCCCGCACCGCGGCCACGAAGGCGCGCACCAGCGCCGGGTCCTTCACCCGCGGGCGGCTCTCCACCCCGCTCGACACATCCACGCCGTAAGGACGATAGCGTTCGACGACGTCGCGGACGTTCTCAGGGTTGAGGCCGCCGGCCACGATCACCTGCCGGGTCGCCAGCAGCGGCCGCGCCAGCTCCCAGTCCCAGGCCTGGCCGGTGCCGCCGCGCTGGTCGGAGCTCCAGCTGTCCAGCAGTATCGGGTCCGGCCACGGGTCTGCGTCCGGAATCAGGCCATCGCGCACCTTCAGGGCTTTGATCGGCGGGCGCGGCGCTGCGAACGACGGCAGCTCCGAGCCATGCAGCTGCACGCGGTCGAGGCTGACCTCTTCGGCGATCTCAGCCACCTCCGCCGGGGACTGGTCGATGAAGACGCCCACGATCTCGGGGCGCCGTCCTGGCAGCGAGTCGACGATCGCACGTGCCTCGGCCGCCGTCACCCGCCGGAGTGAGGAGCAGAAGTGGAATCCGAGCAGGTCGGCGCCCGCCTCCACGGCAGCCGCCGCCGAGGCGGCGTCGCAGATCCCGCAGACCTTGACCAGGGTCAGACCGCCAGCTCCCGGATCAGGGCCGCGGGATCGGCCGCGCGCATCAAGGCCTCACCGACTAGGACGGCGTCGGCCCCCGCCTCCCGCACGGCCCGCGCGGCGGCGGCGTCGCGGACGCCGCTTTCGGAGACCAGCACCGTGGTGCGCGGGATCATCGGCCGCAGGCGCTCGGTGAGTCCGCTGTCGACAGCGAAGGTGTTGAGGTCGCGGTGGTTGACTCCCACCACCCGCGCCTCCACCGTGAGCGCGTCCTGCACCTGGGCCTGCTCGTGGATCTCGACCAGGGGCTCCATGCCCAACCGGCGGCAGTACACCGCCAGCTCGTGCAGGCGTGCGGCGGGCACTGCGCCCACGATCAAGAGCACCGAGTCGGCGCCCAGCGCCCGCGCTTCGGCGACCTGGTACTCGTCGCTGACGAAGTCCTTGCGCAAAAGCGGCAGCGCGCAGGCCTCGCGCGCTTCGCCCAGGTGCTCGGGCCGGCCGCCGAAGCTGGTTTCCTGGCAGATCACCGAGATGGCCGCGGCACCCCCGGCCTCGTATTGGTAGGCCAGGCGAGCGGGCTGGTAGCTGTCGCCACCGGCCAGCACGCCGGCGGAGGGAGTGCGGGACTTCATCTCGGCGATGACCCGCAAGTGCTCGCCGCGAAGCGCGGCCGCGAAGTCCAGCGGCGCCGGCCGGGCGCGGGCCCGCCGCTCCTGCTCCTCCAGCGAGATGCGCTCGCGGCGGGACGCCGTCTCCTCCGCGCTCTCGCGGACCAGCCGCTCCAGCAGCCCCACCGAGCCCGAGGGCTCGGCGGGGACCCCGAAGCCTGATCCGTGGGGGAGGGCCCCCCTGCCCCCCGACATCAGGCGACCGCGACCGCCTGGGAGACCGCCACCCAGCGCTCGAGCGTCGCCGCCGCCTTGCCCGAGTCGATGGCCTCAGCAGCCGCCGCCATCCCCTCCTGCCAGTCCCCGGCCAGGCCGGCCACACGCAAGGCGGCGGCGGCATTGAGCAGCACGATGTCGCGGCGAGGGCCGCCGGCGCCGGACAGCACGTCGCGGGCGATCGCGGCGTTCTCGGCGGCGTCGCCGCCGCGGACGTCTGCAGCCGACGCTGCCCGCAAGCCCAGCTCTCCGGGGTCGAGCCGGTACTCACGCCGCTCGTCGGCATTGATCTCGATCACAGTCGAAGGCGCCACCGTGCTCAGCTCGTCCATTCCGTCCTCCGCATGGAAGACCAGCGCACGCTCCACGCCGAGCCGCGCGAGCACCTCGGCCATGGTCGCGGCCAGGGCGCCGTCGGCGACGCCGAGGGCCTGGCGGCTGGCGCCGGCCGGGTTGCACAGAGGTCCCAGGATGTTGAAGACCGTTCGCACCCCCAGCTCACGCCGCGGGCCGGTCGCATAGCGGAACGAGGGATGAAAGACGGGCGCGAAGAGAAAGCCGATCCCGGCCTCCCGGATGCAGCGCGTGACGCCTTCCGCCCCGAGGTCGATCTTGACGCCCAGCGCCTCCAGGACGTCGGCGCTGCCGCAGACCGAGGACGCGGCCCGGTTGCCGTGCTTGGCCACCCGGGCGCCGGCGGCGGCGGCCACGATCGCGGCCAGCGTCGAGATGTTGAAGGTGCCGGTGCCGTCGCCCCCGGTGCCGCAGGTGTCGAGCAGCCCTTCGCCCGCGTCGATGGGTGTGGCGTTGGCGCGGGCCGCCCTGGCCAGGCCGGTGAGCTCGTCGGCGCTCTCACCCTTAATGCGCAGCGCCACCACGAAGCCTGCGATCTGGGCCGGAGTGGCGTCGCCGCTCATGATCTTCTCCATCGCCGCCGAGGCTTCGGTCTCGGTCAGCGACTCGCCGCGGACCAGCTTCGAGATCTGCTCGATCATGCCGCCAGCGCGCGCCGGCGCAGGAAGTTGACGAGGATCCTCGGGCCGTCCTTCGTGAGCACGGACTCGGGATGGAACTGCACTCCGAAGGTGGGCTGGGTGCGGTGCCGGATGCCCATCACGACCCCGTCGTGGGTCCACGCGGTGACCACCAGCTCGGGTGGAAGGGTGGCGGGGTCTACCACCAGCGAATGGTAGCGAGTGGCTTCCAGGGGATCGGGCAGCCCGGCGAAGACGCCCGTGCGGTCGTGGCGGACGAAGGAGGTCTTGCCGTGCACCGGCTGGTGGCGCACCACCCGGCCGCCGAAGGCCTCGGCAAGGGCCTGGTGGCCCAGGCAGACGCCCAGGACCGGCAGCCGGCCGCTGAGCTCGCGGATCGCCTCCACGCTGACGCCGGCTTCCGTCGGCGTGCCCGGCCCGGGCGAGACCACCAAAGCCGAGTGTCCGGCCAGCTCCTCCACGGTCACGGCGTCGTTGCGGTAGACGGCCGGCGGCGCGCCCAGCTCGGCCAGCAGCTGCACCAAGTTGAAGGTGAAGGAGTCGTAGTTGTCCAGCACGGCGACCCTCGGACCGCTCATGGCATGGCCTCGGCCTGCTCGATGGCCGCGAAGAGCGCCCCGGCCTTGCGCAGCGTCTCCTGGAACTCGAACTCCGGATCGGAGTCGGCGACCACGCCGGCGCCCGCCTGCACGTAGGCCATGCCGCCGGACACGACGACCGTGCGCAGGGTGATCGCCATGTCCAGGTTGCCGCCGTACCCGACATAGCCGAGGGCGCCCGCATACGGCCCCCGCCGCTCGGGCTCCAGTCCCGCGACGATCTCCATGGCGCGGATCTTGGGCGCCCCCGACACCGTGCCCGCCGGGAAGGCCGCCTTCAGGGCGTCGAGCGGGTGCCGCCCCGGCGCCAGCTCGCCGGTGACCGTCGAGCTGATGTGCATGACGTGGCTGTAGCGCTCGACCTCCATCAGCCGCTCCACGCGCACGCTGCCGGGCTTGGCCACGCGACCCACGTCGTTGCGGCCTAGGTCGACCAGCATCACGTGCTCGGCGCGCTCCTTGGGATCGGTCAGCAGCTCGCGCTCCAGCTCCGCGTCGCGCTCCGGCGTCTCGCCACGCCCGCGGGTGCCGGCCAGCGGCCGGGTGGTGACCCGGCCGTCCTCCACCCGTACCAGCACCTCCGGCGAGGTCCCGACCACGAACCGGCCGTCGCCGAGCGCCAGGTGGAACATGTACGGCGAGGGGTTGAGCGCCCGCAGGCAGCGGTAAACGTCGAAAGGCCGCGCTCCCAGCGGCTTCGCGAAGCGCTGGGAGAGCACCACCTGGAAGGCATCGCCCGCGAAGATGTGCTCGCGCGCGGCGTCGACCATGGCGTGGAAGGACCCGGGTGTGACATTGGAGGTCCAGGCCAGCCCGTTGGCGTGGGGCCGGTCCTCGCGCGGGACCGCCTCCACCGCCAGCCGCGCCTCCATCTCGTCGAGGCGCGCGAGCGCGTCGGGGCGCGCTTCTTCAGAGGGCCGATGGAGCGTGAGCAAGCGCACCCGCCGCGTGACGTGGTCGAAGATGGCCAGGTTCTCCGCCACCAAGAAGGCCGATTCGGGCATGGCCGGCGGCGGGCCGGCGGCCAGAGGCAGGCGCTCGAAGTGGCGGGCGACCTCGTAGCCGAGATAGCCCACGGCGCCGCCCGCGAAGCGGGGCAGGCCCTCGGCCGGCGCCAGCCGCTGATCGGCGATCCTCTTCAAGGCCGGCAGCGGATCGGCGCCCTCGGGCAGCTCCAGCCGGCGCGGCCGGAAGCCCACGAAGGAGTAGCGCGCCAGCCGCTCGCCGCCCTCCACGCTCTCCAGCAGGAACCCGGGCTCGCCGGGCGGGCAGAGGAGCGGGTAGGCGCGGACCGGGGTGACCAGGTCGGCCAGGACATCGCGCCAGATCGGCACCAGCTGGTGCTGGGAATCGCTCATCTCACCTCGTCTCGTCTCGTCGAACGCTCGTAGGGGCGGGGCTTGCCCCGCCCTCCAGCCGGGAGAGGCAAGCCTCTCCCCTACGGGTGCTGGCCCGCCTTCATTCTCCGCTTGACTTCGCGGGCCTCCGCCAT
>VBEO01000116.1 GCA_005881825.1 Chloroflexota bacterium | reverse complement strand
TCGGCACCCATTGGATCAGTCAAGCCTCGCCGCCTTGCGAGCGTCCGGCGTCACTTTGCGTAAACCTCGCGAAATCACAAATCGGCTGCGGTTTTCCTGGGAAGACTCAGCTGACAAGGCGACGAGGATCCTTAGGAGCGCCGGATATATGACTAGGACGACCCGATCGCGAAAGCACCCTGCGCTTACATGGTGTGTTGATGCTCAAGCGTGGATCGCTCCGACAGCGCGCTTCATCGACCAAATGCGGACGGAGTTCGAACACCTGGCCAAGGCTCACGGTGGCGTCTACGACGGCTGGTACCTAGGGGATGCGCCGCCCGCCGAGGACGGGCCGGCAGAGCGGAAGAGCGACGAGCCCGTTGGTTGGTCGGGCGATGGGTGAGCTGGTGTGAAACAGTGGGTTGCCCGGCACTACTTTGTCTTCCAAGCCTCCCTCTTCGCGATTTTCTGGCCGGCTGGAATGTGGCTCGCGAGCTATTGGACGGGAATCCAGTTAGGTGTTGTGGAGCACCTTCACACCTTCCAGGTCGCGCGCCAGCTGCCCTAGCGATGTAGTTGCCGGTGTAGCTGAACGGCCCGGTGACGGCGTGCACGGCAAGTCCAATACTCTGACCGGAGCCATGGCCAACGAGGTTTTTGATGCCGTGCGAACGGTGCTGGCGGTCCGCGAGTACCAGGACAAGCCCATCCCCAAGGATGTTCTGCAGCTCATCGCCGAGGCCGGCCGGCTCACGGCCAGCGGCAGCAACAAGCAGCCCTGGCACTTCGTGTTCGTGACCGACCGGCAAAAGCTGCAGGAGCTCGGCCGCCTGGTCAGAACCGGCCCCTACACGGCGCAGGCCGCAGCTGCGATCGTGGTGGGGGCCGAGCGCGACAACCCGCTGGCGGTCTCGGATGTGAGCCGGGCCATCC
Source organism: Chloroflexota bacterium (assembly GCA_005881825.1). Taxonomy (GTDB): domain Bacteria; phylum Chloroflexota; class Dormibacteria; order Dormibacterales; family Dormibacteraceae; genus CF-28. The sequence continues at coordinate 8,058 of VBEO01000116.1, read as the reverse complement.
AGTCGATGATCCTCGCCGCCTGGGCGGAGGGCGTCGGCTCCAACTGGACCGGCTTTACCGGCCACGACGATGTGCGCGACCTGGTCGGCCTGCCGGACAGCTTCAACGTGATTGCGGTGCTGCCGCTCGGTTATCCAAAACGAAAGCTCGGCAAGGGCCTCAAGAACCGCAAACCCGCGAACGAGGTGTATTCGGCCGAGAAGTTCGGCAACCCGCTCTAGAAGAGCATCCAGGCAACCACTTGCCCGAGCTGCCACATCCTGAGCTAGCGGAGCTCACCGTGAAAGAGTTGAGCCGCTTCACCGCACGACGCTGGGTCGAGATGCACCTGGAGCGCATAGCCGCCGTGAACACTCAGGGGCCGCAGCTGCGGGCGGTGATCGAGCTGAACCCCGACGCGCTGACGATCGCCGACCAGCTTGACGCCGAGCCGAGCAAACGGGGGCCACTCCACGGCATTCCCGTGCTGCTCAAGGACAACATCGACACCGGCGACCGCATGCTCACCACCGCGGGCTCGCTGGCCATGACGGGCGCTCCGGCGCCCGCCGATGCGCCGCTGGTGACCCGGCTCAGAGAGGCCGGCGCCGTCATCCTGGGCAAGGCCAACCTCAGCGAGTGGGCCAACTTCCGCTCGAGCCGCTCGGCCAGCGGGTGGAGCGGCCGCGGCCGCCAAACCAGGAACCCACACGTCCTGGACCGCACCCCTTGCGGTTCCAGCAGCGGCTCGGCGGTGGCCGTGGCGGCGGGCCGGACGCCGCTGGCGGTCGGCACCGAGACCGACGGCTCAATCACCTGCCCCTCGTCGGCCAACGGCGTCGTGGGCATCAAGCCGACCCAGCGCCTGATCTCCCAGGGCGGGATCATCCCGATCTCCGCCAGCCAGGACAGCGCCGGCCCCCACGGCCGCAGCGTCTACGACGCTGCGCTCCTGCTGGGCGCGCTCACCGAAAGCCCCGAGGACTACACGCGGCACTGCGACCCCGAGGGCTTGCGCGGCGCCCGGATCGGCGTCCTGCGCAAGCCCTACACCGCCTACAGCGAGCACACCGACCGCCTGTACGAGGCGGCTCTGGACGCCATGCGCGCCGCCGGCGCCGAGCTGATCGACCCCGTGGTGCTGGCGACCACTGAGGAGATCCGCAGCTCGGGCGCCGAGCTCGCGGTCCTCGAGCATGAGTTCAAGGCCGGGCTGGACGCCTATCTACAGACCCGGACGGGCCTGGAGGTGAGGAGCCTCCAGGACCTGGTGGCCTGGAACCGCGACCACGCCGACGAGGAGATGCCCTACTTCGGGCAGGAACGCTTCGAAGCCGCCCTCGAAACCGAGGGCCTGGACTCCGAGAAGTACCGCACCGCGGCCGCCAAGGCCCGCGAGCTCTCGCGGGAGAAAGGCATCGACGCCGTGATGGACGAGCACCGCCTGGACGCGCTGGTCGCGCCCACCACCTCGCCGGCCTGGGTCGTCGACCCCATCAACGGTGACCGGCTGTTGGGTGGCTCCAGCCAGCCTTCCGCGATGGCCGGCTACCCGATCATCAGCCTGCCGGTGGGGCGGGTCCTGGGCGCGCTGCCGGTCGGCATCAGCATCTTCGGCCGCGCCCACAGCGAACCGGTGCTGATCCGGATCGCGGCCGGCCTGGAGCGGGCGTTCCCCGATGCGCGCACGGCACCCCGATACCTCGAGCACCTGGAGCTGCCCTGAGCACCGTCTACGACGAGGTGGGGGAGGAGGGCTTCCAGCGCCTGGTGGACGACTTCTACGCCGGCGTGGCCGAAGACCCGGTGCTGCGGCCCCTGTACCCGCCCGACCTGAGCGCCTCCAAGGACCACCTGCGGCTCTTCCTCATCCAGTACTGGGGCGGGCCGACCACTTACAGCGACCAGCGCGGGCATCCGCGGCTGCGGCTGCGACACATGCCCTTCGCGATCGGGCAAAGGGAGCGCGACGCCTGGTTCCGGCATATGAGCGCGGCCGTGCGCGCGCTCGACACCAGGCCCGAAATCGAGGCGCAGCTGCTCGATTACTTCGAAGCGGCTTCTCTAGGCCTCATCAACCGGGTCGAACCTCCAGCAGCTCGACGTTGAAGAGCAGAGTCGCCCCGGGCGGGATCAGGCTCCCGGCGCCGCGGCTGCCGTAGCCGAGCTCGGGCGGGATCACGAGCCGCCGGCGCCCGCCCACCTTCATGCCCGCCACGCCCTCATCCCAGCCCCGGATGACCTGGCCACGCCCAAGCCCGAACGAGAAGGGCTCGCCCCGGTCGCGCGAGCTGTCGAACTTGGTGCCGTTGGTCAGCCAGCCGGTGTAGTGGACGCTGACCTCCTGTCCGCTGCGGGCCTCGGGGCCGGTGCCGGCCAGAATCTCAACCACCTGGAGGCCGGTTCCGGTTGCCTGGGGAACGCCGCTGACCTCGAAGTCGTCTTGCATTACCGGAGCCTAGCCGCCCTGATTAGGCTGTTGTCGCCGTGCTGAGCTGGAGCGGGGAATCGGCAACCCTGGTCGCGCCGGCCGAGCCGCCGGGGCGGATCCGGCGCTGGCGGGCGGAGCAGGACGGCCGGCCGGCGGTGGTCGTGCAGGCCGTCATGAACACCGCCGAGGAGGCCCGAGAGGCGGGGGAGAGGCTGCGCCGCCTGGCCGGCCGCCCCGATCCGACTCTGCAGTCGGTCCGGGGATGGGCGGTCCAAGAGAACGAAGCCTGGGCCGTGACCGATCCCGACGAGGGCAGCTCTCTAGCCACCCTGCTCCGCTCCGGGCCGCTGCCGCCCGCGGTGGCCGCAGCCACCGGCTGGTGGGTGCTGACCGGGCTCGAGCTCCTGCACAGCGCGGGCGTCGCCCACGGCGATCTCCGGGCCGAGAACGTCCAGATCGCGCCGAACGGCCAGGTCACGCTGCGCAACCACCTCTTCATCGGCCGGTCCCGGGCAGCCGCCGACGACACCAGGGCCGACGTGGAGGCGGCCGGCGTCCTCATCTGCGCCGCCCTCGGTATCCCGGTGCAGGGACGGCCGGGCGCTCCGCTGACGCCGGCAGAGGAGGCCGCGCCGGCCCTTGCCCGCACCGTGCGGGCCGTCGCCAACGGCGCCAGCGGCGGCAACGTAAGCGGCGCCCGCATGGCATTGGGCGCCACCGCGGGTGCGGTGGTGCAGCCGGATGGGCTGGCGGCCGCGGCCGCCGAGCTGGCGCGCCGCATCCCGCTGGGCTCGCTCACTCCCACGCCCCTGGCGCCGCGTGCCAGCAGCGGCGCCATCCCGGTCGCGCCGGCGCCCAGGCCGGCCAGCGCGCCGCCGGACCTGCCGCCGCGCCGTTACGTGGCCACAGCCAGCGACTTCGAGGAGCTGCGCGAGCCTTTCGATTGGAGCCGGCTCCTGTTGCCGGTCGCGGTCGTGGCCGCGGTGCTGATAGTGGCGATGATCCTGCTCACACTGGTGCCCAGGCTGCTGGCCAGTGGGGGCGGCACACCGACGGCGGCCCACACGCCCACCCCGGCCGCCAGCCCGGCGCCCACCAGCGCGCCGCCCACGCCCACCCCGGCTCCGAAACCGAGCGGCCCGCCCAACTTCGGGCCTGCCTCCTCGGGCGACGTGAAGTCGGTCCAGATCGCCGCCAACGGCGGCTGCGCGGTGGGTGGGTCCTGCGCCACCGAGGTCACCGTCAAGACCAGCACGGCGGCTGCGCCCAACGACGTCACCTGGACCATCAAGTCCTACGACCCCTGCACCGGCACCGTGGCGGACGTTGGTACGGACAAGGTCACCGAGCAAAAGGGCTGGAACACGGTGATCGGCGACCGCACCGTAACGCTGCCCGCCAGCCGCGGCCAGCTCCAGGTGGTGGCGGTGACCACGGCCCCCGCCACCGCGGCCTCGCCGCAGCTCGCGGTCGGCTCCGGCTCCTGCTAGAGAGCCCGCCGCGCCCGAGCCGCCTGCGCGGCCTCTTCGTGGACCTCGGTCCCTTGCGCGACTCGCGCGAGTTCCGTCTGCTCTGGATCGGCCAGCTGATCTCGATGACCGGCCGCCAGGTCACCGTGGTGGCCATCCCTTACCAGATCTACGTGCTCACGGGCTCGACCCTGGCGGTTGGCCTGCTGGGCCTGGTGCAGGCGGTGCCGCTGGTGCTGGCCGGCCTTTACGCGGGGGCGTTGGCCGACCGCTTCGACCGCCGGCTGGTGATGCTCGGCAGCCTCTCGGTCCTGGGCTTGACGTCGCTGGCGCTGGCCCTGGCGGCGGGGGGCCGGCCCTCGCTCTGGTTCATCTACGCGGTCTCGGCCGTCAGCGCCGGCGTCTCCACGGCCGAGCACTCGGCCCGCTCGGCCACGGTGCCCCGCCTGGTGGGACCCGCGCGCCTACCCGCGGCGCTGACCCTGACCCAGGTCCTCTTCCAGTTCGCGGTGGTGGCCGGTCCGTCGGCGGCGGGTGTCGTGATCGCGGCGGCAGGACTGCGCTGGGCTTACGCCATCGACGTCGGCTGCTTCGCGCTGGCGCTCGTCTGCGTGCTCCTGCTGCGGCCGCTGCCGGCGCCGCCCGAGGGCCGCCAGACCGAGCTGGGCTGGCGGGCGCCCGCCGAGGCGCTGCGCTACGCGCGCGGCAACCCGGTGCTGCTCGCGATCTTTGCGGCCGACCTCGACGCCATGATCTTCGGCATGCCGCGGGCCCTCTTCCCGGCCCTGGCGGCGCACCTCTTCAGGGTCGGCCCCCAGGGCCTGGGGCTGCTGTACGCGGCGCCCGGGGCCGGCGCGCTGGTCGGCTCGCTGCTCAGCGGCTGGGTTTCGGGGATCCGGCGCCAGGGCGCGGCAGTGCTCTGCGCGGTAGCGGTGTGGGGCGCGGCCATCACGCTGTTCGGCGTGGCCGGTGCCAGCTTCGCCTTCGGCTTGCTGATGCTGGCCGTTGCCGGGGCCGCCGACATGATCAGCGCTGTGTTCCGGCACACGATGATCCAGCTGGCGACCCCGGACCGCCTGCGGGGCCGGGTGAGCGCCCTCAACAGCATGGTCGTCACCGCCGGCCCCCGCCTGGGCGACGTGGAAGCCGGCGGCGTGGCCGCGCTGACGTCGCCAGTGTTCTCGGTGATCTCAGGTGGCCTGCTCTGCCTGGTCGGAGTGGCCGTGATCGCCGCTCGAGTGCCTGCGCTCAGGCGCCAGGCAGCAGCCCGATGACGCTCAAGTTGTGCACCGCGGTGAGGGCCAGCACCACCACCGAGAGCTGAAGGCCGCGCCAGACCAGGGACCCTGCCACGTGACCGCGCCGCTCGGTGCCCAGCCAGTACCGCCGCACCAACAACACCGCCACCCCCATGGCCAGGACCAGGCTGCCCTTGACCACCCAGAGGAGTCCCAGGCCGCCGGTGCTGAGCACGCTGGCAGCGACCGAGTTGGCTTCGACGGCGCCGCGCGCCATCGCCGCTTGCGTGGTCAGGAGATCTGCGAGCTGTCCCAGGCTGAGCATCAGCAGCCACAGCGCGATCCGGGTGCCGCGCATCGAGCGGCTCCCTCGGTTGATAGCAGCCATGTAAGCATTGATGCTACCGACTTGACATAAAAAAAGAAGGGCGGGAGGCATGCGGCCGCCCGCCCTTCAGAAGGGAGTGATTGTCTAGCCGAACTCCACCGCTATGTAGCCGGCCCCGTTGGGGGCGATCTTCCAGGCGGTGCCGACGTACCGATAGGGGCCCATGATGTTGGCGCGGTGCTCGGGGCTGTTCATGAACATCGTGTTGAGCACGCCGTCGTTCGCGCCGCCGCTGTACCAGCCGACATTTTCGCCGGTCTGTGCAGAACCCAGCCCGCAGCCGAAGTCGGCCTGCACGCCGCCGGCGTGGGAGATGGCCCCCGCCGAGGCCATGCGCACGGCATTGGAGTACGCGACGCCCGCGAGGCAGGAGCTCCACTGCAGGGGCGGGAGTCCCGCGCCGGCGCGGTCGGCGTTGATCATGGCTTGCTGCGCGGAGCCGATGGTGACCGCGGGAGCCGGCGCCGAGCTCCGAGGGCGCGCGGTGACGCTGTAGGTCGGCGCGGCGGCCGAGCCGGTGCCTTCATCCGGTGGCGGTTCCGGGTTGTCGGTGATGGTCGGAATCTCGATCACCACGGCGGGTTTTGCGGGCACGCCGCTCACGAACTCGCCGGCGATCACATCCAGAGTGGGCACCGCCGCCTGGACGTGAACAGGCTGGGACGTCGCGTGTTGGGGGGCCTGTAGATGGAGGTGGCCCAAGGACGCGGTGGTGGCGAGGCCGGCGATGATGAAGGCCGCCAGGCCGCGGAGTGCATCAACCATGGCGCCCAGGGTCGAAGGCTGAACGAACTTCTACGGACCCAAGTGGTTAATAAGCGTTAACGTCGCCGACAATTCGTCATCGATAGCGGGCGTGCTTAAGATTGCGGCCGGATGGCGGGAGCCAGAGGCCGCCTGCTGATAATCGAGGACTCGCCGGAGACGTCCGAGCTCCTGGCCGTCGTGGTCGAGGAGGAGGGATTCAGCCCGGTCGTGCGCAACAGCGGCCAGGAGGGCATCGACGCCTTCGACTCCGAGCGGCCCGTCGCCGTCTTGCTCGACTGGGTGATGCCCGATCGCCCCGGCATCGATGTGTGCCGGCAGCTGCGGGAGCGCGACCCGGCCGTGCCGATCATCTTCGTGAGCGGCCGCGACGACGAGGCCAGCATCAGCCGCGGGCTGGACGCGGGCGCCGATGACTTCGTGGTCAAGCCGGTGCGCCGGATCGAGTTGGTGGCACGCCTCGAGGCCCACCTGCGCAAGGTCCACGATCTCGTGCAGAGCCCGGGTTACGCGCGAGCCAGCGCCGCCGGCCAGGACGGCGACGATCGCAACCGCTTCGGGCAGGTCGAGATCGACTCCGCCGCCCGCATCGTGCGCGTGGAGGGGCAGGAGGTGGCGCTGGGGCCTTTGGAGTTCAAGCTGCTCGAATACTTCGGGCGGAACGCGGGCATCGCGATCTCTCGAGAGCAGGTCTTGAACGAGGTGTACGGCTATGACGCCGACATCTCGACCGAGCGCGTCGACCTGCTGGTGCGCCGGCTGCGCACCAAGCTGGGGGAGGGACCGGAGCGCGGCGGTCAGCTGGTCGCCGTACCCGGGTACGGGTACCGGCTGGAACGGCGCCGCCCCCCCGACGACTAAACTTCGAACGCGACGATGGCGTACATAATCGCCCAGCCGTGCATCGACCTGAAGGACGCCTCCTGCGTGGAGGTCTGTCCGGTCGATTGCATCCACACCGACGACGCCTCCAACCAGTACTTCATCGATCCCGACGAGTGCATCGACTGCGGCGCTTGCGTCGATCCCTGTCCGGTCGACGCGATCTTCCCGGAGGACGAGGTGCCGGCCGAGTGGACGCACTTCATCAAGATCAACGCCGACTACTTCAAGAAGTAGGCTCGACCGGCTGATTTGGCTCGCCACGAAGTAACGCTGGTCCCGGGCGACGGCGTGGGACCGGAGATCTGCGATGCGACGGTGCGCGTCCTCGAGGCCACCGGGGTCGACTTCGACTGGGACGTGCAGCAGGCCGGCGAGAACGTGATGTCCAAGTACGGGACGCCACTGCCCGAGCATGTGCTGGAGTCGATCCGGCGCACGCGGGTGGCGCTAAAGGGCCCGATTACGACGCCGGTCGGTACCGGCTTTCGAAGCGTCAACGTGGCCGCGGGCATCGAGTTCGAGAAGGGCACCCCCGAGTGCCGGAACCTGTTGGAGGAGATCTCGACGCTATCCCGCAAGCGCATCCGGCCGGACAGCGGGCTTTCGATCAAGCCCATCTCGGTGTCAGGTTCGGAGCGGATCGTCCAGTTCGCCTTCGACTACGCCCGCCAGTACGGGCGCCGGAAGGTGACGCTGGTGCACAAGGCCAACATCATGAAGCACACCGACGGGCTCTTCCTGGCCGTCGGCCGCGAGGTCGCCCAGCGCAACACCGACATCGACTTCGAGGACCGCATCGTCGACAACATGTGCATGCAGCTGGTGCTGCGGCCGCAGGAGTACGACCTGCTCTGCTGCCCCAACCTCTACGGCGACATCATCAGCGACCTGGGGGCGGGGATG
>VBEO01000072.1:29308-35168 GCA_005881825.1 Chloroflexota bacterium | reverse complement strand
TGCCGCCTGGGCCGAGGATCGCGTGGTTCAAGACCGCGCCTCTTCGAGCAGCTCATGGGCGCGCGCGAGTGCCTTCTCGGTCACCCGGCCGCTCATCATCCGCGCCAGCTCCGCGGCCCGTTCGGCGTCGCCATCCAGCTCGCGCACGCGCACCACGTTGCGGCCGCCGTCGCCGGGACCCTTTTCCACCACCAGGTGATGATCGGCGAAGCAGGCGATCTGGGGCAGGTGGGTGACCACCAGCACCTGGTGCGTGGCGCCCAGTCCCTTCAGGCGCAGCCCGACCTGGAGCGCGGCCTCGCCGCCGATGCCGGCGTCGACCTCGTCGAAGACCAGCGTGGGCAGACGGTCGGCCTCGGCCCCGGCCGCCTTGATGGCTAGCATCACCCGCGCCAGCTCCCCGCCCGAGGCCACCCGCGAGAGCGGCGCCACGGGCTCGCCGGGGTTGGCCGAGAAGAGCATCTCGGCCGCCTCGGCGCCCGCCGGACCCAGATCCTCACGAGCGCGCAAGGCGATCTCGAAACCGGCGCCCTCCAGGCGCAGGCCCTCGAGCTCGGTGCGCACCGCCGCGGCCAGGCGCCGGGCCGCGGCGGCTCGGGCGCCGGTGAGCTCCGCCGTGGCGGTCTCCAACCCGGTGCGTGCGGCCGTCGTGCGTGCCTGCGCGGCTTCGATCGCCGCGCCCAGATCCTCGCCTTCAACCAGCTGGGTGGCCAGCCGGTCGCGCAGAGCGATAGCGGCCTCGAGCGAGCCGCCGTGCTTGCGTTTGATCGACTCCAGCACCGAGAGCCGCTCCTCGATACGCTCCAGGCGCCCCGGGTCGGAGTCGAGCTGCTCGGTGTAGTGACGGACCTCGGCGGCCACGTCCGCCGTTTCGTCCTCCAGGGCCGAGAGGCGGTCGGCGAGAGCGCCCAGCCGCGGGTCGAGCTCGGCCGCGGCGCGCACGTCCCCGGCCGCCACGGCGATGCTCTCGTCGCCCCGCAGCGCCTCCAGGGCGCGGCCGGCGAGCTCGGCCAGCCGGGCGGCGTGACGGGCTACCGAGCGCTCGGCCGCCAGCTCCTCGTCTTCGCCCGGCCGCAGCCCGGCTCCACGCAGCTCCTCCAGCTGCCAGGCCAGGTACTCGCGCTCCCGGCTGCCCCGATCGCGCATCCTCTCCAGGCCGGCCAGATGCGCCGCCGCCTCATTCCAGGCGCCGTACCGCTCCGCAACCGACTCCCGGACGGCCAAGGCGCCGGCGAAGGCGTCGAGCAGGCCGGTCTGCGCCTCGGGATCCAGCAGCGTGTGGTGCTCGTGCTGGCCGTGCACGCCCACAAGCGACCGGCCGAGCTCGCGCAGCTGGGCGGGGGTGGCCGGCCGTCCGTCGACCCGGGCCGCGCCCCGCTTGCCGATCTCCCGAGCCAGCACGGCGTCTTCGAAGGTTGCCTCCACGAAAGCCCGCTGGGAGCCGTGGCGGACCTGGTCCGTGCTGGCGCGGGCGCCCAGCGCCAGGCCGAGGGCGTCGACGATCAGGGACTTGCCGCTGCCGGTCTCGCCCGTGAGCAGGTTGAGACCCGGTCCGAAGCGGACGCGGGCGCTCTCGACCAGCGCGAGGTCCCGGACCTGCAGCTCCTTCAGCGTTGCCGCTTCTCCTCCGGATAGGGCACCAGCGGCAGGCCCCAGCCCAGCTTCTGGCGGAGCAGGTGGTAGAAGCGCTCGGGCGGACTGAAGCGGACGATCCGCAGCCGGCGCCCATAGGCCGCGATCGAGACCAGGTCGCCCGAGCGCAGCGGTGCGGTCGAGCTGCCGTCGATCTGGAGGATGGCCTGGTGTTTGGGCAGCTCGACCGTCAGCGAGCGGCTGGGCGTGCAGACGACCGGCCGCACCGTGAGCGCGAATGGGTTCATGGGCACGATCACCAGGTCCATCAAGTCGGGCTCCAGGATCGGCCCTCCCAGCGCCAGCGCGTAAGCCGTGGAGCCGGTGGCGGTGGCCACCAGCACGCCGTCCGCGTCGATCACCCCCAGCTCCTGGCCGTCGACCGAAACCCGCAGCCGGATGAGTCCAGGGTCGGCGCCGCGGTGGACGACGGCTTCATTGAGCGCCAGCGAGCGCTGGACGCGCCGCCGGCCGCGGCGAACGACGCACTCGATCAGCGTCCGCTCCTCCTGCCGGTAGTCGCCCGCGAAGAACTGCCGCAAGCCCTTGACCAGGTCGCCGGCCTCGAGCTCGGTGAGGAACCCGAGCCGGCCGAGGTTTACGCCCAGCAGCGGGATCCCCGCCTCGGCGGCCAGCCGGCCGCCGTGGAGGAGGGTGCCGTCGCCACCCAGGGTGACCAGCAGCCGGGTGCCGGAAACGTGCCGGTCCAGCTCGCCGGCCAGGCCGTCGCGCCGGACCTCCCAGACCTGCAGGCCGCGCTCCTTGAGGAACTTGCGGGCCGCCTGCAGGGCAGGCAGGCCGGAGTCGACCTGGGGGTGGATGAGGAGGCCGACGGAGTCGCCCCCGCTCATGGCGCGGGGACCAGGTGCAGCAAAACCTCCTGGTTGCCGGCCGGCCCGGTGATCGGCGAGTCGAATCGCCCCCGCAGCTCCCAGCCGTGGTCCTCCGCCCAGGCCGCGAGGCGCTGCAGCGCCCGCTCGGCCGCCGCCCGGTCCCGCACCACGCCACCCCTGCCGACCTCGGCCGGCCCCACCTCGAACTGCGGCTTGAAGAGCGCCACGAGGTCGTGCAGCGCGGGCGCCGCCCGCCGCACCGCCGGCAGCACCTTCTCCAGGCCGATGAAGGACAGATCGGCCGTGACCAGCGTCACCGGTTCCGGGAAGGGCGGCAGGTCGCGCGCGTTGACGCGCTCCATGAGAGTCACCCGCGGATCGTTCCGCAGCCTCTCGTGGATAAGCCCCCTACCCACGTCCACGGCGTAGACGCGCGCTGCCCCGCGCTGGAGCAGAACGTCGGTGAAGCCGCCGGTGGACGCCCCCAGGTCGGCGCAGATGCGTCCGGCGGGATCGACGCCGAAGGCGTCCAGAGCGGGCGCCAGCTTCTCGCCTCCGCGGCTGACGTAGCGCGGGCCCTCTACCAACTCGACGGTGCCGGACGCGGGCAGGGTTCGGGAAGGTTCGCGCACCGTCTCCCCGGCCACCCGCACTTTGCCGGCCAGGATCAGCGCCTGGGCCTTCTGGCGCGACTCCACCAGGCCGGCCTCGACCAGCGCCACGTCGACGCGTTTGCGCTTAGCCAATCGGGAGCAGGCCCACCGCCGCGCCCAGCACGGCCCCCACCAGGACCTCGACCGGGGTATGCCCGAGCAGCTCGCGCAGGCGGTCCTCCCGAATGCCGCGCATGGCCACCAGGTCTTCGACCAGGCGGTTGAGAACCGCGGCCTGGCGACCCGCGGCACGACGCACGCCGGCGGCGTCGTACATGACCACGAACGAAAAGATAAGAGCGATCGCGAAGGGCGCGGAATTGAAGCCGTTAAGCCGGCCGATGCCGAACGTGAGTCCGGTGACCAGGGCCGAGTGGGAGCTGGGCATGCCCCCCGTCTCCGCCAGCACCCGCAGGTTGAGGCGGCGCTGGCGAGCCGAGACCAGGATCACCTTCAGCGCCTGTGCGATGCCCCAGGCCAACAGGGGCGGCAACATGTACTTCCAGGCGTTCACTCGCCGTCCTCCCTCCCCTCCGGGGAGGGTTGCATCTCGGCGTTCCCCCTCCCCTCGGGGGAGGGTTGGGGTGGGGCCTGCTCGAGCTCCTTCATGAGCGCGCGCATCCTGGCCTGGGCGGTGTCGACCAGCCGCGTCGCCTCCTCATGGGCGCTCACCAGCTCGTCGAGCGGCGCGGAACCGTCGGCGAGCTTGGAGATCACCTTCTCGAGCTCGTCGAGCAGCGCGTCGAGGTCCGGCTCGGCCGAGCTCATTCAGCCCCGGCCGCGACCTTGCCCAGCACGCCGTTGACGAAGCGGCCTGACTCCTCGCCGGAGAAGGTCTTGGCCAGCTCGATGGATTCGTTGATCGCTGCCTTCACAGGCACACCCCGATCGATCGCGATCTCATAGACGGCGATGCGGAGCACCGCCCGGTCGACCTTGCCCATCTGGTCGAGGCGCCAGTGGCTGGAGGCTTCCGAGATAAGCGCGTCCAGGCGCTCGCGGTTGGCGAGCACGCCGTCCACCAGCGTGCGTGCGAACTCCTTGACGTCGGGCGGCGCGCCCTCCTCAATGGCGTGGTACTCGAGCGCCGACTGAGGCTCGTCCTCGGGCTTGTTCTCGAGCTGGAAGAGGACCTTCAGCGCCAGCTCGCGAGCCTGGTGCCGACCGCTGGGCAACTTCCTCTTAGGCAGGGAAGGCGATCGAGGAGACGAAGACGTTTACCTCCGCCACCTCCAGCCCCAGCATGCGCTCCACCGCCTCCACCACGTTGCCCTGGACCTGCTCGGCCACCTCGCCGATGTGGGCCTGCGACCCGACGCACAGGAAGAGCTCGAGGTGGATGGCCTTGGTGGGGTCGATCACGACCCGCACACCGTCGTGGGCTGTCTGCCGCTTGAGCCAGTCGCCCAGGTGGCGAGCGGAGGGATCGTCCATGCCGGCCACGCCCTCAACCTCACGGGCGGCCATGGCCGCGATGGTGGCGATGACCTCGTTGGCGACGCGCACGGTGCCCTGGGCGGGCGGTGCCTGGTCGACGCTCATGCGCTAGAAGCCTATACCCGCTCGATGTAGTTGCCCGTTCGAGTGTCGATCTTCAGCACGTCGCCGGTGTTCACGAAAAGCGGCACGTTGACGCTGGCTCCGGTCTCCAGGCGCGCGGGTTTGGTGGCGCCGGAAACCGTGTCGCCGCGGAGGCCGGGGTCGGTCTGGGCGACCGCCAGCTCGACCGTGATCGGCAGCTCGACTCCGATCACGCTGTCCTCGTACTTGAGCAGGTTGGCCTGGTTGCCCTCCTTCAGGAAGGGCAGGGCGTCGGCCACCATCGAGCGGTTGAGCGCGACCTGGTCGTAGCTGGCGGAATCCATGAAGTGGAAAAGATCGCCGTCGTTGTATAGGTACTGAGCGGGCGCCTTCTCGATGCGCACGGCCTTGTACTTGTCGCCGCTGCGAAAGCTCTGCTCGAAGATCGAACCATCGCGGATGTTGCGCAGCTTGGCCTTGATGACCGCGCCCGCCCGGGCCAGCTTGATGTGCTCGACGTTGACGATCGTCAGCAGCTTGCCGTCCATCTCGAAGGCCGTGCCCGGCCGGAAGTCATTCGTTTCGATCAATGAGGTACTCCATAGCCAGCAAGTACCCGGCCGCGCCCAGGCCGGTGATCACACCCACAGCCGCCGGCGCCGTCACGGAGCGGGTGCGGAAGCTCCCGTCCGTGCGCGCGTGCAGGTTCGACAGGTGGACCTCCACGACCGGCGCCGCCAGCGTCTTCAGACAATCGTAGAGAGCGATCGAGTAGTGGGTGAGTGCCGCCGGGTTGATGATGACGCCGGAGGCCTCGGGCCCCTCGCGGTGCAGGTACTCGATGATCCGCGACTCCGCCGGGGACTGGAAGAAGTCCACCTCCACGCCGCGCGCAGCGGCGCGCTCCCGCACCTGCCGCTCGATGTCGCCCAGGGTCTGGGTGCCGTAGATGTCAGGCTCGCGGACGCCCAGGCGGTCGAGATTCGGGCCGTTGACCACCAAGATCCTCATTCGGAGTCCACCTCCACTCCGGGGAGGTCGCGCCGCAGGCGCGGGTGGGGGACCCGAGCCCCCTTCCGCCTCGCTGCGCTCGGCACCTCCCCCGAGGGGGAGGGCTCCAATACTTCGGTGACGACCTCTTCCACCAGCTCGGCGGGAACCGCGCGGCCGGTCTCGGCCCGGCCGAGAGTCCGCGGCAGCACCCAGCAGACCGTCCCACTT
>VBEO01000072.1:0-29241 GCA_005881825.1 Chloroflexota bacterium | reverse complement strand
CACAGCCACCGCGCCCCCGTGGGGCACCCTGTAGCCCGAGGCGGCTTCGATGGCATGGCCCACGGTGTGGCCGTAGTTGAGGACTGCCCGCGGTCCTCGATCCCGTTCGTCGGCCGCCACCACTTTGGCCTTGGCCGCCACGCAGGCGTCCACCACGACCTCCAGCGCCTCCGGGTCGCGCGCGCGCAGGCGCTCCACGTCGGCGATCAGGGTCAGCGCCAGCTTCGCGTCCAGGGTGATCGCGTACTTGACGATCTCGGCGAAAGCGGCCAGGTATTCATCCTCGGGCAGGGTACCCAGGGTGGCCAGGTCGGCCACCACGGCGACGGGCTGCCAGAAGGCGCCGACCGCGTTCTTGGCAAGGTCCGTGTTGATGCCGGTCTTGCCGCCGATGGCGGAGTCGACCATGGCCAGGAGAGTGGTGGGGACCTGCAAGAGGCGCACCCCACGCAGCCACACGGCGGCGGCGAAGCCCGCCACATCCCCGACCGTGCCCCCGCCCAGCGCGATCACGACGCCGGCACGGTCCAATCGGTGCTGTTCCAGGCTGCCCAGGAGCAGGCGCAGCTGCTCGAAGGTTTTGGCCCGCTCGCCGGCGGGCAGGGTCACCGTCTCCGTATGGATGCCGGCGCCGGTCAGCCCCTGCGCGAAGGATTGGCCCCACAGCGGCGCCACGTGATCGTCGGTGACCAGGACCGCCCGCGCGGCGCCGAGCTCACGCAGGCGGCGGGGAGCATCGAGGAGCGCGCCCTGCCCGATCAGGACCGGGTAGGTGCCGCCGGCGGTGCGGACCTCTACGCGGCCCACAGCCGGCGCACCTCAGCCACCACCTCGGGTAGATGCCGGGAGGCGTCGACACGGTGGTCAGCCTCCGCGTAGCGCCAGCGCCGTAGGTCCAGCAGGGACTCGACCTCGGAACGCGAGCGTCCACGCAATAGGGGTCGCGTCAGGCCGCCGGAGCGCTGCAGCAGCGAATCCAACGGAGCGTCCAGCCAGACAGTGCGCGCGCGCTCCCGCAGCAGCGCCCAAGAACCTTCATCGATCACGGCGCCGCCGCCCAGAGCCAGCACCACATCGGGATCGACCAGGTCGCGCAGGAGGCGCGCCTCGACCTCGCGGAAGGCCGCCTCCCCACGGCGCTCGAAGAAGCCGGCGATGGTCATCCCCACGCTCATCTCGATCACCTCATCGAGGTCACGGAAGGGCACGCCCTCAGCTTCGGCCACCAGTCTGCCGACCGTCGATTTCCCGGCGCCCATGAAGCCGAGCAGGGCTAGAGCGGGGCGCGCCGTAGCTGTTCGGACTCGGTGAAGACCTGGTCCCGGAAAGCGTCGGGCGCGGGCACGTAGTCGAGCCTTTCGGCGCCTTGAGAGCCGGCGGCGTCGATCTCGACGGTGCCGTAGCCCAGGATGCGGCCGACAAGCGAGCGGCGGGTGGCCACGTCCTGCACTCGGTCGATGGGAATCACGCGGCTGGAGCGGCTGAAGACGCCCGAGTCGAGGATCACCCGCTGGTCGGTGATCGTGAAAGATGTCGCCGTCCAGCGGATCCAGGTCACGATCGCCCAGGCGCCCGCCAGTGCAAGCGCTAGCAAAGTCAGCACCAGCCGAACCTCGCCGCCCAGGTTGCCGCGCAGCAGCACATCGCCGCCGAGCACGACCAGGACCACCAGCAGCACCGGCAGCGCCATCGCCTTCAACGGCATCACCCAGTGGATGTGGCGGCTTGCGACCACCTTCTCACCGGGCAGCAGGTGTGGCATGGCCGCGGGCAAGTCTAGTTGGCGGTGGCGGCCGGTTGGGCCTCAGGACGCGCCAGGCGACCGAGAGGGCGCCGGTCAGGGGCCCGAGACGAAGGAGAGGGTGACGACAGGAGGAGCGGATCTGAAGATCCGTGACGACGCGGCGCCGGGCCCCCCGACGAACGTATCGGGGTCCTGAGGCACGTCATGAGGCCTGGCTGGTCGGCACCGCCAACTCAGCCCTGAACGAAAAGCTGGATGAGAGCCCCCGCGCAGAGGTAGGGGCCGTAGGCGATGGTGTCCTTCAGGCCTTTGACCCGAACCGCGATCAGCAGGATCGAGATAAAGCCGGCCAGCAGAATCCCGTACAGCAGAGCGTTGAAGGTCCCTGGGAAGCCGACGATCAGGCCGACGAAGACGGCGAGCTTGACGTCGCCCAATCCCATCGCCTCGGTCCGCATCACCAACGCGCCCAGGACCGCCAGCAGGAGCAGGATCGCGCCGGCGCCCAGGCCGGTGGCGATGGCATTGAGCCAGCCCGGGTGGTGCACGAAGATGCTCGCCAGGACGGCCAGCCCCCAGGACGGGAACATGATGCGGTCCAGGATCAGCCGGTGCTCGAGGTCGAAGAAGATCACCTGCACCAGCACGACCACCCACAGGCTCACCACCAGCAGAGTCACCCCGGCGCCGAACTTCCAGCCGAAGACCGCGAACAGCACCGCGGTCAGGATCACCGGCCCCCAGGCCTGCCAGGGCTTGAAGCCCGGCTCCAGCTCCTCCAGGCGCGCCAGCCAAACCGACAGCCGCCGCATGCCGTAGGCCGCCAGCGCGCCCACCAGCAGCCAGCCGGCGGCGACCAGGTAATGGTTCACCGGTCGAGTGCCGCCGTCATAGCCGCGATCGGAGCCGGGCGGCCGGTCCAGGCCGTGAACGCCGCCGCGCCCTGGGCGACCAGGATCGACCAGCCGTCGGCGCAGGGGCGGCCGAGACTGGCCGCCAGCGCCGTCAGAGGTGTGCCGCCGCGGACGTAGACGAGGTCGATCACCGCACCTCCCGGTTCGACTCCGGGCGGCAGCGCGGCCTCACCCTGGCGGCCCAGCGGCGTGGCGTTGACCAGCACGTCTGCGCTCGCGGCCAGCCGGTGCCAGGCCGGGTCGTCCCAGGCCAGCACGGGCTTCAAGGGTCCGGCGGCCTCGGGGCGGCGCGCCACGTAGGTGACGCGGGCGCCGGCCAGGGCGACCGCCGCCGCCCGCGCCGAGCCGCCCGCGCCCAAGACCAGAGCCGGCGCCCCGACGGGGTCGACTCCGACCTCGGCCAGGGCGGCGCGCAGCCCGACCACGTCGGTGTTCATGCCCACCAGCCGGCCCTCCTGGCGGCAGATGGTGTTGACGGCGCCCACCGCGGAAGCTTCGCCGTCAACCCCGTCGACGTGCTCCATGACCCGCACCTTGTGCGGGATGGTGACGTTGGCCCCGGCATACTCGGCTTCACGCAGCAGGGCAACGGCGCCCCCGAGCCCTTCCGGCGCCACGTCGTGGATCCGGTAGTCCCATCCACGAAGCCCCGCCGCGGTAAAGGCGGCGCGCTGCATGGCCGGGCTCGCCGAGTAGGAGACGCCGTGGCCGAGAAGAACGACGATCAGCCGCCGGAGACGCCGTACTTGTTCATGTCGTTGGCGAACTGCTCGAAGGTCACCTCGAAGTGCGTGCTCCCGTTCTTGTCCGTGAAGTAGAAGAGGAAGTCGTTCTTCTCCGGGTTGACGCAGCCCTGGATGGCCGACGCGGTCGGGTTGCCGATGGGTCCCGGCGGCAGCCCCGCGAACTTGCGCGTGTTGTAGGGCGAGTTGAGGTTGAGGTCGTCCGGCCCGATGTCGCCCTTCAGCCTTCCCTCGGCATAGAGGATTGTGGCGTCGACCTCCAGCTTCATGCCGATCTTGAGGCGGTTGTAGTAGAGGCCGCAAACGCGCGGTCGCTCGTCGGCCTTGTTGACTTCGCGGTCGACCAGCGAAGCCAGGATCAGAACCTGGTCCACGCTCATCGCCGGCCGCGCCGGCGTGGGCTGCGTGACCGCCTGGCGCATGGCAGGCGTGAACGCCTTCGCCAACTGGTCGAGCTGCACTTTGATCAGGTCGCGCACCCCTGCCCCCTTGTTGAGTGAGTAGGTGTCGGGGTACAGGTAGCCCTCGAGGTCGCGGTTGGCGGGCTTGCCGGCCAGGAAGTCGTACTGGCTGGTCCAGGCGGGATCCTTCTCGGCGTCCAGGTACTCCTGCGCCTTGGCGAAGCCTGCCTGTTCCAGGGACTGGGCGATGAATTTGGCCGGAATGCCCTCGGGCACCTGCACGACCTTCTGGTCCACCTTGCCGTGACGCAGCTGCTCCACGATCTGGGGCATGGTCATGTTGCGGTTGAGAACGAAATCCCCGGCCTGGATGTCGGCGCGGGTGCCCGTCATCTTGGTGTAGAGGTCGAAGAAGTCCTGGCTCCGGATCAGGTGTTTGTCCTGAAGGTCGGAGCCCACCTGGTCCGCGCCCTCGCCCAGCTGGACGGTGAACGGCACCGGCTCGGAATGGTTGGAGACCGGGGTGTTGATCTCGTAGTTGTAGTAGTCGACCCCGCGGCTGGCGCCGTACCCGCAGCCTGCCACCAGGACCAGCAGCACCAAGAGCTTCTTCACTCTGCCTCGAGCTCCCCCATCACGCGGTCGAACTCCTCTTGGTCGACGGTTTCCAAGCCACCGGGAGACTCCTTGAGGAGGAGCACCATGTCCGGCTCGTCCGCCGCCTCGACCAGGTAGTAAGTAACGTCCTCGAGGTCGAAAGCGTCGTGCAGCCGGAAGCTGCGCTCTGCGCCCGACTCGTCGATGAGCGTTATCTCCTGGCTCTCATCATCCACGTCTGGCGGCCTCCGATTGCAACCACGCCTCCAGGATGAGCGCGGCCGCGACCCCGTGTGCGAGCTGCTTGCGCCGGGACCGGCGTACGCCGCCGGCGATCAGGGTGCGCTCGGCGGCCACGCTGCTGAGCCGCTCGTCGACCATCTCGACGGGCAATCGGGTCGCCTTCCCCAGGCGCTGCGCCAGTGCGCGGGCGGCCTGTCCGGCCGCTCCCAGCCCGCCGTCCAGGTTGCGCGGCAGTCCTACCACCAGGCGCTCGGCCTGCTGCTCCCGAGCCGCCGCGGCCAGTCGCTCGACCAGCGTCGTCTCCGGCGCCGCGCTCAGCGGCGGGAGCGGCGTGGCCAACGTCCCCGTAGGGTCGGATATCGCCAGCCCGACGTGCTTCGACCCGGGGTCGATCGCCAGGACCCGCCCCAAGATGCGGCTGCTTAGCCGGGCTGGGGCGGGGTCGACGCGGGTGCCTGCTGAACCACGTACTGAATCGTGATCCGCGACGACTGCAGAGGCATCAGGGGCAGCTTGAACGGCGTCTCCTTGATCTGGGCCGATTGCACCGGCAGCTTTGAGAGGTCGTGCTGTGCGGTGCCCAGCGTCCGGCCCACCAGTCGGCCCTTGACCCGGTCGAAGTCGATCTTGGGGGCCAGGAAAGCGCTGGCCGAGCCCTTGAAGGTCAGGTGGCCGCCCTGGGCGGCGTTGGCGATCGTGTAGTTGGTCTTGATCGGGTTGTCCGTCAGCTGCTTGTCGGCCGGGACCTTGCGCGTGAGCAGGCCGTCGAAGGCCTTCTCGACGTCGGCCGTGTTGTAGAAGGCGCCCTCGCCGGTCAGCTTCATGGTGGCGTTGAAGCTGCCCACCTCGTCCCCCACCTTGTGGTCCGAGGCGAAATCGGCCGGTTGGAAAGCGATCTGGTCGCTGAGCTTCTCGCCGGGCTGGACCTGCTTGCCCAGGTCGTCGCCGATCTGCTTGCGCAGCTGAGCATCGAGCGAGGACCGCGCGGTCTCAATGTCCGAGGTCTGGATGACGGTCTTCTTCTGCGCGTCGGCGCCGCCGCTGGTGTCGCTTGGCTGCGTGACGGTGAGGCAGTTGGTGTTGTTGTTGTTGATCGTGTTGATGGTGCCGGCGGGCACATTGCCTGCGGCCCCGGGGTTCACCGCGACCACGCTCGCCGAACCGGCCTGCCCGGGCTGCAGCGGGCCCACCTGACCCTTGGTGGCGTAGGTCTGGCCGCCGCCGGATACCCGGAGCCCGTCGGGCACGGTGATGAGCAGGTTGCTGCAGCCGTTGTGATAGACGACGGTGCCGTTGGCGACGGTGCCGGGAATGTCCTTGACGCCGGTCGCCTTGAAGTTCTGGGTCGCCTGCTGGGCGTTGGTGACCGTGCGGACCTTGACCGGCCCCGAGCCGGGCTGGGCGTCCACCTCCAGGTTGTCCTGCCTGAAAGCAACCGCGTCGACAGTGAGCGTGACGCTGGCCGCGGGCACATACAGGGCCCCCAGGACCAGTCCCACCACCAGCAGGATGCCGGCGCCCGCGTAGAGCAGGAAGCGGCCGGGCTTGACCTCGGTCGCGACCCGGGAGGGCAGCTTGCTGCGGGCGGCGACCGCGATCCTCGGCAGCGCCGGAGCGGCCCCCTTGGCCGCGGCGGGCCGCGGGCCGGCAACGGGGCGCGGAGGCGGCAGGACGGCCACCGCGGCCGCGCCCTCGGCGCTCTCGCCGTTCCCGCCCAGCTGCTCGACGGCTCGGAAGGCGCGGAATCCGCTCTCCTCCGCCATCTGCTGAACGGCGGGGTCGGGAGAGACGATGGAAACTCGCTTCCCCATCTGCGCGGTGTACTCGCGCAGGAGCTGGAAGTTGAAGCGGCTCTGCCCGAACCGGGAGCGCGTGGGCAGGACCAGGGGCACGTCCTCCGCACTGGTGCGGCGGACGCGCTCGATCACCTCGGGGATCTCTTCCTCGGTCTCGATGTAGATCGGGTTTGCTGCCACGTTTGCTGGAACCTCTCTTAAGACTG
Source organism: Chloroflexota bacterium (assembly GCA_005881825.1). Taxonomy (GTDB): domain Bacteria; phylum Chloroflexota; class Dormibacteria; order Dormibacterales; family Dormibacteraceae; genus CF-28. The sequence continues at coordinate 22,597 of VBEO01000072.1, read as the reverse complement.
TCGAGTTACGGGCGGTGGTCGATCAGACCTTCATCGCCTTGAGCACCCTGCCCATGACCGTGTTGACGAGGTCGCGATCCTCCGCCTCCACGCGCAGCGCGTGGTTGGCGAGGCCCAGAGGGCCCACGTCCTGGGGCGATTGCAGCTGCCCGGTGGTGTCGGTCAGGCTGCGCACGTCGGACGGCTGCAGGAGTCGCGACTGGGGTTCCCGGGCGAAGGGCAAACCGTCCGTCCAGGCGTTCTTGGTGAGCTCTTTCATCAGCTCCGGCAGCAGGCTTCCGCCGCCGCAGACGAAGATGTTAGCCGGAAGCCGCTCCCCCCTGGCAAGTTCCTTGAGGCAGAGCGCCAGCCCCTGGAGCATCACCTCGACGTCCTGCGTGAGCAGTTCAGCGAGCTGGCGGTCCTGCTCCGGGGGCAGCAAACCCTCGCTGTGGCGGAGCTTGCGGGCCTCGGCCTCCTCGTAAGCGAGCCCCTGGGCGAGGGCGATGCGGCGGGTGAAGGCGCGGCCGCCCAGGTTGAACATCCGGGTGCCCTCCACCCCGCCGTCGCGGAGCAGCGCGACGTCCGTGGTACCGCCGCCGATGTCCACGAAGATCGCGCCCTGTTCCCAGGCATCCTCCCCGGCCGCGGCACGGGCCAGGGCATAGGGATGCGCGACCGCCGCCGCCAGCTCCAGGTCGAGCTCGCGGATCACGGTCTCCATGGCGCCGACCTGGGTGATGGGCGCGAAGGTGTTGAAGACGGTGACCTCCAGGTTCTTGCCCTGGAACCCGATAGGGGTCGTGACCGGGTAGCCGTCGATGCGCACACCGGTGATCGCCGAGTGCACCAGCCGCGCCTCCAGCTCGCCGTAGGAGCGCTCCAGCTCCAGCAGGTGCTGGGCCTCGCGCAGCGCCCGCTTCTCGACCAACTGCAGCATCCCCTTCAGCTCGGACTCCCGGACCTTGGTGGTGGGCTTGTCGCGGGGATAGGCGATCGAGGAGCTGAAGCCCTTGACCAGCTCGCCCGCGATGCCCACCACGCACTGGCCGGGCGTCACGGCGGCCATGTCCTCGGCCGCCTCCAGCGCGCGGTTGCAGGCCTGGATCACCGACTCCAGGTCGGCGATCGCGCCGCCCGACATCGCGCTCGGGTGCTGGGGCTCGCGCCCCACGCCCAGGACCACACCGTCGGGCCCTTCCCGGCGCACTACCAGCACCTTCACCAGGTCGGTGCCGATGTCGAGGGCTGAGAAATGGCGGTAGTAGTCGTCCTTGCGGCTGAGGAACTTGAACCTGGTGTTCGTCATCGGAGGGCCTCGGCGAGTTCCTTGAACGCATCGGCCAGGGGTTTGGTCATGCGGCCCTGCGCCAGGGCCGGCGTGCCGCCCCCGCGACCAAAGTGCTCGGTCAGCTCTTTCGCGTTGATGTCGAGGTCGCGGGAGACCTTGATCACGAAGCTGTCGCCGCCCACCACCGCCACCACTCCGCTGCCGCCCAAAGCTTCCAGGTAGCGGTCGGCGTAGCCACGCAGGTCATCCATACCGTCCGCCGCCACGGTCTCCATCAAGAGCGGCACCCGCGCTTCGACCTTGCGCGGGCCGCCTTCAGGACCCCTGACGCGGGCGCTGCGCAGCTCCTCGCGCAGGCCGGCGATCGCCCTGTCCTTTTCCCTTAGTTCGGCCCGCAGCTCGGCCACGCGCCGCGGGAGTTGATCAGGCGAGACGCCGAGCCCCCGCGCCAGCTCGTTCTGCTGGCTCAGCCGGCGGCGGACCAGCTCGTCGGCCGCTTCGCCGGCCACCAGGTCGATGCGGCGCACGCCGGCAGCGACGGAGGATTGGGAGAGGATCACGGTGGCGCCCACGTCGGCGCTGCTGGCGACGTGGGTGCCGCCGCACAGCTCGCAGGTCCAGTCACCGAAGCACACCACTCGCACGGTGTCGCCGTACTTCTCATCGAAGAGGTGCATGGCGCCACCCTCAACGGCCTCCTTGTAGCTCCGGTACGACTCGTGGAAGGGCAGCGCCGCCCGGACCTGCTCGCTGATCCGCCGCGACACCCGGTCCAGCTCCTCGGCGGTCATCGCCCGGTTGAAGGCGAAGTCGAAGGTGGTGTGGTCGGGGCCGACCCAGGAGCCCTTCTGGATGGCCTGCTCGCCCAGAGTCTCGCGCAGGGACTTGTGCAGGAGGTGGGTGGCCGAGTGGTGGCGGGCGATCTGGCGCCGCCGCGCGCCGTCCACGGCTGCCGTGACCTGATCGCCGGTCTCCAGCATGCCCACGACCACGGTTCCGAGGTGCGCGATCACGCCCTCGGCCGGACGCTGGGTGTCCTCGACTCGAATCCGGCCGCCGGGTCCGGTGAGCTGCCCGGTGTCGCCGATCTGGCCGCCGGACTCCGCGTAGAAGGGCGTGGCGTCCAGGAAGACCTCGACCTGGTCGCCCTCGGCGACCTGCGCAACGTCGTCGCCCGCGCGGCGCAGGGCCAACACTCGTGCGCCTTCCACGACCGGCTGGTGGTAACCCTCGAACTGGCTGCGGGGCAGCGCCGAAGCGTTTGGCCAGCGCTGGCCGGTCATGCTCCGCGAGCGCTCGCGCTGGGCGGCCATCTGCTCCTGGAACCCCTGCTGGTCGACCTCGATGCCGCGCTCTTCGGCCAGGTCGCGCGTGAGCTCGATCGGGAATCCGTAGGTGTCGTGGAGGCGGAACGCCTCCTCTCCGGGGATCAGCCGCGGATGCTTGGCGACCACGCGCTCGAAGAGCTCGAGGCCCTGCTCGAGCGTGCGGTTGAAGCGCTGGGCCTCGCCGTCCACCGCCTCCCGGATGTGCGGCGCCCGCTCCACCAGCTCGGGGTAACGATCCTTCATGATCCCGACCACCACGTCGACACCGGCGCTCAGCGGTTTGCCGAGGCCGATCTTGCGCGCGTGCAGCGCCGCGGCGCGCACAAGGCGCCGGAGCACGTAACCCCGACCTTCGTTGGACGGCAGCACGCCGTCGCCGATCACAAATGTCATGCCGCGCAGGTGGTCGGTGATCAGGCGCCGCGAGCGCTCCACCGGCTCCTTCGAGTTCTCGGCCACGAAATCCATGAGCGGCCGGTACAGATCGATCTCGAAGATGCTGTCCACGCCCTGCTTGATGGCGCTCAGGCGCTCCAGCCCCATCCCGGTGTCGATGCCCGGCCGCGGCAGTGGCTTGAGCGACCCGTCCGGCCGGCGGTCGAACTGCATGAAGACCAGGTTCCAGAACTCCAGAAAACGGTCGCAGTGATCGGGTTCGCAGTCGGCCTGCCCGCAGCCGTACTCGACGCCGCGATCCCACCAGATCTCAGAATCGGGGCCGCAAGGTCCGGTGTCCCCGGCCGCCCACCAGTTGTCGGGGTGTCGGTAGATCCACTCCGGACGGACGTCGGTTTTGGTCCGCCAGTGACTGTCCGCCTCGTCGTCGGTCGGATGGACGGTGACGCGCAGCCGGTCCTTAGGCATCTGCAGGCCCACGGTCACCAGGTCCCACGCGAGCTCGATAGCGGTCTCCTTGAAGTAGCTGCCGGTAGGCGCGAAGTTGCCCAGCATCTCGAAGAAGGTGCCATGACGGTCGGTCTTGCCGACTTCGTCCAGGTCCTGGGTCCGGAAGCACTTCTGGGAGCTGACGAGTCGAGGCGCGGGCGGCTGGCTCACGCCCTGGAAGTAGGGCTTGAGCGGCTGCATACCGGCCGAGTTGAAGAGCGTCGTGGGGTCGCGGACAGGGATCAGCGACGCGCTCGGTTGCTCGAGGTGGTCCCGGCTGGTGAAGTGCTGTAGAAAGCGTTGGCGGAGTTCAGACCCGGTCATTCGGGTGCATGGATTCTAGGGCTGGAGTCTGAATCGTCTCCAAGCGCTCCCTTCGGGCTCGTAGCGCAGGCGGTCGTGCAGGCGGTTGTCGCGGTGCTCCCAGAACTCGAACACGTCCGGCTTGAGGATGTAACCGCCCCAGTGCGCCGGCAGCGGCAGCGGCCCCTCCCCGGCCTCGGCCGCCAGCTCGGCGTACGCGCGCTCAAGCTCTTCGCGCGTGCCGACCGGCCGGCTCTGGCGCGACACCGTGGCCGCCACCTGGCTGCCCACCGGGCGCGTCTGGAAATACCGCCGGGACGCCTCTTCGGACGTCTTTCGCACCGTGCCCTCGATGCGCACCTGCCGCCCCAGCGGCTGCCAGAACAGCAGCAGCGCAGCGCGCGGGTTGGTCGCCAGCTCCTCGCCCTTACGGCTCTGGTAGCCGGTGAACCAGACGAAGCCTTCGGGACCCCAGCTCTTGAGCAGCACCATGCGCGCTGAGGGGCGCCCGTCACGATCCGCGGTGGCCAGCATCATCGCCTCGGCCTGAGGCACGCTCTGGCGCTGGGCCTCGGCGAACCAGTTGCCGAATGCGATCACCGGATCCGGGTCGAGCTGCTCCTCGAAGGTCACCCCGCGGTTTTACGATCGCGGAGGCAACCGCTGGCGCGGTTTCCCCCACGGACCCCCTTCCAAATGCCGTGCCGCGTCGCCAACGTCTGGATCACGGACTCACACGGACAGGCCAAGCCTGTCCTTACGGCCCCACCCCTGGCATGTGTCACCCCGCGGTTTCGGGCAGGTACTGGCGCAGCTGCTCGAGGGCCGCCCGCTGCAGGCGGGAGACATGCATCTGGGAGATGCCCAGGCGCTTGGCGATCTCCGACTGCGACATCTCGTCGTAGAAGCGCATGGCCATGATCGCCCGCTCACGCGGGGTGAGGTGCTGCATGGCGCGTTCCAGCAGGTCCCGCAGCTCGACGCGGTCCAGGTCGGGATCCTCCCCGCCCAGCGACTCGCCCAGTGCGCGGCCGCCATCCTCGGCGTCGGCGCCACCTCCGGGTGTGGATTCCAGCGAGATCGGCGTCATGGCCGGCGCCATCTCCATGGCCTCCAGGACCTCGTCCGGCTCCACATTGAGCCGCGCCGCGACCTCGGCCACCGTCGGCTGGCGGTCGAGCTCGTTCTTCAGCTGCTCGTTGATGCGCACCACCTGCTGGTACAGCTCCTGGAGCCGGCGCGGAAAGCGGATCGCCCAGCCCTTGTCCCGGAAGTAGCGCCGGATCTCGCCCGCGATGGTGGGCGTGGCGAAGGTCGTGAACTCGTTGCCCAGGTCGGGATCGAAGCGCTCGATGGCCTTGATCAGGCCCAGGTAGCCGACCTGGACCACGTCTTCCAGCGGCTCGCCGCGGTTCATGAACTTGCGGGCCAGGAAGTGGACCAGGCTGTCATATCCGCGCACCAGCTGCTCGCGGATGCGTTCCTTCTCCGCCGGGTCGGAGGTCTCCTTGTATCGGCGGTGGAGCGCGCGCAGCTGTTCGCGCGGAATCGGGGTGGAGCTGCTCAGCTCGGCTATCCGATCAAGTATTTGACGAGGCGCAGGTGTACGCGTCCGCGCGGCGCGTCGACGTTGCTCCGGAAGTCGTCCACGAACATTCGGATCATCTGATCGGCCAGCAGCCTGACCTGCTCGTCCTTATGCACGGCATGCCGGCGCGCCAGCGCCTTGCTGGTCGGCGCCACGCCCTCGACCTCGACCGCGATGCCGCGGTCGGTGCGGGCGTAGCTGAGCTTCATGTTGGCGCCGCTCTCCTCGCCCCAGATCTCCTCGCAGGCGTCGATCGTGCTGTCACAGGCCTGGGCGACCGCGATGCAGAGCTCGTCGATCTCCTCCAGGCTGAAGCCGAGCTGGGCGCCGAGCGAAGCCCCCAACCGCTTGGCGGCCGGAATGAACTCGGCGTCGGCCGGCACCTTCAGCTCGGCCAGAAACGAACCGTGGTGCAACTCAGCCCTCCATCGGTGGCGTGATCGGGCCGGCGGGTGAGGTCTCCTCGGCGACGCGCTCCGCCTCCAGCTCGGCCCGCCGGCGCCGGGCCGCGCTCACCCCGTCCTGGACCGCGCGCCGCAGCGGATGCTCGGGGTCGCTGACCGCGGTCCGGGCCATGCCCGCGGCCGCCTTCGCCCGAGCCCGCATGGGGCTGTTCGGGCCGGTCAGCTCGATGGTCTGCGTGCGCAGCTGGTCGACCTGGTCGCGCCCTGGACCGGACGCCAGGTAAGCGCCCGCGACCAAGCCCAGCAGGCCGCCCACGAAGAACCCCCAGCCAAAGCCGCCGCCACCGCTGCCACCGTTGTTGTCACTCATCGTCGCCACCTCCCAGCAGGCTCTGGACTCCAACTCTCAACCCATACCAGCCGGCCGCCAGGCCGTCTCCGGCGCGTGACGCACCGGAGCCCGCCGCACGCAGCCCCACATTGACGCCGGCCGCGATGTTGTTCACGTTCTCCAGGCTTCCGCGGACTTCGGGAAGGGTTTCTCGCATCTCTTCGTTCGCTGTGAGCAGCAGCTCCTCCATCGCCGCCAGCGTGCGGGCCAGCCGCAGGAGCGCCAGGCACAGGGCCAACGCCACCAGCACGACGCACACGCCGAGAACGAAGAGGAAAAGGCTCAAGTCGTGAATACCCCTGGCAGCCCGCTGGCGAAACCCTGACTGAACTAGCGAAATCTTATGGGCAGGCGCTGCGCCAGCGGTTGCAGCACCAGCACGAAGAGCAGGGCGGGGACCAGGTTGGCGCTCCCGAAGCGGTAGCCGGGCAGGCCCAGGTAGTCCCAGAGCTGGCCCAACGCCACGCCCACGGCGGTGAGGAGCAGGATCGGCAGATAGGCCCTCTTGCGGTAGGGAAAGAACGCATAAAGCAGCTGGGAGACGATCAGCACGAGCAGCACATCGATGATCAGCGCCGGCGGCAGGCGGCTCAACGGGTGCTCCGCTGGGCGGCCACAAAGCGGTCGAAGCCCGGGTAGCTGAAGTCCAGGTAGCTGTGACGCGTGGGGTGGATCAGGCCCTTGCGGATCAGCCGCGTGCGCAGCGTGGAGGCGTCGGCGTGGCTCTTGCCCAGCCGGCGCAGGACGTCGGCGACCGCGATCCCACTGCGGGCTCGCTCGGCCTGCGCCATCGCCAGCAGGTACCGCTGCTCGGCGTCGCTGGCCTTGTTCCAGAGCGGCCGGTACATCGCCTTTTCGATGTCGGCGCGGGCGCCGGTGGCGGCGGCCGCCACGGCCTCCTCGGTGATGCGCTCGGCGTCCCGCCGCTCCCAGGCGTGGAGCCCGATCATCTGCAGGTGGTAGGGAACGCCCCGCGCGAAGTCGAGCGCCGCGCTGACGGCCCTGCGCTCCCAGGCCACGCCCGCCTCCTGGGCGGGCACCTCGAGCGCCGCCCGGGCCTCGGTGTCGCTCAGCGCGTCGACCTCGACGGGTGTGAAGCGGCTGGCGTAGGTGCGGGCCCGAACCAGCTTGTCATGGAGTGGCGTGAGGCCCGCGAAGACCAGCAGCAGGGGCCAGCGCTCCTTGCCCGCCTCGTGGCCCACCTCGGCCAGCAGCCCCAGGTCCTGCAGCGAGGCGTCCTGGGCTTCGTCGAACAGAAACGCCGCGCGGAGCCCGGCCGGTCCCAACCAGCCGGCCAGCTCCAGCAACCGGTGCCGGAGGTCGTCCTGACCCGTCCGCAGCGACCCCGCGGCTTCGGCGCTGGCTCTTGGCCCGGTGAGCCCGATGGCCGCCGTCGTCTTGACGTCCACCTTCTCCACGCGCCAGCGGCGGCGAGGCCGGGGCGGGCGGCTGGGCGAAATTCGGTTCAGCTCTTCAGACAGGTCCGCCCAAACGCCGGCCAGGCCGCGATGAGCGGCGTCGAACTCGGCGATCGAGGGGCAGAGCCAGCCGGCCTCGCGCAGGCGGTCGCGGAAGCTGAGGAGAAGCACTGTCTTCCCCATCCCCCGCATCCCGCTCACCACCAGGGGTGCCGCCGCGCCGTCGGCCTCGATGGCATCACGCGCGCGCTCGAGAGTGCGGGTGGGGCCTTCGCGACCGGCGAAGTAGGGCGGGAAGATGCCCGGGCCGGGCGTGTACGGGTTGCGGATGCCCTATTTTGCGCTAATTAGATCAAAGTAGACCCACCTCCCCCTTCGGGGAGGTCGCGCGCCAAAGGTGCGCGGGTAGGGGTCCTTTTCCATGTTCGTTCCCCACCCCATCCCTCCCCGCAGGGGAGGGGGTTTAAGTGCCCGGCGGGGGTGGCCGTGGGTTGTCCTGGAATCTCCAGGTGGGTCCTCTGCCTTTGGTTCTCGACGTCCCGTCATCGGCGGGCTTGCCGTCCCCATCCGGACTCCGAGGTCCCTAGTGAACGAATGTTGGGCAACGCACGTGTGGCCACCCGGCCGGACGCTGTTGGATGTTACCCGGGCCGCTTGATTTCCAACCCCAGTTCATCGAGCTGCTTCCGTTCGACCTCGCTGGGCGCGTCCATCAGCAGGTCCTGCATGGACTGGGTCTTAGGGAAGGCGATGACGTCCCGGATGTTGTCGGTGCCGGTCAGCATCATCACGATCCGGTCGAGCCCGGGCGCGATCCCGCCGTGGGGCGGCACGCCGTACTCGAACGCCTCCAGGAGATGACCGAATCGGGCTTCGATGGTCTCCTGGCTGAGGCCCAGGATCTGGAAGACCCGCTCCTGCATGGCCCGGTCGTAGATCCGCAGGCTCCCGCTGGCCAGCTCGTAACCGTTGCAGACGAAGTCGTAGGCGTGGGCGCGAACGTCGTAGGGCCGCTCGTCGATGAAGGCCAGGTCCTCCTCCATCGGCCGCGTGAAGGGATGATGGCCGTAGGTCAGGTTGCCCTCGTCGTCCTCGTCGAACAGGAACATGGGATAGATCCAGAGGAACCGCCACTCGCCCTCGCGGACCAGACCACGCCTGCGCGCCACGTCCGAACGCACCAGCCCCATCACCTTCTCGGCACGCCGACGGCGGTCGGCGGCCAGCAGGACCAGGTCGCCCTCGCCGGCGCCGGTGGCGCGCTTGACGCCCTCCAGCTCGGCCGGTGTCAGGAACTTGTCCAGCGGGCCGCCCGGCAGCCAGGCCAGGCCCCGGGCGCCGGCCCCTCGGGCCAGGGTGACCAGCTCATCCAGCTCGCGCCGCGTCATGTCGGATCCGCCCGGCACCGCCAGCCCGCGCACAACGCCACCGGCGTCGAGCGCCCCCCGAAAGACCTGGGCCTGGGTGTCCTTCAAGACCTCGCCCAAGTCTGCGATCTCCAGCTCGTAGCGCAGGTCCGGCTTGTCGGTGCCGTAGCGCAGTAGCGCGTCCTTCATGGTCAGGCGCGGCCAGGGCCGCGGCAGGTCGATGCCCAGGATCTCGTCCCAGAGCCGTCCGATCCAGCCCTCGATCAGCTCGAAGACGTCCTCCTCGTCGTTGAACGACATCTCGACGTCGAGCTGAGTAAACTCGGCCGCCCGGTCGGCGCGCAGGTCCTCGTCGCGCAGGCAGCGCGCGATCTGGTAGTAGCGCTGCACGCCCGACACCATCAGCAGCTGCTTCATCTGCTGCGGCGACTGCGGCAGCGCGTAGAACTGGCCGGGATAGAGGCGCGAGGGCACCAGGAAATCGCGCGCACCCTCGGGTGTGCTCTTGGTCAGGATCGGCGTCTCCACCTCGAGAAAGTCGTGCGCGTCCCAGTAGGCGTGCGTGATCTTGTTGACGCGGTGGCGGGTCTCCAGGATGTTCTGCATGCGCGCGCGGCGCAGGTCCAGGTAGCGGTACTTGAGTCGCACCCGCTCCTCCGGCTCCTGGTCCCCCTCCACCGGGAACGGTGGCGTCTTGGAGGTGGACAGCACCTCGAGATCGGTGGCGAACACCTCGACCTCACCGGTCGGCATCTTGGGATTGACGTTCTCGACAGGGCGTTTCTCGACGCGGCCTTTGACGCGCACCACGTACTCGCTGCGGAGTGATGACGCGGCGGCGTAGGCGGCCGTTGACGTGTTGGCCTCGTTGATGGTGACCTGCGCCACACCCCAGCGGTCGCGAAGGTCGATGAAGATCAGGCCGCCGTGGTCGCGGCGGCGCGCGACCCAGCCGTAAAGCTCGACCTCGTGCCCGGCATCGGAGGCGCGGAGGTCGCCGCAGCGGGTGGCGGTGAAGCCGCTCATCCTGTGAGTTCCGCCTCGAGCAGGGCGGGCAGCTCGTCCCAACCGACCTCGCGCTGCTCGCCCCCGGCCATCTCCTTGAGCTGCAAGACACGGCGAGCCGACTCCTCGGCATTGAAGATGGCGACCCACCGCGGCCCCAGGCGATTGGCGGCCCGCATCTTGGCCTTCAGGCTGCGGGTCGAGTAGTCGACGGCGGTCGGCACCATGGTGCGTGCCAGCCGCCCGACCTCGGCCGCCTCTTTGAGCAGGGGGCCGTCCGGCACCACCAGCACCAGCGCGGAAGGCGGCGCGATGACTTCCTCCCCCTCCTCGCCCATCATCATCACGACCCGCTCGAAACCGGCCGCGAACCCGACCGCCGGCGTATCCGGGTAGCCGATCTCGGCCGCCAGCCCGTCGTAGCGGCCGCCGCCGCCGAGAGAGTTCTGGGCGCCGCCCAGCGCCTCGTGCAGGACCTCGAAGACGGTGCGGGTGTAGTAGTCGAGCCCGCGCACCAAGTAGGGATTCAGGGAGTACTCGAGGCCGCCGGCGTCGAGCATCGCGCGGACCGCCGCGAAGGCTTCCGCGCATTCCACACACAGGTGGTCTGTGATGCGGGGCGCCTTCGCCTTGAACGGCGCGCACTGCTCCTCCTTGCAGTCCAGGAGACGCAGGGGGTTGGTCTCCAGGCGGCGCTGGCAGTCGGGGTGCAGCCTGTCCTTGAGCGGCCGGTAGTAGGCGACGAGCTTTTTTATGTAGGCCGGTCGGCACTTGCGATCGCCGATGCTGTTGAGCTCCAGGCGCAGCCCGCGCAGCCCCAGTGCCTCCATCCAGCGCACGGCCATCTCGATGCACTCCACGTCGTAGGCCGGCGAGGCGTCGCCGATCGCCTCGACATCGAGCTGGTGGAACTGGCGGTAGCGGCCGAGCTGGGGCGCGTTGTACCGGAACATCGCGCCCATCGTGAAAAGCCGGGCCGGCTGCGGCCCCTGGTTGAGGCCGTGCTGGAAATATGCGCGCACCACGCCGGCGGTCGCCTCCGGGCGCAGCACCAGGTCCTCGCTGCCGCGCTTTACCAGCCGGTAGAGCTCCTTACCCCCGGCGTCGGTGTCCTGGCCCACGCCGCGCTCGATCAGCGCGGCCAGCTCGATCGCCGGCGTCTGGATCTCCTGGTAGCCATGTGCGCGCGCCACTTCCCGGGCGGCGGTTTCGGCGACCTCCCAGACCGGGCGTTCGGCGGCCATGACGTCGCGGACCCCGCGGGCGGCCTTGATCGGCTGGCTGGGGGGCATCCGCCGATTCTAAGATCGGCGGGTGCCCAGCCTCATCACGCGCCTGCTGGAGACGCTGGCGCCGCTGGGCGAGGTGGAGGACCGGCCTCACATGGGCGGTTGGGCCCTGTACAGGGAGGGCCGCATGTTCGGCGTGGTGCAGGGCGATTGCATCTGGTTCCGGACCGACGATCGCACCCGCATCGAATATCAGCGCTTCGGCTCCACGCCGTTTGGCGTCAACCCCGCGCAGGAGCTGGGCCGCTTCTACGAGGTGCCGCCGCCCGTGCGTGAGGACGACCACCAACTGCTGGCGTGGGCGCGAAAGGCCGTAGGGGCGGGGCTTGCCCCGCCCACCGAGGGCGGGAAGAATCCCGCCCCTACAGAAATGGGTTAGTCCGGCGCTCGCGGCCGATCGTGCTCGGCTGCCGTAGGGGCGGGGCTTGCCCCACCCACCGAGGGCGGGAAGAATCCCGCCCCTACAGAAATGGGTTAGTCCGGCGCTCGCGCCCGATCGTGCTCGGCTGCATGTGGCCGGGCAAGACGACCATCTCATCGTCTTCGGCCAGCAGCTTTTCCTTGATGCTGTCGAGCAGCAGCCGGCCGTCGGAGTTGTGGAAGTCGCTGCGCCCGATCGAGCCCGCGAAAAGAGCATCGCCGGTGAAGAGCGCGTTGCCGATCTTGAGCGTCACCCCACCCGGCGAGTGTCCAGGCGTGTGCAGCACTTCGAACTCCAGCGAACCCGCGCGGTAGGTCTCGCCCTCGGTCAAACGTTCGACCCTGGCCACCGGCGCGAGCTCGAAGCCCCAGTTGGTCTGACGAAGTGACTTGCCCTCGGCCACCACCTCGCGCTCCGCGTCATGGACCGCCACCGGAACGTCGGAAAACTCCTGGAGCAGCCGGGGCAGGCCGCCGATATGGTCGACGTCGGTGTGCGTGAGCAGGATCGCGCGCACGGTGACGCCGCGCTCGCGCGCTAGCGCCACCATGGGATCCGGTTCCAGGTTCGCGTCGATCACCACGGCATCCTTGGTGTCCTCGTCCCAGACCAGGTAGGAGTTGGTGCCGAACTGGGAATCGGCGGTGGTCTCGACGCGGATCAAAGCTTCTTGCGCACCACCAGGTAGCGGTCGCCCTCACGGTGGGACTCGAACCCCGCTTCCAGGTACATCGAAAGCGGACCGCGATAGTTGCCCTGGGGACTCTTGGCGTCCTTGGGCGGGTAGGCCTCGACCCACTGCAGGCCGCGGGCGCTCAGCCGCTGGCAGGCGGCGTCGAGAAGGCGGCGCGCCAGGCCGTGCCGCCGGTAGGGCGCGGAGATCACGAAGCAGGCGACCGAGCCCACGCCGTCGTACTCCCCGGCATCGAGACCAAAGCGGTGCATCACGCCGCCGAGCTTGGTGGTGACGCCGTAGTTGCACCAGGCCACCGGCCGGCCGTCGACGTAGGCCAGCAGTGCGGTCACCTCTCCGGCGGCGATCAGCGAGGACATGTCCCGCCGGTTCTCGTCGGCCGTCCGAGCCAGGTGCACCTCGGGTGGGAAGGAGAGATTGGTCTCGCTGCAGTAGCAGGACGACCAAGCTGGATAGTCGGCGAAGCCGTGGTTGTCGAAGAAGTCCTGATAGTCCGCGAGCCGCTCGGGCGTGACGTCGTGGATCTCGACCTCGCCGATCTCTTGCTTACGCTCCAGCGCGGCTTGCGCGTCGGCGTCGAGCTCAAGGCGCAGGCCCTTCAGGATGGACCCGCCCTCGGCCTTGAACATGCGGTCGACCGGGCCGTCCGGTGGCGCCTCGACCCGCATCGACACCCGGCTGCCGCGCGTCGCCGGCGCGACCTCGAAGACCAGCGTGTGGGGTGCTTGCGAGGCGAGAGCAGGCGCGAAGAGAAACCGCGTCTCCAGTACCAGGCGGCGCGGCGGCACCACCTCGCGCACGATCGAATGCTCAGCCTCGGTGCCGTCGGTATTGGTCCAACTGATCTCGGCGCCGGGCCGGAAGTCGCCCTCGGGTTGGAGGTCGTAGTACCAGCGCCGGCGGTGGTCGGGCTTGACGAGCTCCTGCCATACCGCCTCCGGCGGCGCGCCGATCTCGATCTCGCTCAAGAGGCTTCCCGCGCCACCGTGTGCACGTCACGCACCGATTCCAGCTTCTCCAGCAGGCGCGACAGCTGCGAGAGTGAATCGATCTCGACGGTGGCCGACACGACCGCAGTTTTGTCGTCGTACACGTGCACCGAGCACGCCGACAGGTTGACGCGGTTCTCGGCGATCACCGTGGTGATATCGCGCAGGAGGCCGGTACGGTCCCAGGCTTCGATCTTGATGGCCACCGGGAACAGCAGGCCGTTCTCGGTGTCCCAATCGACGGGGACCACGCGCGCCTCGTCCTGGGCGTTGATGGCGTTGACGCAGTCGCGACGGTGGACCGTCACGCCCTTGCCGCGCGTGGTGTAGCCGACGATGGCGTCGCCGGGCACCGGCTGGCAGCAGGGCGCCAGCCGCGTGAGCACTCCCCGCTCCCCGCGCACCAGCACGCGCGGAGTCGGCCGCACCTGCGGCAGCAGCGGGATCGAGCGCAGGATGTCGTCGTCCCCGGCGGGCGCCAGCGCCATCCGCATCACCACCGAGTGCGGGGAGACGTCGCCGTAGCCGATCGCCGCCAGGAAGTCCTCCGCGGTCTGGAAGTGCGCCGCCCGCGCCATCTCCTCGAGCTTGCCCTCGGGCAGCTGCGGGAGGGTCAGCCGGTGCATCCGGTGCAGCTCCTTCTCCAGAAGGTCGCGGCCCTTGGCCACGTTCTCCTCGCGGGCCTGGCTCTTGAACCATTTCCGGATGCGCTCGCGAGCCGAGGCGCTCTTGACGAAGGAAAGCCAGTCTCGACTCGGGCCGTGCGGGGCCTTGGAGGTGAGGATCTCCACGATCTCGCCGTTCTTGAGCTCGTAGTCCAGCGGGACCATGCGGCCGTTGACCTTGGCGCCCAGGCAGCGGTGACCGACCTCGGTGTGCACGCGATAGGCGAAGTCGACGGGTGTAGAGCCGGCCGGCAGGTTGTACACGTCGCCGCGCGGCGAGAACACGAACACCTCGTCCTGGAAGAGGTCGACACGCACGGCGTCGACGAAGGATTCAGCGTCGACGACCTCCTTCTGCCACTCCATCAGCAGGCGCAGCCAGGCCAGCTTTTGGTCGCTGGGACCCTCGGTGCCTTCCTTGTAGGCCCAGTGCGCGGCCACCCCGAACTCGGCGATCCGGTGCATCTCGAAGGTTCGGATCTGAATTTCGATGGGCTCCCCGGAGTGCGAGATCACCGTCGTGTGCAGTGACTGGTAGCCGTTGGACTTGGGCATCGCGATGAAGTCCTTGAAGCGTCCCGGCAGCGGTTTCCACAGCGAGTGCACGACGCCGAGCACGCCGTAGCAGTCCTTCACCGAATCGACGAGCACGCGGATCGCGAGCAGGTCGTAGATCTGGCTGAAGTCTTTTTCCTCGCGGCTCATCTTCTGGTGGATCGAGTACATGTGCTTGGGCCGGCCCGTGATCTCCGCCTTCATGTCGATCTTTTCCAGCTCGCGGGCGAGGATCTCGCGCAGGTCGGAAACCAAGCGTTCGCGCTCCTGGCGCTTGCGGGCCACCCGGCTGACGACCTCGGCGTAGGCCTCAGGCTCCAGGTGCCGGAAGGCGAGATCCTCGAGCTCCCACTTGATCTGTCCGATGCCCAGGCGGTGCGCCAGCGGCGCGTAGATGTCGAGCGTCTCCTTGGCGATGCGTTTGCGCTTGATCTCGGGCAGCGGATCGAGCGTGCGCATGTTGTGCAGGCGGTCGGCGAGCTTGATGAGGACGACGCGGATGTCCTCCGCCATCGCCAGCAGCATCTTGCGGATGTTCTCGGCCTGGATCTGCTGCGCCGAGCGGAAGGAGATGCGCGAGAGCTTGGTGACCCCCTCCACCAGGTGCGCCACGTCGGGCCCGAACTCCTTGCGGATCTCTTCGAGAGTGAGCGGGGTGTCCTCGACGGTGTCGTGCAGAAGGGCCGCTGCGATGGTCGATCCGTCGAGAGTGAGATCGGCCAGGATCGAGGCCACCTCGAGGGGGTGCTGAACGTAATCCTCGCCCGAGAGGCGCCGCTGACCGGTGTGCGCCACGACCGCCCGCTCGTACGCCCGCGAGACCAGGTCCCGCCCGGCGGGATCGAGGTGAGCCGCGATTCGCAGGAGTTCGGAAATGCTCAATTCAGGGGTTCACAGTTCTTACCAGAAACGGCTTCAACTGAAGCCGGTCGCCCCTAGACTGTTGCCCCCATGCTTGGAACTCGGGCGCAGATCAGTCTGCCGCTCGCGCTCTTCGGCGCCGCCGCCTTCACGATCCTGGCCGGCGCCAGCTTCAACATCCAGGGCCAGACCGCGGACGCGGCCATCTTCGCGCTACTGGCCGGGGTGCTGGCTTTCGGCGCCGGTGTGGCCTGGCGCTACTGGAAATACGCGGCCGGCGCCGGCGCCATCGCGGTGGTCGTGGAGGCTCTGACCCATCACTTTCATTTCGACCGCTACTTCTTCATCAACCTGGCCGGCCTGGCCGCGCTGGGGGTGGGCGGCATGCTCTTCACCCTCGGCTACCAGAAGATGACCGAGCAGATCCGGCAGCGGGTCGTCGACCTGGAGGCGCTCAACGCCCGCCTGGAGGAGCAGCACCGGATCTTCCTGGCCGCCACCGAAGACCCCACCCTGCACTCGGCCTCGGTGGCCGAGCTGGCCGCCAACACCGCCCGTCAGACCTCCTCAGCGATCTGCTGCTACTACCTGGCCGGACCGGACGGGTCCACCTTCGTGCCCCAGGAGGGCGTCGGCCTGGAAGGCGTGCGGCCGCAGGCCGTCGACCGGAGGCGGCGCGCCGGCGACCCCCTGCTCGACGCGATCGAGAAGAACCAGGACTTCGCCACCAGCGACCCCCAGCAGCTGGGCGCGCTTTTCAGCTATGTGCCCAACGACTTCACCCTGGAGAGCGCGCTGGTGGCGCCGATCCGGGTCGGTGACGCGATCGGCGGGTTCGTGCTGCTCGCCAACAAGCCCGGCGGTTACGGGCCCGACGACCACCGCCTGGCGGGCACGCTGGCCATGCGCGCCGGGGCCCACCTGGCCAGCACCCACGCGGTGGCGCTGTCCAAGGCCGAGACCCAGCGCTACGCGCTGCTCAACGAGCTGGTCAAGCAGGCCTCCGGCCTCTCCTTCGACGAGGTGATCCTGCTGGTCCTGGACAAGGGCCGCACGCTGGTCCACTACGACTCGGCGCGGGTGGCGCTCTTCGGCTCCGGCGAGACCTACACCATGACGGACGGTTCGGCGGTCCCGGTGCCGATCGGCAGCAGCGCCCTCACCAACGTGGTGCAGGGACAGACCGTGATCCGGAAGTCGGCCACCCAGGCCGATGGGCTGTTCAGCGGCCTGGAGCCGCCCGAGGGCAACGCCGTGGCCGAGGCCCTGATCCCGATCCGCGGCAAGCAGGGCGTGCTGGGCGCGGTGTGCCTCGGCCGCCGCCAGGCCAACAGCTTCACCGAGCGCGAGCTGCCCACTCTGGACGAGCTGGGCACCATGGCCGGGATCGCGGTCGAGAACTCGCACATGCTGGAAAAGGCGACCGGGCAGGCCAGCAAGCTGGACACCGCCATCAACGCCCTGGGCGAGATGGCCCACTCCCTGACCACGGTCACCGAGGGCGCCGCCGTGCTCGAGCACAAGACGCTGGAGTCGGCGACCCGCCTCTACGGCGTCAGCCACGCCATGCTCACGCGGACGGTGGCCGAGGGGAAGCACCGGATCAGCGACGCCATCGGCTTCGGCGAGGTGAGCGGCGCGGAGATCCAGAACGGCCAGGGCGTGGTGGGCGCGGTCATGCTCTCCTGCCAGCCGGTGATGATCACCGACCTCTCCTCATCCTGGGAGGTGCAGGACCCCAACCTCGCCAACAACCACATCCGGGGCGCGATGTGCGTGCCCATGTTCGAGGACAGCAAGCTCTGGGGCACGCTCTCGGTTTTCGACACCAACGCGCGCGGTTGGTCGGAGGACGACGTCCGCGTTCTCACCACGCTGGCCAACGAGTCGGTGGTGGCGGTCAAGAACGCCGAGCTCTACGACGCCAGCAAGCGCATGATCTGGGAGCTCTCCAACCTCCACGAGGGGCTGAAGGCGGTTACCTCCACGCTCGAGCTGGACGACGTGCTTGAGATCGTGCTGGGCTGGGCGGGCAAGGCCGCCGAGGCCCAGATCGGCTGCATCGCGCTGCTCGACGACGAGAAGAAATCACTGACCCTGGCCAGTTCCTACGGCACCGACCCGGTCACGGCGAAGCGGCTGGCCCTGGAGATGGGGGCGGACATCTGCAGCGAGGTCATCTACGAGCGCCAGCCGGTCCTCGAGCAAATGGATGACGCCCAGAGCGGCAGCGGGCCGCTAAACCCCAGGGCCGTGCTCTGCGTGCCCATCCTGCTCCGCGAGGAGCCCACCGGCGTCCTCTTCCTGGCCAAGTACCAGGCCGGCCACTTCTTCACCGAGGACCACAAGCGCCTGGTCACCTCGCTGGCCGCGCAGGCCGCCATCTCGATCGACAACGCCAAGCTCTTCAAGTCGCGCGAGGACCAGATGAACTACGCGCCGGACGATGCCGAGGCCTGGCGGCGCCTGGAGCAAGGCGGCCTGCTGCACGACATCGGCAAGATCGGGGTGCCAGACGCGGTGCTCTCCAAGCCCGGGAAGCTGACCGCCGAAGAGTTCGATCTCATGAAGAAGCACCCGGTGATCGGCTGGGAGATCCTGCACGACCTCAAGATGCTCACCAACGAGCTGGTGATCGTGCGCTCGCACCACGAGCGGGCCGACGGCAAGGGCTATCCCGACCGGAAGAAGCAGGATGAGCTGCCGATTTACGCCTGGATCGTCTCCGCGGCCGACGCCGTGGACGCTATGACCTCCGACCGGCCCTACCGCAAGGGAATGTCGATCGAGGTGGCGCTATCTGAGATCTCCAAGGGCGCCGGGACCCACTTCCACCCGGCTGTGGCACAGGCGGTGGTCGAGGCGGCGCGCTCGGGAGCCCTCTCGGTCGCGCCGCAGGAGTCGCTCTTCAAGGACGCCCCGGTGGTCGGCGCGTTCGAAAACCCGATCGCCCAGAGCCTGCCGCCGCTGGCGCGCGAAGCCTAAGCCGAGTCGGCGTAGCGGTCGACGGCGTTGCCGTCGGGGTCGCGCAGCTGCGCGTAACGCTGGCCCCAGAAGGCGTCCCAGGGATCTTTGTGAGCTTCGCCGCCGGCCGCCAGCGCGACCGAGTACAGACGGTCGACGTCGGCAGGGTCGGCGCACCGGAAAGCGACCGCCGCCCGGGGCTGGCCGCCGGTGGCAGCCCGCCAGCCGGGGTCAAAGCTCCTGATGCCAGCCTGGTGTCGAGCAGGAGCCGGAAGCCGCCACCCAGGTCCGCCTCCGCGTGGCCGTGCTCAGAAGTCTCGGCGCCTTCGGCGAAGGGAACCCCGAGCGCCTGGTAGAACCGCACGGCGCGCGCCAGATCGCTGACGATCAGGCCTATCGCGTTCAGCTGTGCCACGGCCTGATTCTCCCCTCAGAGCAGAATCGGGAGCAGCAGCGCCCCCGAGAACGCGCCGACCAGCAGCGCAGCCAGGCCCCAGCGGTCGCCCCGCAGGCACCAGCTGAGATAGGTCAGCAGCAAGGCGCCGGCCGTAACGCGGTAGAAGGCCGCCGGGTCGAGCCAGGTGTCGTTGCCGGCGCCTAGGGCCAGCAGCGCGTAGGCGGCCGCGGCCCAAGCCGCGCCGTCGCGAGCCGTCACCAGGCGGCCGACCGCCAGCAGGCAGATGAGGATCGCGGGCGCCAGCACCAGGGCGTGCACGGGGCCCTGGGTCAGCAGGAGCCGGAAAGGCGCGCCGGGCGGATCGAGGAAGTGGGCGCCCAGGTCGTTGAACACGGTTCCCTTCACGAACTTGAAGACGAACAGCGCCCAGGCCAGGTAGAGCACGGCCAACGCGCCGTGGACGAGGCTGCGGCGGCGGACCGCCTCGGTGACCAGGGCGACGCCGGCCGTCTCCTTGGCCAGGGCGGCCAGGAAAAGAAGTGGACCCGAGCCGGCCAGCATCCCGGCAGCCAGGAGCGCCAGCTGCAGCGGCTCGGTGAGGTCGAGGAGCAGTGGGACCCAGACCCCGGCGTAGGCCGCCAGTGCCAGCGCCCACCAGGCCGAGCGGCCCTGGCGCGCCGCGGCCCAGGCCGCCAGGCCGACGGTGGCGGCCGAGGCTGCGATGTTGAGCAGCAGCAGGACCCAGGGCAGCGCCTCCCGCCGGCCCAGACTGACCGCCCAGGCCACCAGCGGGTAAAGGATGCGGCGCACCCGGAAGGTGTTGTCGAGCGCCGCGGCAGTTGCCGGTCGGGTCAGGAACGGGTCCTGCGCAAGGTAGAAGTAGAACTGCCCGTCGTAGCCGTCACCGGGGCGCACCTGCTGCCCCGGCAGCAGGACCGCCGGCTTCGCGTATCGGGCGCCGGCCTGGATCGGGCTCTCGGCGCGGAAGCCGTCGGTGGCGGCAACCCGCACGCCAAGAGCGACGAAGAAGATCAGGCCGGCGGCGGTGGCCGCCGGCCAGTTAGTACGTGGAGTCAGCGGCCTGGCCGAGGGATTTCGCGGCGAGGTGTGTCGGCCGCTAGGAGCGACGGAGCACCGGAGGGAGCGCAGCTAAGGCTGCTGACCGAGGAGCGCACACCGCGACAACGCGGACGGCGCGCATCGGCGCGAAAGATCCGGCTGAGGTCGGTGACACCACGTACTAGTACGGACGGGCGAAGGCCACCCGATGTTTGGCGGGCTTGCCGTCGACCAGGCAGGCGCCTTCGGCCGCGGCGTCGAGGTCGAAGTTGCGCGTGGTCACGCCGCGGGTCTCCTCTGTGACGCGAGCCTCGCACGCAGGGTCGCCGCACCAAGGCGCCCACACGAAGCCGTTGCGGGTTTTGAAGTGCTCGACCAGCTCGGCCAGGGTCTGCACCTCGAAGGTGTTCTCGGCCATGAAGTCGCGGGCGCGCTGGAGGAGCTCGCGCTGGAAGCGCGCCAGCTCGTGCGGCAGGTCTTCGGCCAGCGCCATCGCCGGCAGCGTGCGCTTCTCATCCCTCCCAGGATGCAGCCGATCGGAGAGGGTGACCTGACGCGCCTCGACGTCGCGGGGACCCACCTCCAAGCGCAGGGGCACGCCCTTCAGCTCCCAGTGGTTGAACTTGTCGCCCGGCCGGTCGTCGCGCCGGTCGACGTGCAGGCGCACGCCCATTCCCCGCACTCCGGCCTCCCAGGTCTCGATGAACGCATCCACCCGCGCCCGGCTCTCGTCGTCACGGTAGATGGGCACCACCACGACCTGGATGGGCGCCACCTTGGGCGGCAGGATCAGCCCTCGGTCGTCGCCGTGGCCCATGATCACCCCGCCCACCATCCGGGTCGAAATGCCCCAGGAGGTGGTGTGGCATAGCTCGCGCACGTTCTCGCGGTTGGTGAAGGCGATCTCGTAGGCGCGGCTGAAGTTCTGGCCCAGGTAGTGCGAGGTCCCGGCCTGGAGCGCGTAGCCGTCGCGCATCATGGCCTCGATCGACTTGCTGTACTCGGCGCCCGCGAAGGTCTCGGCCCGCGACTTGGTGCCGGTGAGCACCGGCAGCGCCAGCCAGTCCTCGGCTATCTGCCGGTAGTAGTCGAGGATCAGGTCGACCTCCGCCCTCGCCTCGTCGGCGCTGGCGTGAAAGGTGTGGCCCTCCTGCCAGAGGAACTCGGCGGTGCGCAGGAAAAGGCGCGTGCGCAGCTCCCAGCGAATCACGTTGCACCACTGGTTGGTGAGCTGGGGCAGGTCCCGCCAGGACTGGATGTACTTGCGCATCACAGTGCCCACGATCGTCTCGCTGGTCGGCCGGATGGCCAGGCGCTGGTCGAGCTTGCCGTGACTGCCGGCCTCGGTGACCCAGGCCACCTCGGGCGTGAAGCCCTCGATGTGCTCGGCCTCGCGCATGATCACGTCCTCCGGGATCAGCAGCGGGAAGTACCAGTTCTCGTGGCCCGACGATTTGATCATGTCGTCGAAGGCGCGCTGGATGGCCTCCCAGATCGCGAAGCCATAGGGGCGGATGACCATGCAGCCACGGACCGGGCTGTAGTCGGCCAGCTCGGCCTTGCGCACCACGTCGGTGTACCAGCGGTCGAAATCGACCGACATGCGCGTGATTTCCTTAGGGAAATCGGCTTGTTCTTCCATAAGCGTCGTCACAGTTCAGGCTCCATTGAAATCAGCGATGGAAACGGAGGGACGGCGGTGAGCAGCCGCGCGGCTAGCGCGGCTCGGTAGGGGCGGGAGCCTGAGGCCGTCCGTCCATCGCTGGGCCGATTCTACAAGCGCGCGTCGACCGCTTTGGACACGCGGTCGCCTTCGGCCTGCGTCAGACCGACGGCGAACACATACGCGAGCCAGCGGCCGTGTTGCCAATAGGCGAGGTAGATCTGGGCCGAATTGAGCGTGACGAAGGCGCGCACAGAGTTCTTGCCGAGGCCGGTTTTAGCTCCGGACAAGCCGCCCGCAGCGGTCGCCTGGCCGGGGTCGACGCCTAAGGCGCCTCCCGTGTACGCCTTCCCGGCCGCGTCGGAATCCTTGAACTGCACCACCACGTTGCCGATCTCCCGGCTGGGGCTGGCCGAGCTGCCGGGACTGAAGGTGGCGCAGGCCTGCGGGTCGTTGGAGAAGATCGCGAAATAGCCGCCCGTGGCGCCGGCCTCCTTCAGGTTGGCCCATTCCTGGTTCGTGCTGTCGTAGGAGGCGGCGTCGGAATGCTTGAGACGGACCAGTGTTTGTTCGATGGTTCCGCTGCTGGAGCAGGTGCTGAGACCGAGGGCCTCCGCCTGCTTCAGGGCCACGTCTCGCGGTTGCGGGCTGATTCCGCCGGCGCTGCAGCTCACCGCCAGCAGAGCGGCCAGCGCCGCCTGCCTCACGCCGCGCCTGTTGTGCGCTCTTGGGCGATGGCGTCGATCTCGGCCAGCAGCACCGGCAGGAGCTCCTCCTGAGGCACCGTGCGGTACAGCTTGCCCTTCTTGAAGATGACGCCCTTGCCGCGCCCGCCGGTCACGCCGATGTCGGCGTGGCGGGCCTCCGCCGGCCCGTTGACCACGCATCCCATCACGGCCACCGTGATCGGGACCTTCAGGCGCGCGATGTGCGCTTCCACCGCCTTGACCGTCGGCACCATGTCGTACTCGAGCCGGCCGCAGGTGGGGCAGGCGATCAGGGATGCCGACTCGTTGCGGTAGTCGAGAGCCTTCAGGACCTCGTAGGCCGCCCGCACCTCCTCGGTCGGATCGTCGGTGGC
>VBEO01000155.1:771-3890 GCA_005881825.1 Chloroflexota bacterium | reverse complement strand
CTGGTAGCCGACCGTTTGGCATAGCGCGTTGCCGAGCTTCATCAGTACTTCAGAGGCCAGGGGGCGATCGGTCTCCGCCAGAGCCGCGTTCTCCGTCAGGCTCCTCGCCGAACGGTAATGCGCAACCGCCTCCGCGGTGGCGCCGCGCCGTTCGGCGACATCTCCGGCTGCGATCCAATGGGCAAGGGCAGCGCCGAAATCACCGGCTTCTTGGTAGTGATAGGCCAGCAATTCCGGCTCGGTCGTGCGGGCGAAGCCATCTTCGAACTTCTCCAACGCACCGGCGATGCGCTGATGGAACATCTGGCGCCGGCTCTTCAGTAGGCTCGCGTAAGCGGCATCGCGCGTTAGCGCACCTGTGCGACTTCCTTGACCGATGCCATGCGGTCGAGCCGGGCCATAAACGAATCGTGCAGGCTCGACGGAATTGCCAGCAGAGGCAGCGGCTCATCGAGCCCCCAGGAATCGTGCTCCTCCGTCAGGAGCCCGGATTCCAGGACCGACTTGGTGAGTTCCTCGACGAAGAGCGGCACGCCGTCCGACTTCGCAACAATCTGCCGCACTACCTCCTCGGGTAGCCGCTTGCCGCGCGCGAGATCGCCGATCAGGCTGGTACAAGCACGCGTACTCAGACGGTTCATCGCCAAGCGCGTGTGGTGGATCGGCGAGCGCCACGGCGGGGTGAACTCGGGGCGGTGCGTGATCAGCAACAGCACGCGCTGATTGCCCAACCGTTCGATGAGAAGGCTGAGCAGTTCCTGGGTCGTTGGGTCGATCCAGTGCGCATCCTCGACCAGGATGCAGAGCGGATGCTCGGCAGCCGGCGCAATCAGCAGTCGCTGAAGCAAGACGAGCACCTCCGTCTTGCTGCCGCTCGGGGCGGCATCGGCTGGCACGGCGTCCAGCAGGCCGAGCGCGGGGCCGAGCAGTAGTATCGCTCGTTCCGCCTCTTCATCGCTCGCGAATAGCCGGGCGAAGTCCCCGCGACGTATTGCCGGCGTATCGTCATGCACTAGGCCGGCCGCGCGCTCCAGGTGCCGCAGCACGGGATAAAGCGGGCTGTTCACATGGTATGGCGAGCATTGCAGGCGGATTTCGGCATGAGTTTCGGTGGCGATCTGAGCCAGCATCGTCTCGCACAGCCGCGATTTGCCGAGCCCTGGCTCGCCGGACAGCAGAAACAGTTGACCCTCACCGGCGGCTGCGACACTCCACCGATCGAGCACCAGCGCCAGTTCGGCATCCCGCCCGATAAACTCGGCGGAGGACGGGTCGCGGGTGGCGCGAAAGCGGCTGGCGTCGTCACGGGCTGCGATCACCTGCCAGGCCATGATGCCGGAGCCGACACCCTTCAACGTGAGCGGATCTATTGTCTTCAGGTCGAATAGATTGGCGACCAGCGTCCGGGTGCTGGCGGCGACGATAACGCCGTTGCGCGGCGCAGTCTCCTGCAGGCGGGCGGCGAGGTTTGGGGTCTCGCCAAGCACCGACTTTTCCCCGGCAGCACCGACCGTGATCGAGTCGCCGACGACAACGACACCGCTGGCAATCCCAATGCGGCAGGCGAGTTCGAGGCCGTCGACATGGCGCAGCGTCGGCATTGCCGCGACTATATCGAGCGCGGCGCGCACTGCCCGCTCCGCGTCATCTTCGTGCGCCTGCGGATAGCCGAAATAGGCGAGCACGCCGTCACCCATGAACTTCGCGACAAAACCGTCGTAGCGGGCGACGCAGTCGGCGACCTGCTGCTGGTAGGTATCGATCAGTGATTGCAACGTTTCGAGGTCGAGCGTGGCGGCAAGGGGCGTCGAATCGACGATGTCGCAGAACATCACCGTGAGATGGCGCTGTTCAGCAACGGCGCGCGGACGGGCGCCAGCAAGGGATTCGGATAGCGCAGTAGAGGCCGCCGGCGGCCATCCACCGAGCGCCTCGATCGCAGCGCGCAGCTTTTTGCGGTCGCCAAGCGGCAGGCCGAGTTCCCGAAGATCGTCGTCTGATAGGGTTGGTAAAACCGCCGCATCGATCTTTTCGGCGCGAAAAGTTTCGACGTGCTCCGCCAAGCCTAGGTCTTCCAACCAACCGGCTATATCGATGGCGACCTCCCCGTCTTCACATCGCCGTGCGACCGCAACTCAATCAGCGCGCGGCTCAGAAGGCCTCAAAATACTCGCGATGCTCCCAGTCCGTAACATACGACTGAAAGCGGCCAATTTCGTGACGGCGGACAGCGAGGTAGTGCTCGATGAACTCGTCCCCGAGGGCTTCTCGGAACACCGTCGATGCTGCCAGCTCATCCACCGCCTCGTTGAGGCTGCCCGGCATGCGAGGTTGTTGCGTCTGGGCATACGGGTCCGGCAGGGGTTCGCCGGGATCAACACGGTTTGCCATGCCGTCCAGACCGGCGATGATTTGCGAGCCCATGTACAGATAGGGATTGGCTGCAGGCTCACCCGAGCGGTTTTCGATATGGGTGGCCGGGTCGCCCATGCCGCCGACCAGCCGGCACATCGCGCCCTTGTTATCGATCGACCACAGCACCCGGTTCGGCGCCAATGGATTGGCATTGAGCCGCTTGTAGCCAGTGATCGTGGGATTCGAAAATGCGGCCGCTGCCCGCGCGTGCGCGAGCAGCCCGCCGACAAAGTGGAGCCCGGTCTTAGACATCAAGGCGCCAGGTTCAGCAAAAGCGTTCGTCCCGGTCGCTGTGTGAAACAGCGACTGGTGTAGATGCCATCCGCACGAATAGACATTTGGCAGTGCCGGCTTCGCCATAAACGAGGCCAGAAGGCCCATGCGGCGGCAGACCTGCTTTACAGCGCCGCGCAATACGATCATCGCGTCGGCCGCCGCGATGTTTTCCAGCGGATCGAGCGAGATCTCGATCTGACCTGGACCCCATTCCGCTTCCAGAATGCGCAGCGGCAGACCAGCGCCAATCAGCGCCTGGCGAATGGGGTTGATGACCGGCTCCAGATGGTCGAGCGTGTTTTCCGACATGTACTGATAGCCGTGGCGCAAAGCCTCGATGCTGGGCGGCGTGGCTGGTTGGGTACAATCTGAAAGGCTGTTGTTCGGGACGGTTACCTTGAAGATGTGACATTCGACCTCGAGCCCGG
>VBEO01000155.1:0-753 GCA_005881825.1 Chloroflexota bacterium | reverse complement strand
TGCGCCCAGGGCAACACTCGGAAGGTGGAAAGGTCCGGCATGGCCAGCATGTCGCCGGCGCCACCCATCTCTTCGCGGCCGAAGCCCCCGTCAGCCGAAAATACGTTCTGAAAGATGCTGTTCGCCGAATCCATGGCGAAAAGCGCGGTGGTAAACGCGATCCCGTTTCGGGCCGCCTGGGCGAACAGTCGTGCCTCGATCGGACGCACCCGCACGATGCCGTGAGTATCGACAAAACCGACGCGGACGACCTCCAGCTTCTCCTCGTCAATTTGAGCGCTTATCTGAGCCAGCCGCTCCCGTCGGTCGGATGAATCCTGGTCCGTGAGGGCAATGAAGTTGGCTCGGCCAAGCGAGTGCTCGGCTGCGGCCGAAATGTTCGTGTTGCTGGCGTCGGGTGACATATCCGATATCTCCTGCAACGCCTTGGTTGCGGCAGAAGGACACACGTCAAGTTTATCGAGATTCGCGCAGTCACGTCGAGGCCGATCAGGCTATGTTTTCGCCGACCGGTTGGCTTGAAAGGCAAAGTCGGCATTGGGTCAGGGCGCGCCGTGGTTGTCGGCAAGCCGGAGCGTTTGGTCCGAGATCGTCCAGCCTACGCTGCTTCTCCCATAGTTTGGCGCGGGGCTAAGCGCCAGCGGCGCCACGACCTTACCATGAACCGGTATTGGTCATGCTGGGCCAGGATTCGGCAGGCGACAGCGCGTCGCCGGCCTGCAGGTGTCTTCGATGTTGCCCACGGCATACGCG
>VBEO01000115.1 GCA_005881825.1 Chloroflexota bacterium | reverse complement strand
ACCCGCCGCTGATCCCCAGCTTGGACTTGAGGATGGCCAGCCGGGTTTCGAAGTCGGGGGGTTGGATGTCGGCCAGCAGGCCCTGCTCGAAGCGGGAGCGGAGGCGGTCCTCCAGGGTCGGGATCTCCTTGGGCGGCCGGTCCGAGGAGATCACGATCTGCTTGTTGATCTCGTGCAGCGTGTTGAAGGTGTGGAAGAACTCTTCTTTGGTGCGGTCCTTGCCGGCCAGGAACTGGATGTCGTCGATGAGCAGCACATCGACCGTGCGGTACTTGAGCCGGACCTCGGCCATGTGCCCGTTCTGGATGGAGGCGATGACCTCGTTCACGAACTGTTCGGAGGTCACGTAGGAGACGCGTTTTTTGGGATAGCGCTTGCGCACCTCGTGCCCGATGGCGTGCATGAGGTGGGTCTTGCCCAGACCAACCCCGCCGTACAGGAAGAGCGGGTTGTAGTGCTCGCCGGGAGCATCTGCGACGGCCATGGCGGCGGCGTGCGCGAAGCGTGAGTTGTTGCCCACCACGAACGAGCTGAACTTGAACTTCTCGTTCAGCTCGGTGGGCGCCGGCTGGCCGCCATCGTCGGCGATCAGGTCGTCGCCCAGACCGGGTGGCGGCTCCTCCAGAACCGCCGCCCGGATCCCGGTCGGGGAGACGACGAAGTCGACCTCCACCTCGCCGCCGGTGACCGCCTGCAGGGTCTCCTGGATGAGACCAGCAAAGCGGTCCTCCAACCAGTCCTTGGCCAGCTTGCTGGGTACCCCGATCCGGAAGCTGCCGCCTTCGGCGGAGACCAGGCTCGTGTTCTTGAGCCAGGTCTCGTAGCTCGGTTTGGCGAGCTGGAAGCGCAGCTCCTCCTGCACGGCGGTCCAGATGTGGTCCTGATTCACTGCGATGTCCTTCTCCTCCGCGCATGAGCTTTTCCACAGGTCCGATCGGCAGACGTCTGCCAACGCGTGGACTGCTTGTGGATAAGTGGTCCGGAGGTTTTCCGCTCACCCTCTAGAACCCGCCGACCCGGCCCGCCCAGCGCGGCCCACCGAACCGGCAGGCAGGTTCGCGGCCTGGCCTGCAAGCTCCGGACTCCTGTGAAAATCTATGTGGAAAACGCACCCAACTTGTGGGTATCTGCGTCACCACAGGACGGGGAAGCGCGGAACGCCGCTAGCACGACATCGCCGATGTCAGAAAGTGGCTGGAACGGGCTGCTGCGGCGCGGCTGGAGAGGGAGGTCGTGGAGCCGGCGGCCCGGTCCCGGTGGCCAACCATAACAAAGGCCGGGGGTGGTCGCAAGGCGTCTGGCGAGGTGCCGCGAGGGCGGGTTCGGGTATCATCCGAAGTCCTGGGCCGCCCCTTTCGGTGTGGCCGCCCGCCCTTCTTCGAGGTCACTTCAGATCAAGCGCACCTACCAGCCCAAGAAGCGATATCGCCGGCGCGTGCACGGTTTCCTGCGCCGCATGCGCACCGCTGCCGGGGCGCGGGTCATCCGCGATCGCCGGCGCAAGGGCCGCCGCCAGCTCACCCCCCGCTAGCGGCCGCCGCCGGGCGCCGCGCGGCCGTTGAGACGCCGGTACCGACTGCGAGACCGCGCCGACTTTCGGGCCGCGCTGGGAGCCGGCCGCGTCTACTCAGGTCCCACCCTGGTGGCCTTCGCACGCCCCCGTCCGGACCTGTCCGGAGCCTCCCGGGTGGGCGTGACGGTCAGCCGCCAGGTGCGGGGGGCGGTGCACCGGAACCGGGCCCGGCGGCGCGTTCGGGAGGCGGCGCGCCTGCGCCTGCTGCGCGATGATTCGGGTCTGCTGCGGTCGGGAATACCGTATGACGTGGTCCTGATCGCCCGGCCCTCGGCGCTGGAAGCGGCCTTCAGCGCGGTCCTCCAGGATGCCGAGCGCGTTGACCGCCGCCTGACGGCCGCCCAGCGGATGAAGCCATGAGCCGGCTGGTGCTGGGGCTGATCCGAGGCTATCAGCTAACCCTTTCACACCTCTTCAGCGGTAGCTGCAGGTACTACCCGTCCTGCTCTCAGTACACTTACGAGGCGGTCTCCCGGTACGGCTGGCTGCGCGGCTCCTGGATGGGCGCGCGACGCATAGCTCGCTGCCACCCGTTCGCCCGCGGTGGCTACGACCCGGTCCCGTGACCAAGCAACCATGACCGAGGCCGCGCCCCGACAGTGAACGATCTCCGACACCTGTTCGACGTTTTTCTGCCCATCCATCAGATCTGGTGGGCGGTCTTCGGGCAGAGCTTCGGACTGGCTCTCAAGTTCCTTTACAACGCCCTCGTCACCATCCCGCCCTTCGCCTGGCTGGGTGCTTACGGCCTCGCCATCATCGTGCTCACGATCGTGATCAAGACGGTGCTCTCACCGCTCTATCACTTCCAGCTGGCGGTCAGCCGCAAGACCCAGTCCGAGCAGCGTCGGATCGCGCCCGAGGTGGCGGCCCTCAAGAAGAAGTTCAAGAGCGACCCCCAGAAGCAGCAGGCGGCGCTCATGGAGCTCTACAAGGAGCATGGCATCAATCCACTCAGCAGCCTCACGGGCTGCCTGCCGGCGGTGCTCCAGCTGCCGATTCTGACCGCCCTCTACTACGTCTTCCTGGGCAACGCGCAGGGCAAGGTCTTCCCGACCGACCACTTCCTCTGGGTGCCGCACCTGAACGACTATCCCAACGCGCATCCGCTGCTGCCAGGCCTGCCGATTCCGACGTTGGCCTACCTGGTGATCCCGCTCCTCGCCGCGGCGACGACCTTCGTGCAGTCGCGAATGATGCAGCAGCCGCCCAACCCGAACGCCACCGAGCAGGAGCAGCAGGCGCAGCAGATGACGCAGTCGATGCAGGTGGTGATGCCGCTGATGATCGCCTACTTCGCCTTCGTCACCCCGGCTGGGCTGGGGCTCTACTGGTTCATCTCGAACTGCTTCGCTATCATCCAGCAGTACTTCGTGAACGGCTGGGGGGGATTGCGGCCGGGTGGGCCGCCGCCGGTGCCGGTAGAGAAACCAAAACCCAAGGACCCGAGCGCGCCGCCCAAGGCGTCGCTCGGCGCGAGACCCGCGAGACCCAGGAGGGCCAGGCGATGAAGTCGGCCGAGGGCCGAGGCCGCACACTCGAGGAGGCGGTCGACGCCGCACTCATCCAGCTCGGCGAAAGCCGGCGCAACGTCGACGTCAAGGTGCTCAGTGAGAACCCGGACGAGACCGTGGTCGAAGTGATGGTGATCGGAACCACCCGGACCGGCGCCGGGGCGAGCACCGGGGCGATGCCCGCCCCCAGCGCCGAGCAGGCGGTGCGCGACGCCCAGGAGGCCAAGACCATCGTCGAGCAACTGCTCACGCACATGGGCATCCGGGCCCAGGTTGGCGTCCGCGGGGTGGGCGACGCCATCCTCCTCGACGTCAGCGGGCGCGACCTGGGCATGCTGATCGGTTGGCGCGGCGAGACCTTGCGCGCGCTGCAGACGATCACCAACCTGCTGGTGGGCCGCAAGCTGGGCCCGGACCGGCGCGTGATCGTCGATGTCGAGCGTTATCGACAGCGCCGCGAGCACACCGTCCGCGAGATCGCGTACCGGGCCGCCCGCCAGGTCAAGGTGACCGGGGACCCGATCACACTCGACGCCATGCAGGCTTTCGAGCGGCGCGCCATCCACCTGGCCCTGGAGGACGACCCCGACGTGACCACCAACAGCGTGGGTGAGGAGCCAGACCGGCGCGTGGTCGTGATCCCGCGCAAGGCCGCCGAGGCCTGATCCCGGGCCGCGCCAACGGGGGCGCCGCCACCTGTGAAGGCGCCATCCGGCACGCGCTGAGCCTGCTGGAGGCGGTCTCCGACGGCGCGGGCGACGAAGAGATCACCCCCAGCGCCATCGCCGAGGTGATCCGTGATGCGCGCGAAGCTCCCGACCTGGCCGGGCTGCCGGGAGCCGGCCGGGTGCAGCGCTTCCTGGGCGAGGCCCTGGACGCGGTCTCGGATGGGATGCCGGCCGACTACGCGGCGATGATCCTGTACGCCGCGCTCGGCGCCATCCGGGACGGCGAGCGGCGCCCCTGAACCCCGCCATGTAAAACGTTTTACATCGGGGCTTTACTAGTCCCCGGAAGCCGCCTTCCAGGTTCGCCGGGAGGGGTTTCTTATACTGGCCGGGCATGCCCCCGGCCACCGGTCACTTCCTCCACGACCTGCCGGGAGGCGCCAGGGTCCTGACCGCACCCATGCCGGACCGGATGTCCGCCAGCGTGGTGCTGATGTTCGGCGTCGGCTCCCGGTTCGAGCCGGACGCCATCGGCGGCATTTCCCACTTCATCGAGCACCTGCTCTTCAAAGGCACCCGCCGCTGGCCGACGGCCAAAGACATCGCCGAGGCGATCGAGGGCGTGGGGGGCGTCATGAACGCCTCCACCGACAAGGAGGTGACCGTCTACTGGGCGCGCGTGCCCATGGACCGGCTGCAGCTGGCGATCGACGTGCTCTGCGACATCGTCACCGACTCCCAGCTGGCTCCCAACGACATCGATCGCGAGCGGATGGTGATCCTGGAAGAAATCAAGATGTACCAGGACCAGCCCCAGGACTACGTGCACAGCATCTTCGAGGAGGCCATGTGGCCGCGGCATCCTCTTGGCCGCGACATCGTGGGCACCGCGGAATCGGTCTCGTCGGTGACGCGTGACGACCTGGTCGACTACCTGCGTGAGCACTACCGGCGCAGCCGGCTGGTGGTGGGCGTGTCTGGAGGCATCGATCCGGACCGCACCGCGGACATGATCGACCGCGGCCTCGGCCTGGCCGGCGGCCCCGCCGAAGGCGCCTACGACGCGGCGCCGGATGGCCACCGCGCGCCTGAGGTGGTGCTGCTGGAGAAGAAGACCGAGCAGGCCCACATCTGCCTGGGCAGCCGCGCCCTCTCCTACATGGACCCTGACCGGTACGCGCTCGACCTCGTCAACACGGTGCTCGGCGAGGGCATGAGCTCGCGGCTCTTCCTGGAGATCCGCGAGCAGCGCGGCCTCGCCTATGACGTGCACAGCTACAGCAGCAAGCACCGCGACTCCGGCTACTTCGCCGTCTATATGGGCGTGGATCCCAAGAAGGCCGAGGAAGCCGTAGCCGCCGCCCTGGAAGAGCTGCGCCGGATCGCCGAGCAGGAGGTTCCCGAATCCGAGCTGACCAAGGCCAAGGAATTCACCAAGGGCAGGCTCCGCCTGGGCCTGGAGAGCACCAACGCCATGGCCAGCTGGCTGGCGCAGCAGCTTCTGCTGACCGGCACCATCCGTACCGTCGACGAGGTGATCGCCATCATCGACGGCCTCACCGCCGCGGACCTGAGGCGGGTCGCCGCGCGCGTCATGGGCGCCCCCACTCAGCTGGCGGTGATCGGGCCCTTTCCGAGCGCCGAACCGTTCCGAAAAGCCATCGGCGCCTGATGCCGGCGCGCGGCGTTCAGCCGCGGGCGAGCGTTGGGTGCACGTCGAGCAGCGACAGGTGCGACCACGGCCATACCCGGAGCACCGCCTTGCCGTCGATCTCGTCTCGGCTCACGTATCCAAACAGCCGCGAATCGCTGGAGTGATCTCGGTTGTCGCCCATCACGAAATACATGCCCGAGGGGATGACCTGGCCGTCAACTGCGTCCGACTGGGGAGGGAAGTCACCGTTACCGGCCCAGCTCTGGACATAGGGCTCTTCGAGGCCGACGCCGTTGATCAGGACGTGGTGGTTGCGGATCAGAAGGTGGTCGAAGGGCAGCCCGATAACGCGCTTGATGTAGTCGCGACCGGGATCGATTGGGCTCTTGAGAATGATGATGTCGCCCCGCTCGGGATCGTGCAGCCGGTAGTCGATCTTGGAGGCGATCAAGAGGTCGTTGTCGCTGAGGGTGGGAGACATCGAGAGCCCCACCACGTGCACGGTCTGGATCGTGGTGGTGGCCAGCAAGTAGAGCCCTAGCGCCAGGACGAGGACCTCGAGCACGTCGCGCGCCGCGCCTTTCGTCATGCCGGCGGCGGCTCGTGCGATGGCTCGGATTATAGGAAGCCCTGGCGGCGCCTCCTGGCGCTTCCGATCAGGCCGCGACCGGGAGCGAGGACGAGGTTTCCAGCGTCGGCTTGACCTGATCGACGGTCCCCATCTTGGGCAGCGGCCAGATCCGCAGCCAGGCCCGCGCTTCGATCCGGTCGCGCGCCACCGGGCCGAAAACGCGGGAGTCGCTGGACGCGTTGCGGTTGTCGCCCATCACGAAGTACTGGTTCGGCGGAATCACCCGCGGCTTGCCGGCGTCCACGCTGCCCGGCGGCGGCCAGTTGCCATTGTTGTTCCAGGGCTCGTCGCTGCGCAGGTAGGGCTCGTTCAGCAGGTGGCCGTTGATGTACACGTGCCCGTCCTTGATCAGCAGCTCTTCACCGGGCATCGCGATCACGCGCTTGATGAAGTCCTTGGAGGAATCGAAAGGGTCGCGCATGATGATGATGTCGCCGCGCTGCGGCGGATGCAGACGGTAGTCCAACTTGTTTGCGACCAGGTAGTCGTTGTCGTTGAGCGACGGGTACATGGAAAGCCCGATCACATGCACGGTCTGGATCGCAAAAGTGATCACCAGGTAAAGACCCAGGGCCAGCACGATCACCTCGGCCGCCTCGGTTAAGAAAGACCGGGAACCGTTCAACCTGAGTCCAAAGACCTCCGGCACGGACCCTGCAAGTCGCCGGAGGGGCCCGATGTAAAACGTTTTACATCGCCGCTAGCGGGCCAGTCGGGCGGCGATCCCCTCCAGCTGCCGGCGGCTCGTGAACTCGATCGTGATCCGCCCCCGGGCGGCTCCGCTAATCCTAACCGGCGCCCCTAAAGCCTCAGCCATCTGGCGCGCCAGCGTTTCAATCGCCGGCGGTGCCGAGGAGCGGGGTGCTCGCTTGGGGGCGGGCCGGTAGCTGCGGGCCCAGTTCTCGGTCTGGCGAACGTTGAGGCGGCGGGCCAGGACGACCCGCAGACCGCGCTCCTGGTCTTCCGGCGTGGGCAGCCCGATCAGGGCCCGGGCGTGACCAGGGCTGATCGCCCCCGCCGAGGTGGCCGAGGCCACCGCCGGGCATGCCCTCAGCAGGGTCAGGGAATGCACGACTGTCACCCGGCCCTTGCCCAGGCGGCCCGCGGCCTCTTCCTGGGTGAGCCCGAATTGGTCGATCAGGCGCTGGATGCCGCGTGCTTCCTCGATGGGGTCGAGGTCTTCCCGCTGCAGGTTCTCGACCAGGCCCAGGAGCAGGCTCTCTTCGTCGGCCCCGTCCTCCCGGACGACGGCCGGGATGCGCTCCAGCCCGGCGTGGCGCGCCGCCCGCCAGCGGCGTTCGCCGGCGATCAGCTCGTAGCCGTCGGTCACAGGGCGCACCAGCACTGGCTGCAGCACCCCATGCTCGCGGATGGAATCGGCCAACTCGCGCAGAGAATCGGCCGGGAAATGCTGCCGGGCCTGCTCCGGCGAGGGCCGGATGTCGTCGAGAGCGATCAGCCGGCTGGCGCCGGCTCCGGGACCGGTCGGCAGCGGGATTAGGGCGTGCAGGCCGCGGCCGAGGCCACGTGGGCGGACAGCGCTCATCGGGAAAGTACCTCCTCGGCCAGCTGCCGGTAGGCGAGGGCGCCCCGGCAGGTTGGGTCGTAAACGGTGATCGGGATGCCGTGGCTGGGCGCTTCGCTGACGCGCACGTTGCGCGGGATGAGGGTCTGAAAAACCTTGTCGGCGTAGACGCGGCGGATCTCCCGGACCACGTCCCAGGCCAGCGTGGTGCGGGCGTCGAACTGGGTGAGTAAGATGCCGCCGATCTCCAGCCGCGGGTTGAGGCTCGCCTGCACCAACTGATGGGTGTAGAGCAGATGCCCCAATCCCTCGAGCGCGAAGTATTCGCACTGGAGCGGGATCAGCATCTCGTCGGCTGCGGCCAGAGCGTTGAGCGTGAGCAGGCCCAGCGAGGGCGGGCAATCGATGAGGACGTGCCCATATCCGCCGACGAGGTCGGTCAGCGCGGCCTGCAGCCGGCTCTCGCGCCGCTCCTGGGTCGCCAGCTCGATCTCAGCGCCCGCCAGGTCGAGCTGCGAGGGGACCACGAACAGGCCCTCGACCAGGCTGGGTACCGCGACGTCGTCGACGGCGGCCTCCCCGCTGAGCAAGTGGTACACGGTGAGCCGCTGACGCCGAGGATCGAGTCCCAGGCCGCTGGTCGTGTTGGCCTGCGGATCGAGATCGATGACCAGCACCTGGCGCCCCAATTCAGCCAGGGCCGCGGCCAGGTTGATGGTGGTGGTGGTCTTCCCCACACCGCCTTTCTGGTTGACCACCGCCAGGATCCGCGTGGGCACGCTGATCGGAGTGGTGGACAACAACATATTGGGGTCATCCCCATACTCAGGGTCAAGATGTAAGGTCGCCATCGCTCAGCGAGCGATTCTATTCGCGTACCGGGCGTTTGACCACCCAGGTTGTTAAGACCGCGGCCACGACCAAGACAATTTCTATCCCGACTGCCAGGGGCCAGCCGAGCCACCCGATGCCGACGCCGACCAGCGCGTTGTAGGCCACATGGCAGATCGCGGTCGTGGTGGTGTTGGTCAGCCGGCGCAGCACGCCCAGGCCGAAGGCCAGCACCAGCACCGCCAGCGCGTCGAGCGACAAACCGTACTGTGTGTGCACGGAGGCGAAAACCAACGCCGGCCAGAGCAAACCCAGCCGGGGCTGGAGCGCGCCCCGGAAGAACAGCTCCTCGCAGATGCCCGGGGCCAGCGCGATGGTGGCGGGCGAGGCCGGGCGTCAGCCACTGCGCGAGCGCGTCAGACCCGACGCCGAAAGCGTAGAAAACGCCGGCCGCGGCCAGCGCCAGCAGTAGCTGCCAGGGCCGCGGAATCACGATGCCGAGCCGGCTCGTAACCGCCCGCCCCGGCCGGCGCGTCCAGAACCCGACGCCCAGCACCGCCGCCAGCAGGAAGGGCAGCTCCTGAGCGAGCAGGTCGAGCCGCGTCAGCGGCGGCCCGGCAGCCTCCTGGGCGAGGACGTCATTGGTGAGCTGGGTCACCAGCTGGAGGGCGACCAGCCCGACGGTCATGACCAACGCCAGCCGGTGGACCAGGTTCTCAGGGTCGATGGGTAGGCGGCGCGCCAGCGTGTTCACGGCCAATGGCGTCCCCACGGCCCCGGCCACGGCGCCGGCCAGAGCCACGCCGAAGCCATAGGCCATGGCGCCGGGGCCCGCGGCCGGGGTGCCCAGCGCCGCCAGGCCGTACAGGATCCCGAGCACCACCACCAAGCCGGGCAGCAGCAGGATCACGGCCTCGCCGGCCAGACGCAGCCCCGGCCGCCGGGATCCGCCCGCCTGGGCCGCGTTGACCAGGACGATCAATGGCAGCGGTGTGAGCAGCACCAGGTCACCGAGCGCCAGCCCGAAGGCGGGCGTCAGGATCCGGACGGGTGCGCTCCTTCCGGAGGTCGCGCCGCGGTCACCACCAGGCGCTCGCCCTCACTGCCCGTCACCCGGACGGTGGCACCCCGAGCCAGCGAGCCTGCCCCGATGGCCGCCACCGCCGGCCATTCCCGGCCGGCCACGAACACGGAGCCGGCGGGCTCCAGCGTGGAGCGGACCTCACCCAGAGCGCCCTCCAGGGCCTGCGCGCCGGCGGCGCTCCAGCGGCTGCGCGCGCCCAGCGCCTTGCGCACCACGAACGCGAAGAGGACGCCGCTCAGGAGCGCGCCCGCCGCCACCAGCCAGGGGTCCACGCCCAGCCCCACGGCGCCGGTGTCGATCAGAAAGAGAGAGCCCAGGAGCATGGCCACGATGCCGCCGAAGGTCAGGATCCCGTGGGTGGGCGCCTTGATGTCGGCCACGAAGAGCACGAAGGAGAAGACGATCAGGAGGGCGGCGGCGATGTTTACCGGTAGGCCCGCCAGCGAGACCAGGGCCAGCACGCCGCAGATAACCCCGGCCACGCCGGGCAGGATGGCGCCCGGCGAGGAAACCTCGGCGATCAGCCCGAAGACCGCCACCAGCATCAGCAGATAGGCGACGTTGGGGTCAACCAGCGCGTGCAGCAGCTGCTGCCACCAGGGCATGGGCTGGTCGACCACCTGCGCTCCCGTCAGGTTCAGGGTGACCTCGGGCCCGTGGGGCCGCTTCAGGTGGCGACCGTCCAGCGCCGCCAGCAGGCCGCTGACGGAGGTCGCTTCCAGGTCGGCCACGTGCAGGTCCACCGCCTGGCCGGCGCTGACGTTGACGCTGTTGCGGACGGCGTTCTCCGCCCAATCGGCGTTGCGCCCGTGCGAGGCGGCCAGGTCGCGGATGCGCGCCACCGCGTCGTTGAGCACCTTGCGGCCGAGGTCGCCCCCGATGTCGGCGCCGTTGCCGGCGATCGGGTGGGCGGATCCGATGTTGGTGCCCGGCGCCATCGCGACCAGGTCGGCGGCCTGGGCCACGAAGAGCCCGGCCGAGGCCGCCCGGGCCCCGGGCGGCGCCACGTACACGATCACCGGCACGGGCGAGTTGAGGAGGCTGGTGATGATCCGGTCCATGGCGTCCATCTCACCGCCCGGCGTGTTCATCACGATCAGCAGCGCGGCCGCTCGGTCGTCGGCGGCGTGGTTGACGCTCTGGGCGATGTAGTCGGCCATCACCGAGTTGATCACGCCGTCCAGATCGGCTCGGTCCACCAGAGGCGCCCGCGCCGCCGCGCTCGCAGGCATCAGCGCGGTCATCGCCGCGATCGCCGTCAGCACGCCCCGAAGGGCCATGGATGGGCATTATGGCCCGCCCGGGACCGCCCTTCCGGCGTCGATAGAATTAGCTCCCGATGGCACCCCAACCCGAGCGGCGGGGGGCGGCCAGGGGGGCCAAAAGCGGCCACGAGCTCCGCGCCTTGGCCCAGCAGGCCGAACGCACGCGCTCCAGCCCCGACGAGGAGGCACGCTTGCTGCGGCGGGCAGCCGGCGGCGACGGCGAGGCCGAGACGCGGCTCTTCAACGAGAACCTGGGCCTGGTGCTGCGGCTCGCGCACGAGGGGCGGGACCCGGAGGGCGCGGGGCTCAGCGAAGACGAGCTGGTCCAGGAGGGCTCGATCGGCCTGATCGCGGCCATCCGCGACTTCCCCGACAGCGGCTCCGACAACTTCCAGGCCTTCGCCACCGAGCAGGTGGCGGCTCAGATCAGCAACTCCCAGCGTGAGCAGCTGGCCCTCGACCGGGCCGCAGCGCAGCTGGTCGAGGATGCCGAGGCGTACGAGAGGGCGGAGATCTCTGTGCGCAAGGCCAAGGGTCGCGAGGCCACCATCCAGGAGCTGGCCGAGAAGCTGGAATGGACGACTGAGCGCACCAAGGTGCTGGGTGAAATGGTCAGGGAGGCCCGCCGCCGGCACGATGAGGACCTGCTCCAGTACCTGGACCCGGAGCGGCTTCTGGACGAGATCGAAGGCCCCGAGGGTGCCTGAGCGCACGCCGCTCTACGAGCGGCATCGGGCGCTGGGCGGACGCATGGTGGACTTCGCCGGCTGGGAGATGCCTCAGCAGTACTCCAGCGTGCGCGAGGAGCACGCCGCCGTGCGCCAGGCGGCCGGCATCTTCGACGTCAGCCACATGGGCCGGGTCAGCTTCCGGGGCGGCGGCGTGGCGGACTATCTGCAGCGATTGGTCACCAACGATCTGGCGCAGGTGGAGCCCGGTCACGCCCAGTACAACCTCATCTGCAACGAGGCCGGCGGCGTGCTCGACGACCTGGTCGTCTACCGGCTTCCGGATGGCTCCTGGTCGACGGTGGTGAACGCCTCCAATCGTGAGAAGGACGTGGCCTGGATGCGTGACCACGCCGGCGCGGGCGTCGAGGTCTTGGACCGCAGCCCGGACACCGCCCTGCTGGCGCTCCAAGGTCCACGCGCGGAATCGGTTCTGGCGACCCTGGCATCCGATCTCGATCTGGCCGCGATCCCCTACTTCGGAGTGGTCCAGGGACAGGTCGCGGGCAGGCCGGCGACAGTCTCGCGTACGGGCTATACCGGCGAGGACGGTTTCGAGCTCTATCTCCCCGCCGAGCGCGCGGCGGCCGTGTGGGACGGCCTGCTGGCGGCCGGCGCCACGCCGGCCGGGCTGGCGGCGCGGGATGTCTGCCGGTTGGAGGCGGGACTGCGCCTCTACGGCAATGACATGGACGAGCAGACGAACCCCTACCAGGCCGGTCTGGGCTGGACGGTGAAGCTGAATAAGGGCGACTTCACTGGTCGCGAGGCCCTCCTCGAGGTGAAGGAGAAGGGACCCGATCGGGTGCTGGTCGGGCTGCGCTGCGGCGAGCGCACGATTCCCCGTCATGGGGCGGCCGTCAGCCGCGACGGCGAGCCGATCGGAGTCGTCACCAGCGGAACCCACTCGTTTTTCCTGGGCGGCGGGATCGGCATGGCCTCGGTGAAGGCCGGCGCCGCGCCTCCGGGCGCCCAGCTCGAGATCGAAAGCCGGGGCGGCGCCGGCGGCGCCGAGGTGGTGAAGCTGCCTTTCTATCGAGGCTCCGTGAAGACCGCGGTCAGCAGCAGGCAAGCCGGCTAGCCAGGAGGAGATTTTGGGCGACAGACGCTATACCGAGACCCACGAGTGGGTCGAGGTCGCCGGCGAGGTGGCGACCGTCGGCATCACGGACTTCGCACAATCGCAGCTGGGCGACGTGGTGTTCCTGGAGCTGCCGCGGCAAGGGCGCAAGCTAGGCGCGGGCGAGTCCTTCGGCGTGATCGAGTCGGTCAAGGCCGCCTCCGACCTGTATGCCCCGGTGGCCGGGACCGTGCTGGAGGTGAACGAGCGCCTGGCAGCCAATCCCGAGCTGGTCAACAAAGATCC
Source organism: Chloroflexota bacterium (assembly GCA_005881825.1). Classification (GTDB taxonomy): domain Bacteria; phylum Chloroflexota; class Dormibacteria; order Dormibacterales; family Dormibacteraceae; genus CF-28. The sequence goes on along the minus strand of VBEO01000115.1, from coordinate 3,184 downwards.
CCTGGGCGAGGGGTGGCTGATCAAGGTGCAGACGGAGGGCGGCCTGCCGGACGGTCTGCTCGACCAGGCCGCTTATCAGAAGCTGGCCGAGTCCGGGGGGCACTAGCCGCTTGCCTTATCTGGTCCACGCCCAGGAGGACCGGCAGGCGATGCTGGAGGCGCTGGGAGCGGGCTCAATGGATGAGCTCCTGGTCGACGTCCCAGCGTCGCTTCGCCTGCGCCGCCTCGACCTGGCGCCCGGCCTCTCCGAGCTCGAGACCATGGCCCGGGTCCGCGAGCTGGCGGCTCGCAACCGCGTTTTCGACGACCGCCTGACCTTCCGCGGCGGCGGGGTCTACCGCCGATTCGTCCCGGCCGCGGTGGGCGCTGTGCTCTCCAAGCCCGAGTTCTACACCGCCTACACGCCCTATCAGCCCGAGGCCAGCCAGGGCACGCTGCAGGCCATATTCGAGTTCCAGACCCTGATCGCGCAGCTGACCGGGCTTGACGTGGCCAACGCCTCCCTCTACGACGGCGCCACTGCGGTGGCTGAGGCGGCCATGATGGCGGTGGTCCACACGGGGCGTCCCGAAGTGGTGGTGGCGCCCTACCTGCACCCGGAGTACCTGGAGGTGCTGCGCTGCTACGCGGAGGGCCGCGGCTTCCAGGTGCGGATCGGGACCGACCCCGGGAACGACAGCGCCGCCCTGGTCTTCCAGAGCCCAGACTTCCTGGGATTGATCGCCGACGGATCGCAGGTGACTGAGCTGGCCCACGCGGCGGGCGCGCTGGCCATCGCCTGCGTCGACCCCATCAGCCTGGCTCTGCTGGCGGCGCCCGGCGAGTACGGCGCCGACATCGCGGTCGGCGAAGGCCAGCAGCTCGGGCTGGCGCCCAGCTACGGCGGGCCCCATGTGGGTTTCATCGCCTGCCGCCAGGAGCTGGTCCGCCGCCTCCCCGGGCGGCTGGTCGGCGAGGCCCACGACGGTCAGGCCCGCCGCGGTTACGTGCTCACGCTGACGGCTCGGGAGCAGCACATCCGGCGCGAAAAGGCGACCTCCAATATCTGCACCAACCACTCGCTCTGCGCGCTGGCGGCGAGCGTGTACCTGACCTACATGGGCCCTGACGGCCTGCGTCAGGTCGCTGACGTCTCCTACCGGCGCGCCCACGCCTTGGCCGACGAGCTGAGCCAGCTGCCCGAGATAGAACTCCTGCACCCCGACCGGCCCTTTTTCAACGAGTTCCCGGTGCGGATGAAAAACGTTTTACATCGCCTCCGGGCGGTCGAGGCGGAGGGCATCCTGGGTGGACTCCCGGTGGCCCGCTGGTACCCCGAGCTGGAGGACGTGGCGGTCTTCTGCTGCACCGAGTTGAACGACCCGGATGCGCTCGCGCAGCTGGTGGCGGCGCTTCGGAAGACGGTATGAGAGAACCGCTCAGCTTCGAGCTCAGCCGGCCCGGCTGGCCGGGCCCGCGCCTCCCCTAGGCCGGTGTCCGCGAGGCGCCGGCCGAACATGCGCTGCCGGCCCACCTCAGGCGGCGGCGGACACCCGATCTGCCTCGCATCAGCGAGCCGGAGCTGATGCGCCACTACAGCCGCTTGGCCTCGCTCAACTACTCGATCAGCGAGAACTTCTACCCGCTTGGCAGCTGCACCATGAAATACAACCCGGTCGCCAACGAGGCGGCGGCCCAGCTGCCCGGCTTTGCCTACCTGCACCCCTACCAGGACCAGGCCACGGCACAGGGCGCCCTGGAGCTGATGCACCTCCTGGAGGCCGCGCTTTGCACCGTGGCCGGCGTCGACCGGGTCACCCTGCAGCCGGCGGCCGGCGCGCACGGCGAGTGGACGGCGCTGCGGATGATCCAGGCTTACCACCAGGCCCGCGGCGAGCGTCGCGACCAGGTCCTGGTGCCGGACAGCGCCCACGGCACCAACCCGGCCAGCGCCGCGCTCTGTGGCTTCCAGGTGGTGGAGGTCAGGTCGGGCGCCGACGGGCGCATCAGCGTGGCCGACCTGGAGTCCAAGCTCAACCAGCGCGTGGCGGCGCTCATGCTCACCAACCCCAACACGCTAGGCCTGTTCGAGCGCGAGATCCTGGAGGTGGCGGAGATGGTCCATGCCACCGGCGCCAAGCTCTACTACGACGGCGCCAACCTCAACGCCCTGATGGGCATCTGCCGCCCCGGCGACATGGGCTTCGACGCCGTGCACATGAACCTGCACAAGACCTTCACCACGCCGCACGGCGGGGGTGGGCCGGGCGCCGGCCCGGTCGGCGTCAAGAGTGACCTGGAGCCGTTCCTGCCGAAGCCCACGATCGAGCGCCGCAACGGCCACTTCGAACTCGACGAGGAGCGGCCGCACTCGATCGGGCGCGTGCGCAGCTTTTACGGCAACTTCGGGATGCTGGTGCGCGCCTACACCTACATCCTGGCCATGGGCGGCGACGGCCTGGCCCAGGCCTCCGAGGACGCTGTGCTGGCCGCCAACTACCTGCGCAGCCGGCTGCAAGGCGTGCTCGACCTGCCCCACGACGGTCCCTGCATGCACGAGTTCGTGGCCTCGGCCCGCAACCTGGCCGAGCATGGCGTCAAGGCCTTGGATGTGGCCAAGGGACTGCTGGAGCGCGGTTACTACGCGCCCACGGTCTACTTCCCGCTGATCGTGCCCGAGGCCGTCATGGTGGAACCCACCGAGACCGAGTCGAAAGCCACCCTGGACGCCTTCGCGGATACGGTCAAAGAGGTGGCCGACCTGGCCCGCACCGACCCGCAGCGACTGCATGCGGAGCCGGTCAGCCTGCCCGTCGGTCGCCTGGACGAGGTGGCCGCCGCTCGGCGCCCCGTCCTGCGCTGGAACGCCGCCTCGGAAAGCCCTACCGAGGCTCCTTAACAGCCCGGCCGCAGCCCGTTTTGGGGTAGAATTCGTATTCGGAGCCACCTCCCCAGTTGCCTTTTCTCCAACTCACCTCGCTGGGACGGCCGGCCGCTTCGTGAGCGTCCCCCAGGACCTCCCGGGCAGTCGCAGAATGCGCCCTCGTCCCCTCGGCGCCGACGTGGCGTACACCGCCGAACAGATCCAGGTTCTCGAGGGCCTGGAGCCCGTGCGGCGGCGTCCCGGCATGTACATCGGGTCCACCGATCAGCGCGGCCTCCACCACCTGGTCTGGGAGCTGGTCGACAACTCGGTCGACGAGGC
>VBEO01000057.1:9123-13752 GCA_005881825.1 Chloroflexota bacterium | reverse complement strand
ATCGTCCACGGACGCCAGTTCGACGCCACGTGTGGACTTGCCCATCCCGATGGGAGTCACCGGCGGCTCCGGCTCGAGCGCGGTGCCGCGTATGAACATCAGTTTCACATGGCCGACGAATGCGCCGGACGAGAAGCACCAGCCGCCTTCCACTCCGTAGTACGCCATACCCCACTTCACCGCGCGCCGGAGGTCCGAAAGCTGCGCGGCCGCCAGGGCATCGATGCGCTCGGCGATGCGGCGCTGTGACTGTGGCAAACTCGCGATGTAGGCGAACACTGGCCGGTCGCCTTCCGCGGCCTTGGCAGGGCTTGCCTTGCCGGTCATGGCTACCAGCAGCTCGGTGTCGGACTTGGCGTTGGCGACGCCCCTTCCTCGGGGGGTTGCATCAGTGGTCATTTCGACGCTCCTTCGATTGAAGAGGGCTTGCACATCACTCTTCGACTGATCTGGCGCCTGAAACTAATCGATTCCCGATGTTGTGACTTGGTCGGGGGCTAGGGGCTTCACGTCTGACCCACAGGGCAAGAACCGTCGTCCTTCTTAAACCTGGGTCTGACGACAAGCGCCAAAAGGTTCGTCAGCCGTCCCTCCATGACCGAATCTCAGCTGAGCCTCCCAACGCCCGTCGGCGCGCAGGTAGACAGCGCCCTCTCCGTTGGCCCGTTTCGGCATCGCCACACCTCCGGTCTTCGAGATGGCGTACAGCCTGCGGCTGCCAGTCGGTTTGCCAGTCAAATCAAGAGCTGGAAAGCATTGCGACCGCCCGCGGAGAGACCCGATTAGCCTAGATTTGAGTTCAGATCGGGCTGGTGCCGAGAGGGGGAGTCGAACCCCCACGTCCTTGCGGACATCGGTTTTTGAGCCCGCCGCAGGCCGTCCGGAAGACAGCCGCGTCCAAATTGCTGTCAGAACTGCTGTCAAAAATGGTCGGACCTACCACCGGGACCCCCCGCTCCTAGAAGAATCCGATCGATCCTGAATACGAATTGGGGCTGGTGGGCCGGGAGGGAGTCGAACCCCCACAGCTTTCGCGGCGGTTTTACAGACCGTTGGGCTCGCCACATGCCCTTTGCCGACCCACGCCGGTGAGCGCGCCGGCCGACCCGCGGCGGCGCCTCGGCCATGTTACCCAACGGCCCAGCGGCGCCCGGCGCCCCTACCATCTCCAACGTGCCCAAGGGCTACGCCCGTTACGTGCTCGCGGTCATGTTCGGGATCAACTTCCTCAACTACATGGACCGGTACCTGGGCGCCGCGGTCTCGCCACTGATCCAGAGGGACTTCCACCTCAGCGACACGCTGGTCGGTCTCCTGGGCACCGCCTTCCTGCTGGTCTACGCCGTCTGCGCCCTCCCCTTCGGCTACTGGGCCGACCGGGGGGTGCGGCGCACCATCGTCGGCACCGGCGTCGCCATCTGGTCGCTGGCCACCGTGCTGAGCGGCCTGGTCGCCAACTACGCCCAGCTCTTCGTCACCCGGGCGGCGGTCGGCGTCGGCGAGGCCTCCTACTACCCCGCGGGCACGTCCCTGATGGCCGACTACTTCCCGAAGGAAACCCGCGGCCGCGCCATGTCCTACTGGGGTGCGGGCACCGCCGTGGGGATCGCGGTCGGCTTCGCCGGGGGCGGCTACATCGGCCAGCACTTCGGCTGGCGCACGGCCTTCTTCTTCACCGCGATACCGGGGCTGATCTTCGCCCTCCTGGCCTTTACTCTCAGGGAGCCCCTTCGGGGGGCCGCTGAAAGCAAGGGTCCACAGGTCGCCAAGGCGTTCGACTCCGGCCGCCAGGCCTTCTTCGACCTCATGCGCATACCCACCGTGCGCTACACGATCTTCAGCCAGACGGTGCTCTTCTTCGTGCTCGCGGCCAACGCCTACTGGCTGCCCATCAACCTCAACCGCCGCTTCGGCATGGACACCAGCACCGCCGGCCTGCTGAGCGGGGTTGTGCTGGTCGCCGGCGGCCTCGTCGGCACCCTGGTGGGCGGCTGGCTCGCCGACCGCCGGGCCCGCAAGTCACAGAAGGGCTACCTCGAGGTCGGCATCGCCGGCTACCTGATCGGCGCGGTCTTCATCACCGTCGCCCTCACCGCCCCCATGACCTTGGGTTCCATACCCGTGTTCATCCCCGCGTTCTTCATCACCGTGGTCGGCATCTACCTCTACAGCGGACCTTTCACCGCGGTCAGCCAGAACTGCGTCCCACCCAGCCTTCGGGCCAGCGTGGTGACCATGCTGCTTTTCGTCTCGCATGTCGTCGGCGACTCCCACTCGACCTTCGACGTCGGGTTCATCTCCGACCAGCTGCACAGCCTGCAGCTGGCGCTGCTGATCACTTCGACGCCCCTGCTGCTGGTCGCCGCCCTGCTGGCCGCCCTCGCCCTGCGCAGCGTGGAGGACGACGTGACCCGCGCCGAGGAGAGCTGGGCCCAGCGCGGCACCGGGGTCCAGCCCGAGCTGGAACCGGCCCCGGTCCCCGCCGGCTAGAAGAAATCACGCGCGCGGCCTGGCTTCTCCTCCGCTGCTCCCACCCCGAATCGGTCCTCGCGGTCACCGTGATCGTCACCGCCCTGGCCCTGACCGCCGGGCGCGGCCCGACCTACGCCACCCTGATGGCCGCCGCAGTGCTCGCCGGCCAGTTGTGGGTGGGCTGGACCAACGACCTGGTCGATGCCGCCCAGGACCGGGAACAAGGTCGCCCCGACAAACCCCTGGCCACCGGCGAGATCTCCGAAGCCGCGGTAAAACGGGCGGCCTACACGGCCCTGGTCTTGGCGATCCCGCTCAGCATTGCGACCGGTCTCGTAAGCGCGCTGGCCCACCTCACCGCCCTGCTGGCGGCGGCCGAGTACAACCGCTCGCTCAAGCGCACGCCGTACAGCGTGCTGCCCTATGCGTTCGCGTTCGGCATGGTCCCCGCGTTCGTGACAGAAGGCCCACCCATCACCCACGCCCCGCCGCTCTGGGCCACGGCCGCCGCCGCGCTGCTCGGAGCCGGCGCCCACTTCACGCAGACACTCACCGGGTTGGAAGGGTTACCGGCCCGGCTCGGCCGCCGCGCCACCAGTATCGCGGGGCCTGCCCTGATGGCGGCGGCCGCGCTGACAGTTGGTTTGGGCGCCAGCCACAGAAGCACGCTTCTCTACGTCGGCCTGGCCTCAGCGATGGGACTGCTGGCCGCAACCGCCGTGGCCGCCGTGGCCGATAAACCGAAGCTCGCCTTCCGGTTCACCCTGGCCACCGCCGCCGCAGTCACGGCCACCGTCCTGGCGGCCGGCGTCAGCTTCTAGTGGTAGATGAACCCGATCAGCGGTACGTGTCCGGGGAAGATGGTGCGCTGGTCGACGATCCCCCAGCCCACGAAGTTCATCTCGGACACCGTCCAGGAGCCGTCGGCGTTGACCCGCTCCACGATGGCCACGTGGCCGTATCCGCTTTCCCAGGTCACCATGATCGCCCCCGCCCGCGGCGTCTGGCCGGTCGCCCACCCGTAGGCCTGCGCCTGCCCGAACCACTCCCAGGCGTTGCCCAGCCAGGGCACGGGAATCCGCGAAGCCACGTACCAGGTGCAGTACCCGTAGGCGAAGCGGTTGCCGTAGCTGCCCGCCGAGGGGCCTCCGGCGGATACCGAGTAGGCCGATCCCGTGGGCCGCGCGCTCACATAGGAGGTGCGGATGGGCGCCGGCGGGGGCGCCGGCGGCTTCTCGAAGTCGGGCCCCTTCCCGGCCGGGATCACGATCGCCACCCCGGCGGGCAGCGAAACCGGGTCGCGCAGGTAGTTGAAGTCGACGATCGCCTGGGGATCGGTCTGGTACTTGGCCGCCAGGGAGGCCGCGGTGTCACCGTCCTGGATCGTGACCACGATCCCCTCCACGGGCGGGATCACCAGCTGCTGGCCCTTGGCCACGTTGGAGTCGGTCCGTCTGAGCAAGGAGTAGTTCGACCAGCGGATCGCTGACTCCGAAACTCCGAATCGCGCCGCCAGCGTCTGCAGGCTGTCGCCATCGCCGACCGTGTAGACCGAGGCGGTGTGGGGCTTGGGCGCCGAGGTGGGTACCGCGATGGGCTTGATGATGGTGCTGGTGCGGCCCAGTGAGACCTGGCCGACCGAACCGCCCTCGCCCCCGACCAATCCCTCGGCATTGACGGCACCCAGCCTCAAGGCAAAGGAAGCGGGCAGGTTCCGATCCACGGACGCGAAGCTGGAGACGACCATCGCCACCAGCAGCACGACGGCGTGCGTCAGGTATCGGCCGAGCGCCAAGTGCAGAGTGCTACCCCCCGGTTGGTCGGCGAGCCGCGGGCCCACCTGAGTCGCGGGTCAGGCTAACAGCGACCTTTGCGCGAGGTCAACCCTTAACGTGATCTTGTGACCGTGCCGTCGAGTTACCCGGCGGCCGCCTCAGGCGTTGGGTCGCATGTGAAATCCTGGCTGCCCGCGCTGGTGGCGTTGGGCGCGGCCGTGCTCCTGGCGACGGTGGCGGGGGTGTCGCTCAGCGGCCTCGCGACCCGTCCGGGCAGCTCCCAGCCGGTGACGCTCAAGACCGTCACGCCGGGCGCGCTGGACAAGATGGGCATCCGCCTAACCCACTCGGCGCTCCCTCCCGAATGCACCCCGGCCGCCTG
>VBEO01000057.1:0-8994 GCA_005881825.1 Chloroflexota bacterium | reverse complement strand
GCCGTGGATGAGCCGAGCGTGGGCAACGCCGTGTGCCCGGCGCCTTCGTCCAGGGCCGCGGCCACGATGCAGCTGCGCGCCTGCTATTCCGCTCCCCGCTACCTGGTGTTCATCGACGCCACGACGGCCAAGCTGCGCCTGCTGATGGCGCGCCCATAAACCTCGCCTCCGGACGCCCTCTAGACGGGGTGCTGGCTTCGGCCCTCGCGGCCTGCGGTTTCGCGGCCGGCAGCGGAAGCTCCAGCGAGAAGACGCTGCCCTGGCCCGGCGTGGAAACGGCGCTGATGTCGCCCCCGTGCATGCGCGCCAGCTCGCGGGAGAGGTAGAGGCCGAGTCCCGTCCCCGGGACGTCACTGGTCTCCGGCCGCTCCAGGCGCCCGAAGCGCGTGAACAGGCGCGGCATGTCCGCGGCCGGGATGCCCATCCCGCGGTCGCGCACGTGCACGCGCACGTGCGCGGGTCCCTTCTCCACCAGGAGGTCGACCTGGCTGCCGACGGGTGAGTACTTGATGGCGTTGGAGACCAGGTTCCCGACCACGGTCGCGATCCGGTTGGCGTCCAGGTCGACCAGCACCGGCTGCTCGCAGCCTCGGCAGGAGACGTGGTGGCTGTCGCCGTGGAGGAGCTGCACGTTGGCCGCAGTCTGTTGCACCAGCTGGGCCAGATCGGTGCGCCGGCGCTGGATCTGCAGGCGGCTGTCCTCCAGGCGGGCCGCGTCCAGCATCTGGTCGATCGTCTGGTTGATGCCGGCCGCCGAGGCCACCAGCACGGGGACCACCTTGTCGACGGTGGGCGGCAGCGGGCCGAGAGTGCCGTCCTCCAGCATGTTCAGGTAACCGCGCAGGATCGCGATCGGCCCCCGCAGCTCGTGAGACGCGAGCCGCAAGAACTCCGACTTTGCGCCCTCGAGCTCGCGCATGCGCTCCTCGGCCGCACGCGCCTCACGGGTCTGCATCTCGGATCGGTGGATCCGCACCACCGTGGTCGCCGCCAGCCGCGCCAGCACCGCCAGAATGGGGATCAGGATGACGCGGGTCAGGGCGGTGACTATGGCCACCGGCCCCAGCAGCGCGCCCAGCAGTGCCAGCGACATGGCGACCCCCACCACCACGGCCGTCATCCGGTCGGAGAGCAGCCAGGCCGCCGCCAGCACCGGTATGAAGGCGATGCCGCCGACGGTCCCGTACTGGTGCGTGCGCACGTCGGCAATCGCCACCAGCACCACTACGGCCATGCACAGGCAGGCGAATATGAAGCCCTCCGGGCGGCCGGACAGCTCTTTGGGGGCGAGTGCCAGCGCCCAATCGCGCTTGAGCATGGACAAGCGCATGTTCTTCTTATACCAAGGCTATCAGTTTTTCGCACAGCGTTTTCTTCCGACAGCGCTCCTCATGCTCTGCGCCTGCACTGGATCGGCGGCCCCCACGGCACGTGCCACGACGAGTCCGGAGGCCGCCGCGGCTAGCCTGAGTCCGACGCCCACGCCCCGCGCCAGCCCCACCCCGCAGCTGCCGGCCTACTACATCGAGTCGCTGCGCGCGCGGCCCTACCCGCCCGGCCGGCTGGACATCCAGGACGAGATGTTCCGGGGAGCCGGTTTCACGAAGTACCACATGACCTGGCCCAGCGGCGGCCAGACCATGACCGGCACCATCTCGGTCCCGGACGGCGACGGACCTTTTCCGGTGGTGGTCGTCAACCACGGCTTCATCCCGCCCGAGCGCTACTGGATCGGTCAGGACTCCGGCATCTTCGGCGACCCGCTGGCCACCGATGGCTTCATCTCGGTGGCGCCCAACTGGCCGGGCTATTCCGGTTCCGGCCCGGCGCCCCCCGACCTGCCGGCCATCGCCGGCCAGGTGGTGGCGGCTCTGGACCTGGTGAGCGCGCTCTACTCCTACCCCAAGGCCGACCCCACCAGGCTGGCCTTCATCGGCCACAGCAACGGCGGGGGCATCAGCGAGATCGCGATGGTGGTCGATCCCCGCATCAAAGCCGTGGTGCTCTTCGCGCCCGTCAGCACCGACATGGCCGACAACGGCCGCAAATGGTGGATCAACCGGCCGGAGGGCCCGGGCTCGATCGGCCGCCCGGAGACCAACCCGGAGGGGTATCGGCACCTCTCGCCGCGCAACTACCTGGCCGCCGGCCAGCCTCCGGTGCTGTTCCTCCAGGGCACGGCCGACGAGGACATCCCGGCGGCCTGGACGCAAACCAGCCATGACGCCATGCAGACCGCCGGCATCAGCACCGACCTGGTCTGGTTTCCAGGCGCCCACCATGATTTCATGGGCGCCGATCTCGACCGCGCCAATCAGCTCAGCGAGGCCTGGATCAGGAGAGCGCTAGGGCTCTAGCAGGACCGGTCCTGGTCCAGGTCGAGGTCCCAATTCAGGTACTGGACGACCCACACCGGCGCGCCGTCCCAAAGGTTGGCGCCGCAACGGGAGAAGTCGTCCAGGCTGTCGGCGCCGGCCACCCAGTTTCCGATGCCCGACCCCGGGTTCCAGCCGCCGGTGATCTCGTTCCACTGCCTGCGCGTGGAGTACACCCCGATCCGGTGGCCGGTGGTCTTCAAGTAGTCGATGGCGCCGGCCACGACCCGCGCATTGAGCCCGGTGTTGTCGCTCCAGTTGCTCATGGTCTCCACATCCAGCCACCAGGTGGACGCTTTCAGGGAGCCACCGTTGGTCTCGTAGTTGGCGCGCGTGTAGGCGAACTCGGCCGCTTTGTACCCGTAGTCGTAAGCGCCGCAGACCTGGTCGTCGGTCAGACAGCTGTCGTAGCCGTCGCTGGTGAGCCCGAAGTCGACGTTGATGTAAACCGAGGGCGGCGCCGCGCCGCCCGCCTGCATCCACGCCCACTCCTGGCGGAAGCAGGGGTTCATGGAGAAGGTCTGGCCGCCGTTGACGCCCACGATCCCGAAGCTGTTGCCGTCGATGGGGGGCATCGGCTGGCCGCACTGGGGCCAGGAGATGTCCGAGCCGCCGGTGGTGGTGATGTAGTCGCCGCTGGCTGCGGCCGGCACGGCCGTCAGGACGAGTCCGGCCACCGCGGCCAGCAGGGCCGCAGACCGGCGGAGGGTCTTGCTGAGCACGGGCCAAGAAGATGGCCCGCGCGCCAGACGTCACCCTGAGGCCGTGGCGAAAAGCCGTTAACGCACGGGCCCCGATCGTCGGGGGAATGTCGGTCTAGGCGCCCTCTCGGGTTCGGAGCCTGTCGTAAAGAAGCGTCAATCCGACCTGGGGCAGGGGCCCGAAGACCACCGCCGAGAGGGCCGCCGCGGCCGCGCCCGCCAGCAGCGACACCGCGCCCGGCCGGCCCCCGACCGCGGCTTCGAAAACCCCGGTGAGCAGGGCCGAACCCAGCCAGGCCACGGTGCCCAGGACGACCAGCACCAGGAGGGCGACCGGCCAGCGGCGGCCGATCAGGCTGCGGGCCCGGCGCAGGCTGGCCAGCGGGCCGGCGCCTTCGATCGCGGCCACCTGCGGCGCCACCGCGAAGGCGCTGATCAGCACCACGGGGCCCGCGATCAAGCCCAGGGCGGTGAGGCCGGTGCCGACCGCGCCGAGGTGCGCCAGGCCGAGGGCAAATGTGAGCGGCAGCCCCACCACCAGCACCACGATCACCGCCAGCAGCCCCACCAGCGCCATCAGGAAGGTCGCGCCCAGCACGGCGCCCGTGCGCGCCCAGGCCGCGCGCAGCACGGAACCCAGAGGGGGGCTCTCGCCGCGGAGCCGGCCCGCAACGGCCAGGGCGGTGGCAGCCTGGCTGAGTGCGGCCGCCACCAGTGCCAGCGCCAGCGTCACGAGTCCAAACAGCAGCAGGCGGCCGGCCGCGGCCACCGCACCCGACTCGTCGAAGGGCTGGTCGGCAGCGGCGGCCTTGCCTGCGGCCTGAACGGCGTCGGCGGCCGCCGGGACGCCCAGGACCAGCGCCAGCAGCACCTGCAGCACCTGGTAGGGAATCCAGATCGTGGCCGCGATGGAACCGTAGAGCGGGAGGCCGGTCACCCATTCGCCGAACGCCGCCAGCAAGACCGGGGTGCGCGCCGAGCTGGTGTGCAGCTCGAGCTCGCTCATCTAGGTGGGGCTCGGCGAGGGCGAGGGCGAGGCCGGCAGCGGCGTCGCGCTCGGCTGTGGACTTGCTTCCGGGCTGGCGCTGGGCGCCGGGCTGGCCACCGCCGGCGGGGTCTGGCCCTGGTCGGCCGGCGGCTGGTTTTGGTCCGGAGGCACCGACACCACCTCGGTGGAGAGCACCTGCTGCAGCTGCAACATCAGCAGGCTCACCTGCTGCTGGATGTCGAAGATGGTTCCGTCCGAGTGGCGAATCTGCTCCAGCTGCTGCCGGATGCGCGCGATCTCTCGCTCGCCCTCCGGCGTCAGATGGACCGGACCGCCGGTCGTCATCGCGAACTGATAGGCATCGGCCAGCGTGTTGCAGTTGGAGCAGCCGATGTTCATGGCCAGCGCCAGGTTGGTGGGCGCATACACGTGGGGATCCGACATCACGAACACGACGTCGATCGCGATCGCCACGGTCTGGCAGGAGGAGCAGCTGGAGACGGCGATCGCCGCGTTGGTCGGCGCCACGGTGTCCTGCATCAAGCGCTCGATCTTGAACGCGATGCGGATCATGTCGGAGCCGTTCTTGGTGTTGACGGCGATCGCCACGTTGTCGGCCAGCGCGGCGCTAGGCGCCAGCGCGACGGCCACAGCCATGGCGCCGGCCAGGTTCTTCAGGGTCGCGATCCGGCGGAGTAGCTTGCGCACGATCACGGCGACTGGCTCGGCGCCACTGTGGGCTGCGGCGAGGAGTTGGTGACGGTTCCGGCGCTGGGCGACGCCGACGGCTGGACATTGGTCCCGGTGTTGGTCTGATTGGTGGTGGTGGTGGTGGTGGTGGTGGTGGTGTTCGTGGTGTCCGGGGAAGCCGCAGCCTGCGGCATGGCGCCGACGCCGGTGAGCGCGGCGGGCGCGCTCAGCAGCTGCGTGTAAGCCGTTAAGACGGTGCCGCGCTCGGTCGGGGTGATGGGCGTGTAGTTGCGGCCGTGCGGCAGCCACGCCCAGACCACGATCACAGCGAGCAATCCGGCAAGGGTGGCCGCTCCGGCGCGCAGAGCCGGCCGGCCCTCGGTTTTTTCACCCACCACGCCGGCCACCTTGCGGCCGCTCATTAAGAACGTGTAGACGAGCCCGATCACGGGCAGCAACAGGAGCACCGCCTGCAGCGCGAAGAGCACCACCAACAGCCAGCTGTGCTGGCCGGCGGCCTGTGCGGCATTGTGGAACTGCAGGTTCAGGGAGCGCCAGGCGGTGGCGAAGATGCGCGGCGCGTTCAGGATCAGCACCGCGTAGATGAAGAGGACGAGCGGCACCGTGATCAGCACCCAGATCGTCACCGCGACCCGCACCCAGCCCTTCAGCTCGGTGACGGCCTTCTCCGGCTCCTCGCCGGGGACCAGGCTGTGCAGCACGGGCTTGACGCGCCCGAAGATGTCGGGCACGCCGGTCAGGTCCGCCACGACGTAATACCCGTCCAGGCGCAAGAAGGGCAGGAACTGGTGGACGATCTCGATGTTCTGGAGCGCGATCACCACCAGCAACGGCTCGTAGCGCGTCCAGAAGTAAACGGCCGCTGTGACCAGCATGAAGATCGTGTTGAAGTACACCCCGCCCAGGTCCGTGCGCAGGCGCCCGCCTTTGCCCAGGCGGTAAGCGTCGGTCACGTCGCTGTAGAAGGCGGGCCAGACCATGTAGATGCCCGCCCCCAGCACGCCCGGCTTGGCCCCGCCGTAGGCGCAGGCTGTGGCGTGGCCGCACTCGTGGAAGGCCGCCGAGAGGATGATCAAGCCCAACAGCAGCAGCATCAGCATCGGCTGGTAGAGGATCTGGCGGGTGGCCTGGGCGACGCCGTGGAGGGCGAAGACGTAGGCGTCCAGCGCCACCAGGCCGGCCAGCACGGCCACCACCACCGGCGGCCAGAAGAGCGGCCGGAAGATGACGGTGATGGCGCGCACGACGCCCTCCGGGACCAGGGCGGCGCGGAAGTTGAGCGCCAGCATCGGGTCCATGCGCTTGAGGCGCGGGGTGCTGCCGTCGGGGTTGGCCAGCAGGCCCAGCGGCCGCAGCTTCTTGTCGACCAGGTACTGCGCCTGCTCGGCGCTCAGCTGCTTGCCCAGTGACTTGCTGGCGCGCTCGGCGATCTCCGCGAAGCCGGCGCTGCCGTTCACCGCCTCGGCGACGGCGAAGAGCAGCTTCGACATCTGCACGACCTGGCCGTCGGAACGGCGCGCCAGGTACGGCGGCTCCTTGAACCCGGAGTCCTCGTACTCGCCGATCAGCTCGACGCCCTGTGCGCGGGCTACTGCCAAGTCGTTGGTTCCCCCCTGTTAGTAGTAGAGACGGGCGGCCCGCAGGCCGCCCGCCAGGTCGATCGGTTAGTTGCCCTGCGTGATCTGGTTCGACTGCTCGGCGTTGGCGTACGCAATCGAGTTGTCAGACAGGACGTTGGCCGCCACCGCGGCGTTGATGGGCGCCGCCAGGTTGGCGTTGATCAGAGACATGGCCTCGCGATCGGGGAGCTCCTCGCCCTCGCTCTCGCGCTCCAGCTCTTCCTGAGACATCTCAGGCTGCTGCTGCTCCATGTCTTCCGGTTGACGGGTCTCGTTGTCCATACAGACCTCCTATGGGTTCTACCCGCCGAGCGGGTTCTGGGTCACGTTGCCCTGGTCGATGGTGTTGCCCTGCGCGGCGTCCGCGTAAGCGACGGAGCCGTCCGAGAGGACGTTGGCCGCGACGGCCGCGTTGATGGGCAGGGCGAGGTTGGCGTTCACAAGGGACATGGCCTCCCGGTCGGGAAGCTCTTCCCCGGTCTCCTGCTGGATCTCCTCGTCCTTGACGTCCGGGAGCTCGCGCTCGGTGTTCTCTTCGCGCTTGTCCATGTGACCTCCTAGTTGGTCTGGGTGATGTCGTTGGTCTGCTCGGCGTTGGCGATCGCCGCCGAGTTGTCGCTCAGCGCGTTCAGCGCCACCGCCGCGTTGACGGGAGCCGCCACGTTGGCGTTGATGAGGGACATGGCCTCCCGGTCGGGAAGCTCCTCACCTGACTGCTGCTCGAGCTCCTCGTCCTTGACTTCCGGAGTCTCCTCGTCGTGGGTCCTGTCGTGGTCCTGCATGTCAGACCTCCTTCGATTTCTTGGTCCGGCGGCCGGACCTCTGCACGATCCGGTTGTGGCTCGTGCTGCTGACGACCGTGGTCCCAGGCTCGTTGATGTTGGCCGCGATCACCCCCTGGATGTCGCCGGCCACGTTGAGTCCCTCGCGCTGGGACCGGATCTTCCTGTCGATTACCTTGCGTATTCGCATGGCTACCTCAACGGTAGAAAGTGATACCGATATTGTCAACTCATAATAGCGCACCGATATCTCACTTCGCACGTTCAGCCCCGCCTGCCTAAGATCAGAGGGCGATGCCCGGCTCGGTGATCGTGAGCGGCGCCCGCACCCCCATCGGCAAGTTCGGCGGGGGTCTGGCCGGGCTGCCAGCGGTGAACCTGGGCGGCATCGCCATCCGGGCCGCGCTGGAGCGCGCGGGCGTGCCCGCGTCCGAGGTCGACTACGTGATCATGGGCCAGGTCCTGCAGGCCGGCGCCGGGCAGATCACCGCCCGCCAGGCCGCCGTGGCCGCCGGCATCCCGATCGAGGTCCCCGCGTTGACCATCAACAAGGTCTGCCTCTCGGGCCTGAACGCGATCGCGCTGGCCGACCAGCTGATCCGGGCCGGCGAGGTCGACGTGGTGGTGGCCGGCGGCATGGAATCCATGTCCCAGGCGCCCTACCTGGTGCCCAAGGCCCGCTTCGGCGTCCGCATGGGCAATGCCGAGATGGTCGACTCCATGGTCCACGACGGGCTCTGGTCGACCTTCCTGGAAGCGCACATGGGCGAGTCCTCGGACGACGTCAACCGCGAGCTGGAGATCTCGCGCGAGGAGCAGGACGAATGGGCCGCCCGCTCCCACCAGCGCGCCCAGGCCGCCTGGGACGCCGGCCGCCTCGGGGCCGAGACGGTCCCGGTCGCCGAGGTGGCGCGCGACGAGGGCATCCGCCCGGGCACCACGGCTGAGAAGCTGGCCAAGCTGTCACCTGCCTTTCGGGTCCAGGGCACGATCACCGCCGGCAACGCCTCTCAGATCTCGGACGGCGCCGCCGCTGTGGTCGTGATGTCCGCAGAGCGCGCCGCCGCCGAGGGCATCGAGCCGCTGGCCGAGGTGGTGGCCCACGGGATGTCAGCCGACCGCTACGCCTGGCTGCACACGGTGCCCGCCCTGGCCATAGACCACGCCCTCCAGAAGGCGAGCCTGAAGGCGGCGGACCTCGACCTGGTCGAGATCAACGAGGCTTTCGCGGCGGTGGCGCTCAATGCCACCCGCACGCTCGGCCTGAACGAGGAGCGTGTGAACGTGAATGGCGGCGCCGTGGCTCTCGGCCATCCGATCGGCGCCTCGGGAGCGCGCCTGGTCCTGACCCTGGCCTACGAGATGCAGCGCCGGGGCGCCCGGCTCGGCGCCGCCGCGCTGTGCGGCGGCGGCGGCCAGGGCGACGCCCTTATCTTGAGGAGGTAGTCTCCCGTCCCTCCGGGGAGGGCTGGGGTGGGGTCGTGCGAGTCTCCTCCCCGGTCCGCGGGGAGGTGCCGGCGTAGCCGGCGGAGGGGGTAGTCGAGTAGGACTCCTCCCCGGCCCGGGGGGAGGTGCCGGCGTAGCCGGCGGAGGGAGTCGTCGTTTCACCCGCCAGCTGCTGGAGCAGGTCCCGGTAGCGCTTCATGGCGACCCGGAGCTCCTCGGTGTCGGCCCGGTCGCCGGAACCGGTGTGCCGGAGCCCCTCCATCATCCGATCCACAGCTTCCTCGACCAGCTTCTGCGCGGATCGGACGGCCTCCCTCGGCTCTTCGATGAACTTGGCCTGGAGCGCCTCGAAGCGCACCCAGTACTCGTTCA